>CAYVNJ010000027.1:0-23557 GCA_964452865.1 uncultured Sangeribacter sp. | reverse complement strand
GGCAAGGAGTTTTTTCCGAAAATAATACATGCCTTCTCGTCGAGAAAGCATAACAAGTATATAGCCGTCAATTGTGGCGCGATACCCGAAGGCACTATCGACTCCGAGCTGTTCGGCCACGAAAAGGGGTCGTTCACCGGTGCGCTGTCTGCCCGTAAAGGCTATTTCGAAGAGGCCGCCGGAGGCACCGTATTTCTTGACGAGGTGGCGGAACTACCGCTGACCACTCAGGCTCGATTGCTGCGTGTGCTCGAAAGCGGCGAGTATCTGCGTGTCGGTTCGTCGGAGGTTAGGCGTGCCGATGTGCGCATAGTGGCCGCCACGAATGTCGATTTGCAGAAGGCTGTGGCCGAGGGTCGCTTCCGCGAAGACCTTTACTACCGTCTGTCGACGGTAGTGATTGATGTACCCCCTCTGCGCGACCGTGGCGAGGACATAGTGACTCTCGCCCGCAAGTTTGCCGCCGATTTCGCCGAGCATTATATGACGCCGCCGATTACGTTCAGCCCTGACGCACGGCATCTGCTCTTGCTCGCCCCGTGGCCCGGCAACGTGCGCCAGTTGAAAAACGTGGTGGAAAGTCTCGCCCTGTTTCATGCGGGAGGCGAAATAACCGGACCTGAAGTCAATGACATACTTCCGCACGGAAACGCTACACCACCGGCGCTGGCCACACGCGGAGGCGCTCATTCGTATGAAGCCGAGCGGGAAATGCTCTGGCAGATGATTTTCGCTCTGCGTGGCGAAATTGAGGCGCTCCGGCATCGCGATGCCCCACAGGCACGTGTGACTACCCTGCCTGCAGCCGCCGATTTGCTCGATACCGCCCGTCCTCAGAGATATATAGACATTGATAGCGACCGGCAGGATGACTTGTCGCCGTCGTCGCTTCAGGAGTCGGAGCGCGAGACAATAGCACGTGCGTTGAGGCGCAATGGCGGCCGACGCAAGAAAACGGCCGACGAACTTAACATCTCGGAGCGTACCCTGTATCGCAAAATCCGCAGGTACGGGCTGGACGATGAAAACCCTGAACAACCATGAATCTCCTCAGACGACTTACCGACGGATGGCCGTTGTTGCTGGCTTCCTTCCTGCTGCTGATTTCCGCCGGCGGGTGCATACCGTCGTACAAACTGAATGGTTCGGCCATTGACTATAATGTCTATAAAACTATCCACGTAAGCGAGTTTCCAATCCGTGCAGCACTCGTTTACCCGCCGTTGCAGCAGACTTTCGAAAACAAGCTGATGGATGTCATCCAGCGGCAGACACGCCTTACGCTGACCGACCAGCATGCCGATGCAGAAATGTCGGGCGAGATTACAGGATATTCGCTGACTCCGCAGGCTGTGGGCACAGATGCCTACGCCACCCAGACACGCCTGACAATAACGGTGCGGGTGAAGTATACCGACTTCAAGAACGAACACAATAGTTCCGACCAGACCTATTCCGCCTATCGCGACTTCCCGGCCGACGAAATGCTGATTGATGTTCAGGACAATCTGTGCGAAGAAATATCGGCTGAACTGGTCGACCTTATTTTCAATGCCACGCTGGGCAACTGGTAGTAAAAAACATTCCGAGCTATGATTTCAGAACTGGACAAAATTATGAATTCGGCGCAGCCTGACCCGGAAGACGTCCGCCGCATGGCCTCACGCTATCCATATTTCACTGCCCCCATGGTGCGGTTGCTTCAGAGCGGCCAGCCGGCCGACCCTGACCTGCTGCGTCACCTCGGCTCGCGTGTGGCACTCACCCTGCAGTCGCGCGCCGACCGTCTGGAGGTTCTGGGTAGCGATTCCGAACAATTTGACGATTTCTACCCTTCTGAGCCCGAGCCCGAGCGTCCTGACACCGCTACGGCCATCGATACATTCATCAGCCGTTTCGGACCGGCCGACCCCCGGGACCTCGACGTCATGACCCGTCACATCTTCGGTCCGCAACCGATAGCACCTCAGACGCAGCCCGAGCAACCACCGCAGGCAGCATCCACACCCGAACCTGCTCCGGAAGCATCGGCAGAACAAGAGCAACCGGAAGAACCGACCCCGGATACGGCAGACAATTCATCGCCCAAACTGATGCAGAGCCTGGCCATGGTCATGGTGCGCCAGCACAATTATTCAAAAGCGCTCGAAATTATTAATCAGCTAAGTTTGAAATATCCCGAAAAAAGATTTATCTTTGCAGACCAAATACGCTTTTTGCGAAAATTGATAGAAAACGACAATCAAGTAAACAGCAAATAAAAAAGATATGTACATCTTCCTGTCTATTCTGATAGTTCTGGCGTCGCTGCTTCTGATAGGTGCAGTACTCATCCAGAAATCAAAAGGTGGCGGTCTCGCCTCCAACTATGCCGGCGGCAACCAGTATATGGGCTACCGCAAGACCACCGACTTCATTGAGAAATTCACATGGGGTCTGGCAATCGTAATAGCCGTTCTGAGCATCTGCGCAGC
This sequence comes from uncultured Sangeribacter sp., assembly GCA_964452865.1. Classification (GTDB taxonomy): domain Bacteria; phylum Bacteroidota; class Bacteroidia; order Bacteroidales; family Muribaculaceae; genus Lepagella. The sequence continues at coordinate 21,083 of CAYVNJ010000027.1, read as the reverse complement.
TTTCACAATCAAAGCACCCATCAGCCGCTCAGCCATCAAGCAGACTCAGGCACCCGTAAGCCAGACAGCAACAGTGCCCTCGCAGACGCCGACACCCAATCAGGCGCCCGCCAAATAATCAGGCACGAGGTTTAACGATATACCACCGGCCGGACTTCCAACTGGAAAGCCGGCCTTTGTCATATACCAACAAAAGCAGCCCTTGCTTTTTTATCAGACTTAATTCTCTTGCATCCGTTTTTTGCTCTAAACATTAACGAATACGAACGGGCGCCTATAATTCAGTTCTATCATTTTGCTATGCGGATGTTAAAATCGTATTTTTATGGTGCAAATATTTGGATTTCTCGAAATTCATCATTATCTTTACCGCATTATTAACTCAAAACCTCAGAAGTATGAAGAAATCTCTACTACTCCTGGCAATGGTTCTCCTCAACCTCTTGCCCCTCCCTGCCAATGCCGAAGATACGAATACCAAACCATTATCCCATATTGATACGGAGTGCCTCTTTACATACTATTACAATTACGAACATATTAAGACAATGGAGTTTCAACAAACGTTCCGTTTCGATAATTGTATAGTGAATAACCGTGAATACATGGCTCTTATTAAATGTGATGAGAATGGCGATTATGACAAGGACGCTACGTACAACATATATGCGTATCTCCGTGAGGAAGACGGAAAAGTTTACATGCTTCGCAACGAAGCTCATAATGCAACATGGTTTGGGGATGTATATGGCATGACCGATAGAGAAACTGTAATTTATAATTACAACCTAAAACCAGGAGACAGTTATCGTATTGGTGAATTAAGTGATTACTATACAGAACTCCAACTTCCAGAAAATCCGACTTATCATGACATTCTTTATTGGATAACGTATAATTATGATGCTGCTATCGGAGCTCCATATATTTATTTATGCTTGTGGGACTACGGATTACTGACTTTAAAAGAGAGACGTTTCGATGACAATTTGGATAGGGAGGTATGGACATACGTTCAAAAATATTTTGACCCAAAGCAAGAGCTCTGGCAGTATGACAATCAGGAAGCAACATGGAATTCAGAAGGATATCGTACATTTGATGTTGTTGACGGCTTTGGATGCATGCAAAGCCTTGTAGCTTTTCCAGGACTTTTCCCTCCGTGTATAAATGTGTTTAATACAGACTATACCCCGCTTAATCCTGTACTTTGTAAAGTACAGAAACTTGATACGAAAGAAATTCTGTTTGAACTAACTGACTTGCCACATCCGCCTTTGGTAGAGGAATTAGACACCGACGGCAATGCCGAGCCGGAGTATTACAATCTGCAGGGGCAGAAAGTGGCTGCTCCGGAGGAGGGAAGCATCTACATCGTGAAGCGCGGCGCGAAAGCCTCCAAGGAAGTTTACTGTAGATAAAATATGCCGGAGTCATATTTTTATTGAAAACCTCGGGCTTCAGCCCGAGGAGTAGAAAGCTCAACAAACATAGTCTCGGAGAGACGTTTGATTATCTTATCAGACACCTCTCCGAGGTTTTATTTTTACACTGCATCCATCTCCCCGCGCTGAAGCACTGGGTTGCCCATAACATAGTGCCTCCGGCACACGTCAACTCTAATCAAGCAGCGGACGCAATGGCATTGCCAACGGAATACCGGGCATCTACCGTTGTCGTTATATGCCGAATATATTGCGGAGGAGCATCCACGCAACGATGACTACCACTGCGCCTATGGCGGCCGGCGCTCCGTAGACTTTAAGATATAGCGCCGGACGACGCTGTCGGGAATATTCCACCCAAAGAAGAATCGGGAGCAGTGGGAGAAAGAAGACGAAGAGCGCGTTCTGCCCCATTGCATCGAGAAAACGGCCGTGAAGCAGGGAATGAATTGCCCGCTGTGTGCCGCATCCGGGACATGAATAGCCTGTGAGCGAATGGAATATACACTTGGGCATGTAGGACGACTGCGCAGGGTCGACAATGAAATAGAGTACAGCCGCAGCCACACATGCGGCCACGGCTATCGAAAGTATTATGTTTCTGCGGCTCAAAGCCCTGAAATAAGCATCAGTGGCACATAGAGTGTAGCCGACATCACTCCCAGCACGAAGGAGGCTATTATCCACCCTTCGGCGCGACGCGACGCACGACGCGAACCCTCTATATCTCCGGCCAGATAGCGGGTGGAGACTTGCGATGAATAGACTATGGCTATTATGCCCGGAACGAGACAGCAGCAGATAGTCATTATCACAGCCCAAAGAGTATATGTAGGCGGCATAGGCTCTCTTACCTCGTCGGAAGGTGCTTCGGCCGCTTTCGGGCGGTATTGCGGGGGACGATGCATCTCGGCTGTACGCTTTTCCGCTTCTTCTGCACGCTTGGCAGCCTCGGCAGGGTCATATTCCACTTTCAGCACATCGGCCCAACGTTCGTTCTGCGTGCCTTCAGGCATCGGGGGCGGAACTGGAGCAGAGCCCTTCTCCTTCTCCGAACGGCCGGAAGGGGTGACATCCTGTTTGTCGGCATCCTCAATGTCGAGGCGTTCGAAAGCTTTGACAATGGCACGTGGGAATATGTCGAACTCCACTTCGTGGATTTTAGCCTCAAGGGTGGCGGGAGTGTCGTCGGGCTTTACCTCGACCTCTCCCTGGAGGAGAATCTCGCCACCGTCCATGATGTCGGTGACATAGTGTACGGTTGCGCCACTACGCTTCTCTCCGGCAGCAATGACCGCTTCGTGGACATGATGTCCGTACATGCCTTTGCCTCCGTAGGCGGGGAGCAATGAGGGGTGAAGATTGAGCATCCTCCCTTCGTACATCTCGACAATGGCCGGGTGTACCTTCCGCATGAAACCGGCAAGTATGACCATCTCCACACCGTGGCTCTCAAGAAGGTCAATCACTTCGGATGGACGGGATTTCCACACCTCGGCAGGCAATGTCACTGTCTCTACCCCGAGGTTGCGCATGCGCTCGTGGACTCCGGCATCGGCATGGTCGGAAACAACGATGACAGTGCGTATGGCATTCCCTGCGTGAAATCGTCGTACTATGTTTTCGGCGTTTGAGCCGTTTCCCGATGCGAGTATGGCTATTTTATGCATATCTATATTTCGGTTTTGATGTGGTTATTTACCGGTTACTATTCCTTTCAGTTCGTTGAGGGTGTTGAGAGCCTGGAGCGGTGTGAGGCTGTCGATGTCAAGCCCGGCAAGAGTATCGCGCACCTGGCACAATGTAGGGTCGTCAAGATTGAAGAATGACAGCTGGTAGCCGTCGCGCTCGGTGGCTATGCCGGCCACGTTGGCTTTGCTGACAACCGCCTCTCCATCGCCGCGCGACGCTTCCTCAAGACGGCGGAGCACCTGCTGAGCACGTCTGACAATCGAGGGTGGCATGCCGGCCAGCCGCGCCACATGGATGCCGAAGCTGTGGGCACTCCCTCCGCGCTCAAGCCGGCGCAGGAATATCACCTTCCCTTTCTCCTCGCGCACACTGACATTGTAGTTGGCAATCCGGGGGAAGGATTTCTCCATTTCGTTGAGTTCGTGGTAATGTGTGGCAAAGAGTGTCTTCGGCCGGAAGCGGCCGTTTTCGTGGATGTGTTCGACAATGGCCCAGGCAATAGATATACCGTCGTAGGTACTTGTGCCACGACCCAACTCGTCAAACAGAATAAGGCTGCGGTCGGACATGTTGTTGAGAATGGCGGCAGCTTCGTTCATTTCAACCATAAATGTCGACTCGCCGGAAGATATGTTGTCGCTTGCACCCACACGGGTGAAAATCTTATCGACAATACCTATAGAGGCTGCTTCGGCCGGCACGAAAGAACCACATTGAGCCATGAGTACGATGAGTGCCGTCTGACGCAGCAGTGCGCTCTTACCGGCCATATTCGGGCCTGTAATCATCATTATCTGGCAATCATCGGCCGACAGTCGTAATGAATTGGCCACATACATCTCGCCCGGTGGCAGACGCCGCTCGATGACCGGATGACGTCCGTCGGTGATTGAAATATCGGTCGTGTCGTTGACTTCCGGGCGGACATATCTATATTCTGAAGCCGCCAGAGCAAAAGAAACAAGCACATCCAGCCGCGCACATGCGGCAGCCGTCTGCTTGATTGTGTCGACATAGCGGCCGGCCTCTATTATTAGGTCGTTGAGGATACGCATCTCTATGGTCTGGATACGGTCTTGCGCTCCGAGAATTTTTTCCTCATATTCCTTAAGTTCGGGCGTGATATAGCGCTCAGCCTGAGTGAGCGTCTGTTTTCTTATCCAGTCAGCCGGCACTTTCTCGCGGTGGGTATTGCGCACCTCGAAATAATAGCCGAAAACACTGTTAAATCCTATCTTGAGGCTCGATATGCCGGTCTTCTCCATTTCGCGCTTCACCATGCCTTCAAGGTACGACTTGCCGTCGGCCAGAAGCATGCGCAATTCGTCAAGTTCGGCATCCGCACCTTTGCGTACAAAGCCTCCGCGGGAGGCAAGTGCCGGAGCATCGTCGGACAATGTGGCGGCGATACGGGTCACAAGGTCGGCACATGGGTCGATAAGCGATGCTGTACGGGCCAGCGAATTGCATTCGGTATCGGAACATAGGGTGCGTATGTCGGCAGCTGCACGCAGACCTATGCTGAGCTGTACGAGTTCACGTGGACTGACGCGCCGGGCAGCCGTCTTGGAGTTGATTCGCTCCATATCCCCCATAGTGCCCAGCAATGCATGCAGATTGTCGCGCAAATCGGGATGACGGAAAAAATGCTCCACAATGTCGTGGCGCGAATGTATGGCTTCGACGTCGCGAAGCGGGAAATGTATCCAGCGCCGGAGCAGACGGGCTCCCGGCGGAGATGCCGTTTTGTCAAGATAGTCGACAAGGCTGCGCCCGTTCTCAGCCAGAGGCTTTGTCAATTCGAGATTGCGCACCGTGAAACGGTCGAGGCGCACGAAGTGTCCTTCGTCAATGCGGCCGAGCGAGCTTATATGCGACGTCTGTGTGTGGTTAGTCTGGTCAAGATAATACAGAAGAGAACCGGCCGCTATTATTCCGAGCGGTAAGTCATCAACGCCGAAACCTTTCAGGTTCTGTGTGCCGAACTGCCTCAACAGGCGGTCGTTGGCGGCTTGAGTGGTATATACCCAGTCGTCGAGTTCAAAAATAAAGAATCCTGCATCCGGGTATCGCTCGGCTGTCTGTCGTTTCTCGCCGCGCATGACGAGCAGTTCTTTAGGGGCTATGTTGGTGAGAAGCTTGTCGATAAAGTCGAAATTGCCTTCGGCACACAGGAACTCACCTGTCGATATGTCGAGAAAGGCTATGCCCGTACGGTTGCCCACGGTGTGGATTCCGGCCAGAAAATTATTGTTGCGGCTATCGAGAGCCGTGTCCGAGAAATTGATGCCAGGAGTCACAAGCTCGGTAATGCCCCTCTTGACCAATCCTTTGGCGGCTTTGGGGTCTTCAAGCTGTTCGCAAATCGCCACACGGCGCCCGGCACGTACCAGACGGGGCAGATAGGTGTCCAGAGCATGGTGAGGGAAACCGGCCAGCTCGACGTACTGTGCAACTCCGTTGGCACGCCTCGTGAGCGTTATGCCAAGAATGTCTGAGGCGGCAATAGCATCATCGGAGAATGTCTCGTAGAAATCGCCCACACGGAAAAGGAGCAGAGCGTCGGGATGTTTCTTCTTCATCTCGGCATACTGCTTCATCAGCGGAGTTTCTGCTATTTTCTTAGACATCGGAATGGGGTGTGAGTAATTGTGTGAGGAGTATGAAGTCGTCCACTCCCAAACGTTCAGGACGCTCCGACATCATCGGATGCGCCGCGGCCTCGGGTGTCAGCATGGAGCGGAGTGAATTGCGCAATGTCTTGCGACGTTGGCCGAATGCTGTCTTTACTACGGTGCGGAAACGCTTCCAGTCGCAGCCCGGGTCAATTCTGTCGTTGCGCGTGAGCCTGAGTACCCCGCTCTTGACCTTGGGCGGAGGGTCGAACACTCCTTCGTCGACGGTGAAGAGATATTCACAATCATACCACATCTGCAAGAGTACGGAAAGGATACCATATTCTTTCGAACCTGGAGCCGAGCAGATGCGTCGTGCGACCTCGCGTTGCAACATGCCTGTCACCACAGGAATTATCTCCTTGTAGTCCAGCACCTTGAAAAATATCTGCGATGATATGTTGTACGGATAATTACCGGTCAGCACAAAAGGACGTCCGTCGAACAGGCACGACAAATCCATCTTGAGGAAATCGCCCTCTACAATATCGAGCGAGGGATAACGGGTGCGTAGAAAAGCTGTACTCTCAGTGTCTATCTCTATCACTTTTAGCTCTCGACCCTTTTCGGAGAGAAAACGCGTGAGCATACCTGTGCCCGGACCGACTTCGGCTATAGGCAAACCGGCATAACACCCGACATCGACGGTGTCGGCTATGCGCGAGGCTATCGACGTGTCGGTCAGGAAATGCTGTCCGAGAGCCTTTTTGGGTTGTACGGGGCGACTCATCGTTTCTTCTTTTCGGGCTTGGGTTGCAACAGGCTGCGGTATAGTTCGGGGTCGTTGAGTATGGCTTTTGCACGCGCTACACCCTTGTCGGTCTTGAGCTCTTCAATCACTCCGCCGCGCGTGAAGTAATACCGCTCCATCATCTCGGAAGCAAGATATTCCGATATCTCCGGCCGCTTCAGCTGCAAATCGCGATATACGTCATGACGCAGCAATGAGGCTACGGAGTCGAGTGCGGCCGATGCCTCGGCGTCGAGATAACCCTCAGTCCGGGCTGCCTCGCGCAGTTTGCCGAGAAGGTTTTCAGACATACGGTCGTACTTGAGACGCGCGGTGTCCAGACCCTGTGTGAAGTCGGCATAAATATCATCGGTCACTACAAATTCGGCGGGGGAAGGCACTTCCGGGTGAGCCGCAGCATATCTGTTGACAAAATCGAATATATGATAATCTTTTACCAGGCTTATAAGCAACGGACCGGGATTGTTCCAGCTCAATGTGTCGTCGGGCACGAGACCTCCCCCGTCACGCACGGGGCGGCCGGCAGCCGTGCGGAACACATTTGTCAGACTGTCGGGCGTACGCGCCACCGACCCGTCGGCGTTCCGACGTGAATAGTCAAACTCCTGGATTAGACGTCCGGAAGGTATGTAGTATTTAGCCACGGTCATTTTGAGCAGACCGTCGTATGGCAGGTCAAATGTACTCTGCACCAATCCTTTGCCAAATGAACGTGAACCTACGAGCACAGCCCGGTCGAGGTCCTGAAGAGCGCCGGCAGTAATTTCGGATGCCGATGCCGAACCACCGTCAATCAGTACGGCAAGAGGAATGTCGGGCAACAACGGATTTTTTGTAGTTTTATACTCTTTTTCGCTGCGGGGGTCGCGGCCGCGGGTGCGGAGGACAACCGTATTTTTAGGCACGAAGAAATTGACTGTCTCTATAGCAGCCGAAAGCAGTCCGCCGCCATTGCCGCGCAGGTCGAGAATGATATTCTTGAGCCTCGGGTCGGCCTTGAAGCCTTCGAGTGCAGTGCGCATCTCCTGTGGCGTACGCTCCATGAATGAAGTTAGCTTTATATAGCCTGTGCCTGTCGAGTCAATTGCGGCATACGCTACCGACGGCATCACCAGTTTACGGCGGGTCACCTTGAAAGTGCGCAGGCTGTCTGCCGTATACGGGCGTACCACACCGATGCTCACTTCCGTCTCCGGAACTCCTTTGAGCAACGGAATGACACGGTCTGAACCCATGCCGCGCACATCAGTAGTGTCGACACGCACAATGCGGTCGCCCGGCAACAATCCGGCCTGAGCTGCCGGACTGCCCTCGTATGGCTCGGAGATATAGACCCCCCCGTCGCGCTCCATGATATAGCTGCCGATACCGCCATATTCGCCCGAAGTCATCGACTTCAGGCCGGCCTGCTCTTCGGGTCCTAAATATTCGGTATATGGGTCAACACCGTTGAGCATGACAGCCATGGCACGCTTGAACACCTCGTCCGTACGCACGGAGTCGACGTAATTCTCTTCAAGCTTCTTGACTATATCGCCGAAAATGGCGAGATTGCGTTTCACGCTCTCGTCGTGACCGGCTTTCGGTTTGCCGGCAAGCACTGCCCCACCTACGGCCAGCAGGGCTACAATCAACAGACTCCTTATCGCGTATCTTTTCATCTAACCAACTTATTGTTAATCATTAACCGCAGCCTTTTCAACCGGTGGATGAGGATAGTCCACCGTGTAATGCAATCCGCGGCTCTCCTTGCGCTCCATTGCCTGGCGCATGACAAGATAGGCCACATTTATCATGTTGCGGAGTTCGCACAGCTCGCGCGAGGGCTTCGACGTGCGGAACAGCTCTTCCGTTTCTTCATAGAGAATGTCAAGGCGGTTCCAGGCCCTCTTCAACCGCAAATCGCTGCGTACTATGCCTACGTAATAACCCATTATCTGGTTGACTTCGCGGATTGACTGGGCAATCAATCCCATCTCCTCGGGATGAACATCGGCCTCGTCGCGCCACTCCGGCACATCTTCGCGGAATTCATAACCGTCAATCAGCCCCAGTGAGTGACTTGCGGCAGCATCGGCATAGACGGCTGCTTCTATCAATGAATTTGAAGCCAGACGGTTGCCGCCGTGAAGGCCTGTGCGCGAACATTCTCCGAGGGCATAAAGCCGCCTGATTGACGACTCGCCGTTGAGATTGACGTCGATACCACCGCAAAGATAATGAGCGGCCGGAGCCACGGGTATGTAATCTTTCGTTATGTCGATGCCCAACGAAAGACATTTTTCATAGATATTGGGAAAGTGACGGCGCGTCTCCTCGGCCGGCTTATGGGTGACGTCGAGATAGACATGGTCCGTACCGTTGAGCTTCATTTCCGAATCGATGGCACGCGCCACGATGTCGCGCGGTGCAAGCGAGAGACGGGGGTCATATTTGTGCATGAACTCCTCGCCGTCGAGATTGCGCAACACGCCACCATAACCTCGCATGGCTTCGGTTATGAGGAATGACGGACGGTCGCCGGGATGATACAGTGCCGTGGGGTGAAACTGAATGAACTCCATGTCCTTCACCCGACCTTTGGCCCGATAGGCCATGGCTATGCCGTCGCCCGTTGCTATCAGAGGATTGGTCGTGGTAGTATATACCGCACCCACGCCGCCGGTTGCCAGCACGGTGGCACGGGCAAGAAATGTATCTATCCGCCCGGAAGTTTCGTCAAGCACGTATGCTCCGAAGCAGGTGATGTCGGGAGAGCGCCTTGTGACCACACGCCCCAGATGATGCTGCGTGATAATCTCTACCGCAAAATGATGTTCAAACACGTCGATATTAGGATGCTCGGCTACACGTCGTGCCAGACTGCGTTGGATTTCAGCACCGGTGCAGTCCTTGTGGTGCAGGATGCGGAACTCCGAATGGCCACCCTCACGATGAAGGTCGAATGAGCCGTCAGATTTGCGGTCGAACTCCACGCCCCAATCTATGAGACGACGGATTAACTCCGGGGCACGGGTGACAACCTTATATACCGCCTCCGGGTCGGACAGCATATCGCCCGCAACCATAGTATCTTCAATGTGTTTGTCGAAATTGTCAAGCGCGGTGTCGGTCACACTTGCCACACCCCCTTGCGCCAGATTGGTATTGGCCTCTTCGAGGGTGGTCTTGCAAATCAGGGCTACACGACGGCCGGCCTCGGCTGTTTCAAGTGCGAAACTCATGCCGGCAATACCTCCTCCGACTACAAGATAATCATATCTGTAAACCATAATGTTTTCGGTCGCATTTGTAATGTGGCAAAATTAGCAAAATAAGTTCAATGGGTTAGGACTTGCGAGGTTAAAAAACAAAAAAATTATGATGCCGCTTGCACGGAACAAAAAAACGTTTTACCTTTGCAACACTCAAATGGGGTATTAGCTCATCTGGCTAGAGCGCGACACTGGCAGTGTCGAGGTGAGCGGTTCGAGTCCGCTATACTCCACAAAAATAGGCGAACTCAGCACAATGCGCTGGGTTCGTTTGTTATATTGACGCAAAAAATTTATCAATGAAGTGAGGCTGTCCGACTTTCATCGTCAGACAGCCTCAGCTATATTGTATGAATGGTATTTTATTTCACGACTACTTTCTTGCCGCCAATGATATAAAGTCCGGGCGCGAGCGACTTGACATCCTCCTCGGAAGCATTACGTTTCAGACATACGCCCTGATAATTATAGATATTGGTCACACCGGCATGCATACCGTTCAAATCGGACTCTACATTCTCAATGCCTCCATGCCCATCAAATACCGAGTCTAAATCAGAAAAATCCATTTCCTGAATATTTTCGAATAGACTCCAGGGAGAACAGTCTCGATAGGTAGAACTGCAACCCTTCGGCACATACAGAGTACCCTTATAGGCATCCTCGGCAAATGTATCTTCATAAGCTGTCGGTGGAGTTTCTCTGGGCACATATACATTCTTGATTTTAGAGCAATTCGCAAATACCGTCTGCGAAATCAACCAGGCATCGATGCATACGTCTGTCAGGTTAGAGCAGTTGGCGAATGCACTTCTAAAGACTTTATTACCGTTTTTGATAAGGACACGTTCCAGACACTCAGCATAATTGAATGTGTTGGAATACACATTAGTTCCGTCAAGAACCAGATGTTTCACAGGTTCGGTACTTTCTCCTGAATAAAGAGTCTTGGCATAGTACAGCGGATTTGCGCTGTCACTATCGGCATCAAACTGTACATCTGCCCATTTATTAACATCCTTCACTCTTACGGCGGTCAGGCTGCTGCATCCCTCGAAAGCATTCGTTCCCACGTATGTAAGGTCCTCTGACAAGGAAGTTACCTCTTTCAGGCTGCTGCACCCTTCGAAAGCACCAGCGCTGATAGTCATGACGCGCTCTCCGAGGGTAACTTCGGTCAGAGCGGTACATCCCTCGTAAGCATTCTGACCGAGAGTTCTGACACCTTTCGGGAGTTTCAATTCTTTCAGACCGGCACAACCCTTGAAAGCCTCAGCTCTGATTTCGGAAAGAGACTCCGGGAGGGTCACTTCTTTCAGCCCTATGCAGCCACTGAAGCCATTATTGTAGATAACTTGGACGCCCTCAGGGATACTCACTTTTTCCAGACTGCTGCACCCCTGGAAAGCACCCGTATCGATTTTTGTGATACCCTTGGGGAGGGTTACTTCTTTCAAACTGCTGCAGTCCTGGAAAGACTCCGGTGCAATCCAGATGACACCCTCGGGAATATTCACTTCTTCCAGACTGCTGCAGCCCCTGAAAGCCCAAGCTTCGATATACTGGACCGATTCGGGCAAGACAACTTTGGTCAGACTGGAGCAATCCCATAATAAACCTTTCGGGAGTCTTTCACCTATAGACTCTGGTATTGATATACTTTTCAGACTGCTACACCCGTAGAAAGCATACCAGTCTAATTTCACGGTCTCTGGAAGGATTATTTCTTTCAGACTGCTACACCCGTGGAAAGCACTCTCGCCGATAAAGGTAAGTGTCGTGGGGAGGGTTATTTCTTTTAGACTGCTACAGCCGACGAAAAGATTAGAGCCGAAATACGTAACACCCTCGGGAATATTCACTTCTTCAAGGCTGGAGCACTCCCAGAAAGCAGCCCAATTAATATCTTTAACCGACGAAGGGAGGGTCACTTTGGTCAGACTGCTGCAGCCAAAGAAAGTCCAATCGTCAATAATTTCTACCGGCCCGTTGATAGTTGCTTCTTTCAAAGCGGTACACTGATAGAATGCCTGCTTTCCGATAGTTGTCACAGCCTCGGGAACAACTATTTCTTCCAGACTGCTACACCCGCTGAAGGCAGACTCGCCGATAGTGGTAAGTGTCTTGGGGAGGGTCACTTCTACCAGCTGGTCGCAATCCGCGAAAGCAGACTCTGCGATAGTCGTGATTCTGTAAGGATAATCCATATCGCTGAAATAGTCTGGTATATCGACTTTTGTTATGGATTTACTTTCGACTCCTACGATGGAGGCTGTAGTTATGCCAATTGAATATATAATACCGTCTATTCTCACCAGGTCAGCTCTGGACGTAAGCGCAACCAGCCCCATCATCAGAATCAGCGACAAGCGGGTAGCAAACGTTTTTTTCATTACCTGACAGTCTTTCTGGATGAATTATTATACTTATTTCACGAATTTGGCGCAACCGTTCGATGTCGATACCACGTATGCTCCAGCAGGGAGGTTGGTCACATCAAGACCCGATGTGCGATAGGTATCGCTTACTACGAGGCGCCCTTCCATATTGAAAATGCGGACAGCATCCATAGGATTGATGCCCTGCAACATCAGACGGTTGCCTGACACACCGGCAAATGTCAGACCGGCTGACTCCGGACGTGCCATGTCAACCATCTTCACTCCCGGGCGGACAAGGTCGTACAGGTCGGTATACTCGCATGTGAACGTATCATATTTTACCAATTGCCCGGTGTCGAGGTTGTTTTCCCACTGGTCATATTTGTCAAGCACATGGCGCAGACCCTGATAAAGTTCTGTTTCGCGTGTTGCTTCAGGATTCATAGGATATGCCACCTCGTCCAATTTGTACTCAAATGACGCAGGCTTGTAGTAATACTCAAATTTCTGCGAGACAACGTTTTTAGTGCCGTCCACTTTCTCCTGAAGTGTGAGGTTGCCTTGTGCGTCGTAAGTATAAAGGGTGCAGTAGTTGGTTGTTTCCTCCTTGGTATCCTCGTCATAATCGCACTGCTTTATTTCTATCAGCTGGTCACCCTCGTCGTAGATATAGTAGACATTGGTGCCGTGGACAAACTGGTTGATTGTGCTTGCATACGAAATCTCTCGGCGTTCGAGAAGACCATTGTCGTTATAGATGTACTTATCTATCTGATAAAGGGTGTCGTCGAGGTATGTCTTGACAGTTTCGAGCTTGCCGTCGAGGTTATACTCATATTTCAGCACACCTCCGAGGGTGAAGACCGGGTCGTAAGGATGGTCTTTGGCCTTTAGATGATTGTAGTTGATTCGCTCGACACATTGGCCGGATTCGTTGTATTTGTAGTCGATATAGTTCATCCAGACATACTCGTCATAGTTGAAGGTTTCCAACAAATCCTGGTACATGGCTATACGGGTCAGATTGTCAGAGCTGTCATAAGTAAACATCTGATAGTACGAACTAATCGGCTTGTCGTTATTCTTTTTGATGATTTGACGCACCTTGTTGGTGTCAGAATACTTGTATTCCGTCGTGTTCATTGACCAGTCGCCTTTAATCGACTCTAACCATAGCTTGACCTCAGCTTGTGAAGCTGTGGTTACCGCTGCAGCGCAAAGAAGGGTAAATAATTTCTTCATAAATATGCTGTTTGTTTATTGTTGTTCTGATGCAGGATGATTTATTGCCGCAAATATAACTATATATAAGCACAAAATCAAATTCTACAAAAAATATGACATCTTCTACTTGCGTCTGAGCCAGTAAAGACGCTCCGGTTCGGGAAAACGCTCTATTGCGTAACGCAACGACGTGCGGGGCAACACGGCGTAACGGCCTTCGAGATAATCAGTAAGTACATCCTTATCTTTCTTGCCTATCTCTCTGAGCGTCCAGCCTATAGCCTTATGAATAAGGTCGTGGGGATGTCCGAGCATTTTGTCTGCCAGCTTCATCGTAGGCTCATAGAGGCCGTGACGTATAAGGTCGAGCGTACTGACTATCGATATGCGTTGCAACCAGAGATTGTCACATTCTGCCATGTCATACAACATGCCGGACGTGGTGGCGTCCGCCAATCTTATGTAGACTCCCACAATATATGGAGCTGAAAGGTCGACCAAATCCCAGTTGTTGGCCTGGCGTGCATGAGCCATATAGAATTCTGCTATTTCTTTGCGTCGGGCAGCCTTCTGATTATCATCTTTATCTGACTTACGGGGGATGTTGGCTTTCATCTCCTCGACCAGCAAAAGAAGACCGCTCAGACGTACTTCGTGCCATCGGCTATGCAGCAGTTTCTCTATTTCCGGAAAGGCTACACGACATTTAGCCGCCTTGACTACGGCTCGGGTCTCGGCTACACGGAGACCGAGAAATTCATCCCCTTCGCCGTATTCTCCTTTTCCTGTCTTAAAAAAACTTGTCAGAACCTGGTGCTGTTCATCATTCTTTCGGGAGAGGAGCATCGCCTCTATCTCGGCCGCTGACACATGCACCGTCATCAAAATGCTCGTGTGAGTTACTTCTGGCGGGAGAGGAAGAGGTCGAGAGCTGCAGTCATCGAGGGAGCTTCCGGCGACGGCGCCATGAAGTTAAGATGCAGTCCTTTGTCCTCGATAGCTTTGGCGGTCTGCGCTCCGAGACATCCTATGCTTACTCCGTTCTTACTCTGGTCGAAATCAGGGAAATTCTTTTTCAGAGCATCTATGCCTGCCGGACTGAAGAACAAAAGCAGGTCATAGTCAAACGGTTCGTCAGGACCGAAATCATTGCTCACCGTGCGGAACATGACGGCTTTAGTATATTTGATTTTTGTACCGTCGAGTTCGGGAGCATTCTCTTCCTTATGAACGTCAGAAACAGGAAAGAGAGCCTTTTCCTTGTTATGCTTGGTGATATGCGCCAACAACTGCGGGTCGTTAAGCCTGCCCGACAATCCGAAAAATATCTTACGCTTACGATAGACTATGTACTTCTGAAGATAGAGGGCGATTGACTCCGAAGTGCAAAAATATTTCATCGTATCAGGTATTTCAACCCGTAGCTTCTCGCACAACTGAAAGAAATTGTCGACGGCCGTCTTGGCAGTGAAAATAACCGCCGTATAATCCGATATATTTATTTTGGACTGACGGAATTCACGGGCAGAAAGACCTTCAACCTTGATGAACGGACGGAATACCAGTTCCACGCCATGGCGGGCGGCGATATCATAATACGGAGACTTGTCTGTCGTAGGCTTAGGCTGCGATATGAGAATCTTCTTAATCGGCATATTTGTCGTGCGATAGTGTGCAAATATACTCCCGTCAACCAATTACGTCGCACATGTTGCGCGCCGCATGATAAACCAACGGAAGTGGAGCTATTTCCAATGCGCAAAGGTAGTAAAAAAATGGCACAACACCCCCAAGTCGGTTAAAAAAAATGTAGAAACCCTGCCATATATATACCAATCTGACCAAGGCATACAGCACGACGGCAATGCATAACAAAACCGCAGACGCGGAAGGCACAAACATTGCGCCGAGTGCCAGAGGAAGAAGACCGAGCGACGCAAGTCCTTGCGACGCTCGCAAGCCGCATAGCCACACATGTGTAAGCCGTGAGTTACTGAATACGTTGCCGCAAATCCAATAGGTTATCCATTCCCACACGGCGTAAACGCCGACACACCCTATCGTGACTCCCATTCCGACAGTCGGCAGATGAGTCGTGGACGTCTGGCTTAGTCCGAGTCCTATGTAAAGCAGCGCTCCGCAGCTGACAATCCATAACATATTGAGGGTCAAGATATAGAAAGTTTCCCTCACTGTTTCTCCGAAAATGCTCTGCCTACCCCCACGGTCGGTAAGGTCGGACACTATACCGCTCAGGAATTTATAGTTGGCGCGAAAGCGAATACCTACCAATACAAATATCAACAGCAGAAGCGCCCCCACCCACGATGCCGAAGCAGGAGTTTCCGGCCGGGGTAAGCCGTCGCGCCCTCGGTCGGGCTCAGTCAGAACCAGACCCGCTTTCTCCTCGCCCTGCAGATTGACCAGTGTGTCTGTCTGCTCGATGAGTACACCTGTCTGCAACGTAGTGTCGGCCGATATGTTGATACTGTCCTGCTGCATTTCAGAGCCACCCTTGGGCGCGATACCATTTCACACTGCGGGCCACACCCTCGGCCAGCGAAATTTCCGCCTCAAAACCAAAATCGCGCAACGCGGCCGAAGTGTCGGCGCTCCAGTTGCGCTGACGCATGATGTGGTATTTGTCCGTATTCAACGTCGACGGCTTCAGGCGGGCTATTCCCCATAGCTCGGCAGCCTTCGACACGAGGCGCACCGCACCCAGAGGCAACCTCACCCCTATCGCATGCCGCTTGCCGAGTGCCTTGCACACGAGATTGCGGAATTCCCGTTGCGTATAAGCACGTGGTTCGGCCACAATATATGTCTTCCCTACAGGGGCTTTTTCCAGAGCCATGAAGATTGCGCGCGCAAGGTCTTCGGCATAGATGAAAGTGAGCAACTGGCGGCGCAGCCCGACCGAGAAATCCCAGCCGCGGCTTATGCTTTTGAACATGAGGTAATAGTCCCGGTCGCGCGGACCATACACACCCGTCGAGCGGAAAATAATATGCGGAATTCCGCTTGTGGCAAGCCACATCTCCGCTTTCAGTTTGGAAGCTCCATATTTTGTGTCCGGATGCGGGATTGATTTTTCCGTATATGGTGTATAGCCCTTTTCATCTCCCGGTCCGAGCGCCGAAAGGCTGCTCATGTACAACAGTTTCTCCGGCACCATATCCGATTGTTTCAGCGCTTCGGTGAAAGCGCGCAATATTCCGTAGTTTATGCGGTTGAAATCGGCAAAATTAAGACACTTGGTCGCCCCGAGATTATATACTACATAATCCCACTTCTCACCCTCCGGGAGTGTCGAACCGAGAACTTCAGACATCTGGGGTACGGAGTCGAAGTCAAGTGTGACAAAACGGAGGCAAGGGTCGGCAAGCCAGCGTCGCGACGTGGTTTCACGCACACCGCACCATGTCTCATAGCCGAGCTCAAGTGCACGGGCGGCTATGTACGAACCGACAAATCCGCCTGCACCTATTATCAGCACTTTTTTCCTGTGTGTGTTTTCATTCGCCATATCTATATGTCTGCTATGTTGTATATTCATCGCCTATCACCCCGAATTCATATCCTCGCTCAATCAGCCAATCTATCGATACAGGCAGCGAGTCGCGCATCCGTGGCAAGGATTTTATCGAGTCGTGGAACACTATGACAGAGCCCGGGCGCACTAATCTCTTGACTGTATTCACGACATCTTCCGCTGTAAACAGACGGCTGTAGTCGCGGCTCACGAGGTCGTACATCACCAGTCGGTGTGTCTTCTTCAGCATAAACAGCTGACGCAGGCGCAGTATCCCGTGCGGCGGACGCAGCAATTCAGAGTTAATAGCCGCGTCTGCTTCGGCCACATCGGCCAGATACGTACGCGTGCGCGAAAATAGTCCGTGCAGATGATGCATGGTGTGATTGCCCACCGTGTGACCCTCCTCTAAGACCTTGCGGAAAATTTCGGGATAACGGCGCACATTGTCTCCCACCATGAAGAACGTGGCCTTGATGCCGCGCTCGCGGAGCACCTCGAGCACGTAAGGGGTAGCCGCAGGCACCGGTCCGTCGTCAAACGTCAGATACACCCGCTTTCCGCACCCCTTGGCGCGGAAGAGCGCTCCGGGGAAACAGAGACGGAACAGGCGAGGCGGACGTTCTATAAGCATAGCTCCCTGACAGTGTAGGCTACTTCGTCATCTCGGGATGAGCGGCTACAAATGCCTCACGGAGGCGTTTCGACCTCTCGAGGTCAACCTGCTGCAACTCGGGATACTTCATCAGTTTTTCCTCCGAACCTCCTGCTTCTATATAGTAAGCCACCGTTTCGAGGAATACGGAGTCTATCTGGCGTTCAAGTTCGGTACGCTCCGCATATTCCGCCGGGCTGAGGCTCTGAAGTTCCGCCACTATCTGGGCATACTTGCGCAACTCCTCGGTATAGGCTTCGAGGTCTTCCGGACCTTCAGTACCCGGCGACTGGTTGTTGTATCTCTCCCAGAGGTCTTTGAGTGCCGGCAGGCTGATACCTGCAAGATGCGGCGACTTGGCAAGCGCCTCTACATTGCCTCCATACTGGCCGTAAAGTTCTATGATGTGGTAATACAGCGCCGGTGCATAGGTAGTCTCAATCGTAAAGGATGCACCGGGATGCATCGAACGCATATATTCGGCATAACGGACATGCTGGGCATACCTGCGGGCGGCATCGGCCAGAATGTTGAGGCCTGTAGATGTCAGACCCTTGTCGTTCATCCTCGAGGCCTCTCCCAACGAGCAATACATCTCGCCCACTGTCGTGGCCTCAGACAGCGAGAAGGGCATCTGTGCCTCCGGCAATTTCTGTCGCATGCGGTCGAGCGTCGTGCGGGCACGACGGAATTTCTCAAGAGCGGCAACCTTGTCGCCCGACTCCTGCAGTTTGTCGCCTTCGTAAATCAGCTGGGCGGCGATATCTTGCATTGAGTAGCGGGTTGCGGAGAACATACGTCCCGCCGTCTCATCAAAATATGGTGCTTTGCCGGGGACGGCCTTGTCCGCACCACCCCACTGGTAGAGATTGTTGACCACATTGTATGCACGGTCTGTACGCGGAGTGCTTGCCTCCATACGCAGCGGTGTGAGCTGCAGAGCCATGCCTGTGCTGCGCAGATAATTGTCCAGACCCATTTGCAGGTCTGAACCTACGGAGCTCGCCCAATAGACAGGGCGCTCCCAGCCTGCGGCGGCATTGGTGGCTATGATGTCAAGCACCAGCAGGTCCGACATCGACAGGTAACCCTTCTGACGGTATGCCGGCGTCGACATCAGGTCAATTTCGATGCGGTCGGGCAAAAACTCCGCCTCAGCAGGCGATACAAGACCGCGCTTAACTGCTACTTCCTTGTTCACCGGGATATATACATACCGGCTATCAATCATCGGATACCCGTAGGTGTCACGTCCTTTGCCGGCATAAACATCGCGTAAGGCTGTCATAAGGTCAATCGGTGTTGTTTCGTAGCCCACAAGCGTGACATCGGCTTTGCCGTAGGCATAATCAGCCGGGCGGGCGGTCATACGCACCGGAGGTGCTGAATACGACTGCATGCGTGCCTGGTCGGCATACCAGTCGGACGCAAGATATGAAAGGTTGATGATTTTTACATCAGGACGTACGCCTTCCACCTCCTGGGCATACCACAGGGGGAAGGTGTCGTTGTCGCCGTTGCAGAAGATTATGGCGTTGGGCTCAAGGCTGTTCAGGTAGTTCTTCGCATAGTCGCGCGCGGCATAGCGTCCCGAACGGTCGTGGTCGTCCCATGTCTGACTCACCATTTGCAGGGGAACTATCAAACCCAACACGGTGGCCACCACCGCACATATGTACGACGGACGCGACAGACGCTCCGGCTCGTCGACGATGGCCTCAGGCTGCAGAGGTTCAACTTCCGGTGTGGCACGACGCACGGCGGCGGCTCCTTCTTTGCGGCGGCGGTAAGCCCACATCAGAATCCGCCAGAGAGCCGTCACACCCATGCCTATCCATATAGCGAACGCATAGAACGACCCGGCAAAGGCATAGTCGCGTTCGCGGGGCTGGTTGGGAGTCTGGTTAAGATAGAGCACGATGGCGATACCCGTCATGAAGAACAGGAAGAACACCACCCAGAACTGTTCGATGCCGCGACGCCCGGCAAACGCTTGCCAAAGCAGACCAAGGATGCCCAGAAGCAGGGGCAACATGAAAAACACATTATGACCCTTGTTGTCCTTACCCAGATTGTCGGGCAGCTTATCCATGCCCAGGCGCGGATTGTCTATAAATCCGAAGCCCGTAATCCAGTTGCCGGCGTCAAGCTCTCCGTGCTGATTGAGAATGTCATTCTGACGACCTGCGAAGTTCCACAGGAAGTATCTCATATACATGTGGTTGAGCTGATAGTTGAAGAAATAAGCCAGGTTCTGCGTCATGGTGGGCTTGAAAGATGTCTTCTGCGGATAGAAGATTGAGCCTGTCGCCTCGTTCAGGCTCGGGCCGTTCGAGGTAATCAGCTCCGGAATCTCATCGCCCCTGTCGTCAACGGCATATATCTCCTTGCGGCTCATGTCGAGTGTGTCGAGATTGACCCATTCGGCGTATGCGCGTGCATGTTCGCGGCTGTGCAGACGCGGAAGCAGCATGTTCATTTCCGGATTCATGACAGGTTCTGCCTCATGGTCATACACCACGTAATAATCGCGGCGCGTCTGTGCCAGGTGGTTATTGTCAGCCACTTCCGAGGCATCGAGGAAGCCGTTTGCCGAATAAGGCACTGCACCTTTCACTCCGCGCGCATAGAGGCGTTTGCCCCGGTTGATGACACTTTCGTACGACGGTGTGGTGATAGTAGCCACCGTACCGTCTTCATACGTCCCCAACGTGTCTGTGCGATAGCCGCGCACACGCTGGCGCACTCCGGAGTTGAATGTCTCGCCGTAAATCAGCGGAGTCTTGCCATACTGCTCTCGGTTCAGATACGAAGCGAGAGCGAACACATTGTCCGGAGAGTTCTGGTTCATTGGCGTATCGGCCGACGAACGTATGAGGATGAGCGCATAGCTCGAATATCCTATGAAAATCACGAACACACTCCACAGCACTACATTGAGCACCCTGACAGGGAGTGAGCGACGCATCACGTAGAAAAGCACGAATGCCCAACCGGCCGTAAGCACCCAACCGAGCCACGCATGGCTGCCGAAAAAGAAGACTCCCGACACCAGAGCCGCCGCTACCAGCGACAGGCGGATGCGTAGTGCCGAACGGCCTGTATAGAGCTCCCGGGCTCCCCAGACAAACACACCGAGTGCCACTACGGCATAGACTATCGCACCTGTATTGAACGATGCACCGAAGTCATTGACAAACAGCAGCTCAAACCATTGAGCCACCTTGATAAAGCCCGGCACGAGGCCATAAAGCACACCGGCCACTATGCCGAACGATATGAGCAGGGCGTATATCGACTTCAGCAGATTCATATCCTTGAATCTGCGATATGCAAACACAAGCACTATGGCCGGAATACACAGCAGTTTGAGCAGATGCACCGCCACCGAAGCACCTATGATGTAGGCCAGTAATATCAGCAAGAGGTCGGAGTGTGGACTGTCTGCCCGGTTCTCCCATTTCAATATGA
>CAYVNJ010000026.1:0-23772 GCA_964452865.1 uncultured Sangeribacter sp. | reverse complement strand
CGTTGGCATACATCAACGTAATGACAAAACTCCATCAGTTCAGCGATAATCTCTACGGCACAGACTTCTCTGAGTTAAAGAACTATCTCGCAGCCTGCAACGCATACGAAGAACCGTCGCAAGCAAAACTACAAATAATCGGCAGAACAATTATATAATATTATGGCGTTTTGTCAGTATTAGTAGTGGAAGGAGGAGCCGCCGAGGAATTCACGCAATAGCGAAGTGGGTGGAATTTGGTCGAGCGATATAGGCTCGAAGTAACTCAACAGTTTGAGCAGACGATAGGCTTCGCCGTATTGTTCGACATCGTGCGGCACACGGTTGAGCAAGGGTTCGGCAAAGGCTTTCATTACTCCTAATTCGAAAATCAACGACGAATTGAATGTGGCGTCGGCGTTTTCCTGGAATGGGAAAATCCAGCGTTCCTCACCTCGGCGTACCGAAGGCCAGCGCTTCAGGGTGTCGAGTGCCGAGGTGTGGCGGTAGCGGAAGTCGCGCACGATACGTCGGAGCAGTCGATTGTCGGTTGTGGAAATCCAGTTGTGATTGTCAATCGAGAGGGTTGTCAGTGCCGAAATGTACATGCGGAAAACCTTGTCCGACGGAATGCCGGCGCTCAGTTCGGGATTAAGACCGTGTATCCCTTCGATAATCAGAATATCGTCGCGGTCAAGACGCATGGGTTTTTCTTTCTCTATGCGGCGGCCGAACTCGAAACTGTATGTAGGCAGATTGACCGTCTTGCCGGCAAGCAAGTCGTTTATGTCGGAATTGAAACGGTCGAGGTCGAGAGCATAAAGACTCTCGTAGTCATATTCTCCGTCTTCATCGATAGGTGTTCTTTCACGGTCTACGAAATAATCGTCGAGCGATATTGTTTTCGGCGTCATAAGATTGGTCATCAGCTGAATGGCCAGTCGTTTGGCACTTGTGGTCTTGCCCGACGATGAAGGGCCGGCAGCCAATACTACAGACGTACCCTCTTCGCGGTGGCGACGTGTAATTTCGTCGGAAATACGACCGAGCAGTTTGTCATGCAATGCTTCAGCCGTGTTTATTATCTCTTCGGAGCGTTTTTCTTCTACAGCCCGGTTCAGTTCGCCCACTGTCGAGGTACGGATTATTCGGTTGAATTTCAGATAGTCGGTGAATGCGCGATACATCTTCTCCTGCACAATGGGAGTTGCGGGTTGAGAGGGATTCTGCGGGTCCGGGCCGAGGAGCAGCAAACCATCTTTATATGGCAGGAGGTCGAAGACACTTATATGTCCGGTGGAAGGAGCGAGCGGGCCATAGTAGCTGTCGGCTGTGCCGTCGAGCCGGTAATATACTGTATATAAATCATGTATAGTATCAAGCAGCAGTACTTTCTGGTCAAGTCCTTGCTTACGGAAAATTTCGGCTACATCGCCCGTGAGTCTTTCCTTGCGAACAAACGGCAGGTCGGCGTCAGCCAGCTCGCGCATGCGTTGCAGAATGTCCGCAACGAGTTTTTCGCTGATTTCGTGAGGCTTTTCGCAACCGGATTTGAATATGCGGCAAAAGAGTCCGCGCGAAATCGAATGTTCGATACGCAGTTGTGCGCCGGGGCAAAGCTCATAAATGCTCTTGTATAGCATCATGCACAACGAACGGGTGTAGACTCTCCGGCCGTCTTCCGAACGATTGTCGATAAACTCCACCATTTTAGGGGAGAATACAGCAAAAGAAAGGTCTTCGGTACGGTTGTTCACCCGGGCGCATATCGGAGCATCCTGCAGAGGTGCGGGCGATAACGAACGGTAGATGTCGAGCAGCGACTCACCACCCGATATATTTACGTATTGCTCTGTGTTGACACAGAAAATTTTCAGTTGGTCGGACATGTTGTTTTTCAGAATTCAGTGAATGTGAAAGGAAGAAGCGTTGCGACCGAAGGAATGATATATACCTTCTCGCCACCATAAAGAATTACCTCGATAGGGCCATGGAGGGTTTCATATTCCATAAGAGCCTGCCGGCATGCACCGCAGGGTGATATAGGATTTTTCTGAAATTCAGGGTCATCCTCACGCCTTGCGGCAATGGCAATCGCCTTTACCGCCATACCCGGCTTGTTGGCACCAGCCCAGAATATGGCTGAACGTTCGGCACATGTTCCCGATGAAAAAGCTGCGTTTTCCTGGTTTGCACCTTTGATTATACTTCCGTCGGCCATTCGCAGGGCGGCGCCTACCCTGAAGTGAGAGTATGGAGCATATGAGCCGTGGGTGGCATTTCTCGCGGCATCGACCAATTCGCGCCGGGAGTCGTCGAGTTCGTCATACGAACACTGTTTTCCGCTTAGAGTGATATTAAGGTCTTTCATACCACAAATATAGCGAGTTTTCTTTTAATACGATTAATTAATAGGTAATTATATATGAACTTACACCAATTAGATTGGTTAAACAAAGATAGTGAAAAGAGGCTGCGCCTTTTTGACACAGCCCCTTGCAAAAGTAATGATATTTTTAATACGCACAAAAACAGACCCTATTTGTTAGCCTTCGTCATCATTGCTGTTTCTCTTATCCTTATGCGGATTGTAGTTGAGGGCTTGGGTGAGGCTATTGTTGAAAGAGGACTTTGGTTGCTGAATAAAAGATTGAGATGATGTTTCAATCTTGTGCGAGAAATTAAAGTTATTCAATTTATTTAACTGATTTTGAGCAGTGGAGCGTAAAAATTCATAGCGAGACTTCTTATCTATCCCTTGCGTTATCAATGTTGCGTTTAGCGACTCAATGTTAGATAAAACTGCAAGTTCATTAATTGTAGCACAATCTCTTATATTTTGACCTTTTGCCACAAGTTCAGTATTATTATCACGCCACTGCTTTGCCGTAGTACCAAATACAGCTAAGTTTAGAAGTTCAGCTTCATTAGCATATATCCATTCCTCTTTTTCATGAAGACTTTTGAAGGGAATGATATGTTCTTTTATTGCGTCAGTGTGGAGGGTATAATTAGCTTTAGATAAAATGCGTTTTACATTCCATTCTAATCCTAATATATTGTTTTCCTGCTCCTTAAGTCGTTGGTATTCTGTGATTAGATATAGCTTAAAAATGGGGCTAATCCAAGCTCCAAATTCAAAGGCAATATCCTTGTGCGCAAAAGTTCCGCCATTTCTCCCTGCTTTTGATATAATGCCTATTGCATTTGTTCCATCTATCCATTTTCGAGGAGTCATATTAAATCGGTTAAGACCAGCCTCTTGTAAAAAGGTGTCGAATCCGACACCTTTAAAATTTGGATTGTGGAGTTGTTCCCATACACCTAAAAATTCAATAGTGTTTTTGTTTCTCATCCAATTACGGATATGGTCTTCCCCTTCTGTGCCTCTAACCATATCTGTTAGAGATATATAATCTTGTTGATTGATAGAAGAAATAGCAATTTCTGTACCTTGTACTATTATTAATGATTTTTTAGCCGACATATATCAATTCTTTATAAGTCAAACGATGTTCTGTATTTTCAAGCAAGAGATTAAATCGCTCGCACTCTGTATGCTTGCGGGTGTTATAACGGAATACAAACTCATCCACATACTTCTGCAAATGCTGTTTGGATGTGAAATGATAGATTCCGATAATACCACGTTTCAATAACGACCAAAAGCCCTCGATAGTATTAGTATAGACATCTCCACGAACATATTCTTTGGCTTTGTGGTGTACGTCTTGATGTCTGAAAAGTTGTCTAATTGAGTTATAACCCCACCCCTTTCGCGTTCTACCTGGCGCTTGCCTTCCTTTTGAACCGTTCGAATTTTTCGAATAGTTGAATCTTCTTCCAATTCTCCGGAAGAGTATATATCTTTCAAATGATAATTAATCGTATTGACCTCAACATCAAATAGCTCGGCCATGGCTTTCTGGGTGAGAAAGATAGTTTCATCCTGAACGACTGCCTGAACCACTCCCGAATTGTCCGGAAGATTATATAATAAAAATTGTATTTCTTTAGCCATTTTTGTAAATTCGCGGCATCAGCATCACGTCTTATGTGCCGCAAGGCGTACAAATGTAGCTCATTTCATGCTTAAAACCAAAATAATCTCAGTCTTGTTGTCAGTAGTGGCCATAGCGGCGGCTGCCGATACGGACTCACGCTATGTGGCCTACATAGAGCAATGGGCACCCGAGGCACAGCGCCAGCAGGAGAAGTACCGTATTCCTGCTTCAATCACTTTGGCTCAGGGGCTGCTCGAAAGCGCGGCCGGACGCAGTACGCTGGCTACTAAAGGGAATAACCACTTCGGCATAAAGTGTCACAACACGTGGGAGGGCGATACGTTGCTACGGAGCGATGACGCGCCTAATGAATGTTTTCGTGCTTACCCAACGGCAGAAGAAAGTTTCACCGACCATTCATTATTTCTATCCCGCAGGCGTTATGAAAGTCTCTTCTCGCTTGACCCTGCCGACTATCGGGGGTGGGCTGAGGGTCTGCGCCGTTGCGGTTATGCCACCGACCCTCAATATGCCGACCGGCTCGTATCTATCATTGAGCGCTACACCCTGTTCAGATATGACGGAGGGGCAGAAAGAGGACAAGAAGCAGATTTCATCCTGACCAATCTTACTGAAGGTCACCCCGTGCTCCGCTCTCGCGGGCTTCACTATGTCATAGCTGCACCGGGCGATACCTACAAAAAAATAGCCAAAGAGTTCCGCATGGATGCCGGCCGGCTGGCCGAATACAACGATGCATCCGATGCCGGGAGTGAGATTCGCGCCTGGCAGGAGGTATATCTGCAGCCTAAGCTCACTACGCCCCCGACAGAAATAGCCACGGCGGTCATCGGTCAGGACGAGACGCTACATTCCGTAGCTCAAAGGTTCGGTATGACGGTCGAGTCAATCTGTTCGCTTAATCCTAAGGCTAAGGACCGTCCCGGCACACGCCTGCGGCTTAAATAGTCGCCTCTGCGCAGATAAAATAGCGTAAAATTCATAAAAAATGTTAGAAAAGTTGGAAAATTCACGCGCGTGAGTTAACTTTGCGCATATTGTATCGAAATTTATCCAACTAACAATTCATCATGACATCCAAACACTTACTGGTTCTCGCAGCTCTGGCCGCAGCTTCGGCCACGGGTTCGGCGCAGACTTACCAGCCTTCGTATGTCGATTGGGGCATACGTGGCTCGCAGTTTCCCGAGGCCCTCGACAACTGGCAGCGAGGCACGAAATGGTGCGAAGACGACAATTTCTTTATTTCACGCGTCAAGCCCAAACAGAGATTTCGCAATCAGGCCACTCAGGTCAATCCTAATCTTGACGAAACAAACGACAAGAAACTGATTTTCTGGGTTCCTATCAATAATTCAACCGGCAACTCACTGCCCGACGGCAAGTTCGACTCCGAAGTCTTCCCCTTCTGGCAGTATGTGACCCACTACGGCAACTGGTCTTGCTCCTTAGGCCGCCTTCCGGGAAACTTTGCCGACGTGGCCCACAAGAACGGTGTGCCTGTCAGCACGGTAGCCGGCATACCCTACGGTTACATCATCCCCGAATGGCAGCAGGCACTCGCCACATTCGCTCAGGTGGATGTAGACAAATTTGCCGACTATCTGGAGTATTACGGACAGGACGGTTTTGGCTATAACTCTGAGTTTCAGGGGCCGGCCACACTTGTTCAGGGGCTTAACGACCTCCATGGCAATCTCGTAAAGAAATTTGTACAGACAGGCCGTAACCCGCTGTTCGAAATCATTTGGTACGACGGTACGAAGAATGACGGCACTATAATGTTCGACCGCGGTCTTATTTCGTCCAACCTCCCTATCTGGGGAACAGGCGACGATGTCCGCACATCACTCTTCTTCAACTACAACTGGAATACAGGTACAATCCTGCCCACCAGTGTCAACCGTGCCAAAATGGAAGGCCGTTCAGCTCTTGACCTCTATGCCGGCATCAACATGCAGGGTGCAGAGCCCAGCCGCAATAAGGACAAAATCTGGACATATCTGAAAGATTTCCCCGTATCAATAGGTCTGTGGGGCGCACACTCTGAAAATATGTTCTACGAGGGTCGTGGCGAGCACGGTACGGAACAATCGGTAGCCCAGCGCTCATATATGCTGCGCAATGAAAAATGGTTTACCGGCGGCACCCGTAACCCCCTCACATCTCCCGAAATAAACAACTCGCTGAGAATTACTGCCGACAATGACACTTTCTGCGGTATGTCAAGCATGATGACCGCCCGCAGTTCGCTGAAATGGGATTTGAGTGAAGAGCCCTTCATCTCATACTTCAACCTCGGCAACGGCCGCTTCTTCAACTGGGGCGGCGAGCGTGCCAACAACAATCCCTGGTACAACATCGGTATTCAGGATTACCTGCCCACATGGCGCTGGTGGTTCGCCAACAGCCTTCTGGGCCGTACCGAGGCCGACCGTCCCGCACCCGGCTCTATGGATGCCGAATTTGTTTGGGATGAAGCCTGGATGGGTGGCTCGCTTGTCCGCATCTTCGGTACAGCCGCCAACTCATATCTCCACCTCTTCAAGACAGAGTTCGGCCTGAAGCGTGGCGACGTAATTACCGTCCGCTACAAGGTGCTCGCCGGTACGTCCGACATACATCTGAGCCTCGGCATGAAGGGTTCGGAGCAGACAGCCGCCAATGAAGACCGTCTGGTAGTTGCCGAAAAAGACGGCATCGTTGCCGGACAGTGGATTGAAAAGAAATTTACTATCGACGAAGATATGGCTGCGCTTGCTGACAAAGACCTGGCAGTAGTAGCGCTCCACTTCGCCAATGCCGACAACCTCGACATGCGTCTTGGTGAATTCTCGATTGTACGTCCCGGAGCAACTTCCACACGTCCAGAGACTCCTGTAATCGAGAAGGCTGAGATACTTGCGGCGTCAAAGGCCGGAGCTGATGCCAAGCTCATCTTCCACATGCCCAATGACAAGCCCGCTGACAAGGTATGCTATAACTCCGATGTCAACACAAGCATGTTCCGTCTGTGGTTCAAGCAGGCAGACCGCGACCCTGTGCTGATGGGAGCAACCACATCATGGGCCGCATTGTTCTACTCACTGCCCGTCGACGTTTCACGCGACCTTAAATCAATCCAGGTTGGTGTTTCCGCTCTCTCAATGGATATGACCGCAGAGTCTGACATAGCATGGAGTCAGCCTCTCGACATTACAGACATCTACAAACTGAGCGACGAAATCAAAATCACCCACACATCGGTACAGCCCACAGAGCCGTTCATACTGCTTTATGCCGACAACCTCCACGAGCCTGGCACATGGGAAATTCTCGATGCCAACGACAACGTGGTTCTCAAGGCGGAGAACACAACCGTGCTTTCAGCCAACTCGGGCATAAAGACCCCCGGCACATATTCATTGCGTCTGACAGGTTATGTAGAAGGAGAGAACGGTCGCGAGGTCAAGACCCGCGAGTTCCGTCCGCTGCTTCAGGTGGTAGATGCCGAGTTCGGTTCAAAACCACGTCTTTACGGCATGTACAGCGGCGACAAAGAATATGCTCAGGTTGACCCCGGAGAGGCAGTGCCCGTTGAATACATCGGAAGCAAATCTGAAGGTTCAGTATCACGTGGTGTAAAAGTTTCCGACATAGGCTTCGGTTTCAGATTTGCAGAGACAAGCATCTTCGACCGCGACCCGTTTGCCGTGTCGATGTGGTATAAGCCCGAAGGCTTCGAGGATAACTCAATCCACATGTTCAATATCCGCAACAAAGCCGACACATGGCCCAACAACGCATGGGGTCATACATGGCAGGTGGCCGGTGAGGACGGTTGCTTCGGAACCCTCAGCGTGAGAGACGTCAACAACAAAACCTACGCCTATACTTTCGGCGACACCTATCTCAACCCCGGTATATGGTATCACATCATTTACTCATACCGCTTTACGGAAGAAGGCAAACTCTATCCCGAAGTATTCCTCAACGGTAAGCTTCTCAAGCCTACCAGCTGGTCAATCGATGGCAATGTGCAGACAGGCGATGTTGAACCAATCGACCGTCCCAAACTGTTGATGGAAGAGTCTGTAGCCATAGGTGGTTATCTGCACAAGACTGGTACTGTACGTTGTGTCCTTGACAACCTGGCCGTATGGAGCAAAGATAACTTCGGAGAAGCTGATGCAGCCATAGCAATGGGTGAGATTGACACCGAAAATCTGCCGGAGGGTCTGGTCGGTTTCTTTGATTTCGAAGATGAACCTAACGCCGACGGTACTTTCGCCAACAAGGGAAAAGATAAATTCACTGCCTTCTCGCAGATTTATTTCTCTACCGAAATGGAAGGTCAGGGTACACAAGGCGTGGGCAAATCAGAGATTGCTCCGGGCTCACCTTATGCCAACGGCCGGAATTTCAATGTCAGCACCAATGTCGAATGGACAGCAGTTGGCGGTAATATTGCCGACATCAAGGGAGACTCCAAGGGAGGCTCAGCATCTGTCACATTCTCCACTCCCGGTCGCTACGACGTGAAAGTCAAGCTGAGCAATGCATACGGTGAAGACACACGCACACTTCCAGTTTATGTAGGCAATGTCAATATCGACGAAACATTCGCACCTGCAGCCAATGAGGTAAACCTTGTCAATAATCCTTTCGGTGAGACACTTGAGCTGGCTTTCGGCGCAGCCGGACACTACACACTCCGTCTCTTCGACATGTCAGGCTCATTGGCCTTTGCCGCCGACTACGATGCAGTAGGAGGCGAGCACGGAGTTTTCCGTCCTGAAGTAGGCAGCGGAATCTATCTGCTCCGCGTTGAAGGTCCTGACGGCTATGCCGCCACTTTCAAAGCCGTACGCTGATAACAAGGTAATATTATAATAGGGGGCGCAAGAGTGAGTCTTGCGTCTCTTTTTTTTATGTATTATGACGTTATATTTTGGATTATTAGCGGATTGTATTAATTTTGCATTGCAACTTCCTTATAGAATTATTGAACGTTAGACATGACTCAACTTATTGTTTCCATTGAAAATCCAGACATGCTCCGCGACATTAAGAAAGCCATCAAGATGATACGTGGTGTCGTTTCTGTCAAAGCTGAAAAGACCGTACTTAATTCCACCACTATTGCAGCTATTGAAGAGGTAAAATCCGGCAATTCCATACATTGCGGCTCGTTTGACAATTACAAACGCATGGTGGCAAATCTCGACGATGTTTGAATTAAGTATATCTAATCAATACAAACGAGACCCCAAACTTGCCAGAAAGCGAGGCCTTGATGAATCTTTGCTGGATGAAATAATCTTGCTGCTCATATAAGGAAGGCCACTACCTGCTAAAAACAAAGACCATAATCTCGTAGGAGATTATAAGGGTTGCAGGGAGTGTCATATCACCCCGGATTGGCTTCTTATTTATTCTGTTGATGCAGGTGTCAATCTGTTATCTCTTATCCGCACAGGCTCTCACTCAGATTTATTCTGACCAATATTCCGTAAAGTAAGAATAGTCGGTTGTGAGTAGCATCGGGCCGGTTTTTTACTCTTTATTCAGTATTGTCGAGGGAATTGCAGGGACGTAATTTTGCAGTGACTAAAAACTATTTATTTTACTATGTCACTCGCAACAAAATCCATTGCTTTGATTGCCGCAGCAGCCTTCGGCACTATCGGTGCGACGGCACATCTGCCGGAAAATGAAAAGACAGATGCTTCTACCGGTGCGACAGTTCAGTCGCAGCCCAATCGTAGTTTCGTGTCGCGTCTGAGCCTCGGCGGCTATGGCGAGGCAACATATACCCGCAATTTCTATACCGACAACGTGAACCGCTACAGCCATGCGTCCGACTATAAGGATGCGAAAGGTCACGGACGCTTCGACCTGCCCCACGTGGTCATAATGCTTGGTTTCGATTTCGGCAAAGGGTGGTCGATGGGTTCTGAAATAGAATTCGAGCATGGTGGTTTAGAGGCTGCTGTAGAAATGGAGCAGGAAGAAGTCGGTGAGTTCGAGCAGGAAGTCGAACGTGGCGGAGAGGTTGCCCTCGAACAGTTCTGGATACAGAAGTCGTTCATGCCCCAGCTCAATGTGCGCGCCGGCGAAATGGTCGTGCCCGTAGGCGCTGTCAATGCACGACATCTTCCCACAGAATTCTTCACCGTGTTCCGTCCTGAAGGCGAGAACGAAATCATGCCCTGCACATGGCATCAGACCGGACTGAGCATCTGGGGGCGTGCCGGTGCGTGGCGTTATGAAGCCATGCTTCTTCCAGGCCTCAACTCGGCTTTCTTCTCCAAAGACAAGTGGATAAACGGTGGTGCGGCCAGTCCATTTGAGTTCAAACCTGGCAACACGTGGGCCGGTGCTGTAAGGGTAGATAACTATTCAGTCAAGGGTCTGCGTCTCAGTCTTAGCGGATACTACGGACGCGCATTCGGAAATACCCTGCAGAGCGACCAAGGTCGATATAAGAATGTGAACGGTGATGTCGTGATAGGTTCGTTTGATTTTCAGTATGAAGGCCACGGCTGGGTTGTGCGTGGAAATGCCGACTACGGTCATCTGTCTGATGCAGAGCGTATCTCGGAGTACAACCGCAATCAGTCGAAGACATCTCCCTACAAACGCACTTTCGTGGGCAAAGGAGCTGTGGCCACCGGTGTGGAGGGTGGCTATGACATGTTCCGCCTCGTGCGTTCCAAATCGCTCGCCGGACAGAAGCTATACCTCTTCGGCAGATATGAGTATTACGACGCTTATATACCGGCCAAGAGCGCACCCTCCTACGAGTGGACCAACCGCCACCGTATGGCCGTAGGCCTGAACTATTTCCCTATAAAGCAGGTTGTTGTCAAAGCCGAATTTTCAGAACGGTTTTTCAAGAAACAGTATAACAACGAGCCGTCGTTTTCAATAGGTGTGGCCTATGCCGGATGGTTTCTCTGACAATTATTAATACCTTAAACCAGATACATCAATGAAAATGAAAATTTTTTCAATGCTGGCTTTTGCAGCATTGTTGCCGCTGGCATCATGTTCCGATGACAAAAACGATGAGCCGGCTAATTCCGAACTGACCGCAAAGGAGCAGACTTTCAGCGCTATAGCCAATCAGTATGTCGACAATACCGTCATTCCGACCTATCAGGCGCTCTCTGAGAATGCCGAGCAACTTGTTGTCGACCTGCTGGCGCTTCAAGAAGATAAAACCGACGCCAACGTGCGCAAGGCATGCGAGACTTTCCTGACTGCCCGTGCATGGTGGGAGAAGAGCGAGGCTTTCCTCTTCGGCCCTGCCAACGACTTCGGTATCGACCCCCATATAGATTCATGGCCTCTCGACCGCACAGGTCTTGAAGACGAAATGCGCAATACAGCCCACATCGAGGCCATGGCCGCAGAAGACGGCGATGTCTGGGCGGGCAGTCACCTCGGACCGGAACTTCTCGGTTTTCACGGCATAGAGTATATCATCTTTGCCGACGGCCAGCCTAAAGCTGCATCGGCAATTCCCGACAATCAGCTCACCTATGCCATAGCCGTGGCCGGCGACCTACGCAACAAATGCTGGCAACTCGAACTCGCCTGGGCCGGCGAAGGAAATGTCGCTCAGAAAATTGTCGATAAAATCGACGGCGAGCTCGAATGGCCTTTTACCATTTCGGGTGGTTCATACAAGCAAAACATGATTGGCGCAGGCCAGGCCGGAAGCACCTACCGCACGTGGACACACGCCATGGAGGCTATCGTGGACGGCTGTATAACTATTGCCGACGAGGTAGGTACAATGAAGATAGGCAAACCCTATTCCGGAGAGGATGTCAACTATATCGAATCGCCCTATAGCCATAAATCGATTGTCGATTTCGCCGACAACATGATTTCAATCCGAAATGCCTACATGGGAGGCATCGACGGGCGTCGCGACGAATCGAAATCGCTGCATGCGTATATGGCCAAGACCAACCCTGCGCTCGATAAGAAATGTACAGAGGCCATCGAGTACGCAATCAGCTCAATCAACGGCATGGCAGCTCCCTTCGTGCAAAACTACAGTCATCCTTCGGCAAAAACGGCATCCGACGCATGCATAGCCCTGCAGGAAGTGCTTGAAGAGGTCAAAGCCGAACTCGCGAAATAAGTAACCGTAAATTTCTCATACTATGATTAAAGACCGAATATTGCAATATTCGTCTCTGTCGGCGGCATTATGCATCCTGTGCATGATGCCGTCATGTACAGACGACAACAAGACATCCGACGCTCCGGATACTCCCGGGCAGCAATTGGCTGAGGAGTGGTATGCCGGCGGCAAGCTGGGCACGACATTCAACCGCAGTGCGTCGGCATTCGAAGACCCTTCACCGGCAGTAGAGCAGGCCGGTCTGACCGACAGGTTCAAGTATGGCGAATACTTCTTCGAGCGTACTTTCAATCAGAACACCAAACCATTCAATGGTCTCGGTCCTCTCTATGTCCGTTCGTCGTGTGTGTCCTGTCATCCCGGCTATGGTCATGGCAAACGCATGGAGCGCTATCGTGCCAACGACTGGGGCAACGGCTATCTGTTGGTACTCACCGACCGCAACGATAATTATCTGAGTTCCCTGACCGGTATGCCTCAGACCATGGCTACCGCTCCATTCAAAGCCCCTGTCGATGAGACTAAAATCAGCATACAGTGGTTGCCATACACCGATGAGTGGAACAATACCTTTCCCGACGGAGAGGCGTATTCACTCATCTATCCCGAGGTCAGGATACCCGAAGATGCATTCTACGTGCCTCTGGAGGTCAACAATCAACCCATACCGTATTCCGACCTCGTAGTGCGTCTTGAGTCGACAATCGGCATCTATGGCACAGGATTGCTCGATGCCATAACCGATGAAGACCTCAAAGCGCAGTATGCACTTGAAGAGAAAGCCGGAGCACGCATAAATCCGGCCATCTTTGCCGGGGGCAACTGGGTGAAGACATACGGAACCTCCGGACATCCGCTCCGTTTCACATACGCACTCACACGTGGTCCGCTGCAGGATGCCGCAGGTGCCAATGCCATCTGGAACATAACCAACGTCACTCGCAGCGACCGTCGATATCACTATATGACGGAGACATATGCCCGGACCGCCTCGCGTGACCCCGAGGTTCAGGCCAGCTTCTATTCTTACTATCCTGAGTTCAAGCTGACAGGCGACATCGAGGCCGACATCTACAACTATCTGATGAGCCGCGAACTGCCCGTGGAAATGAAAGACGAAGATTTTGTCGACTTCATGGTGTGGCACAGAGGTCTGGCAGTGCCGGCAGCCCGCGACCTCGACGACCCTGAGGTGCAACTTGGCAAGAAACTTTTCTCTCAGATAGGATGCGCCACATGTCATCGTCCGTCGTGGACAACGGGCGACGACATGTTTACCGACCCCAACGGATTTTTCCGTGATGGCGACCCGCGGCTGCCCCGCTATCCGCACCAGAAGATATGGCCTTACACCGACATGGTGCAGCATCGTCTCGAAATGAAAAACGACATCCGCACGGGCTGGTGTCGCACCACACCGCTCTGGGGTCGTGGCCTCTCGATGATTTGCTCGGGACATGCCGACCGTCTTCACGACTGCCGTGCCCGCAACACACTCGAAGCAATCATGTGGCACGGCGCGCCGCAAAGCGATGCGCGCAAGAGCGTCGAAAACTTCCGCAATCTTAAAAAATCTGAGCGCGACGCTGTCGTGCGTTTCTGCGAGTCTATATGATAGCTTTCATCCTGCTGATAATAATAGTGCTGGCTCTCGCCGTAATTTCGTTCGGCTCATACGCCGGATGGCCTGTAAGTATTTATTCCTCAGCATGGATGTGCGCACTATGGACGGCTACTGCCCTGGCGGCGGTGGCCGTCCTCACAGCACGGCGCGTCTACCGACGGCCCGCTTCGTTTGCAATCCATATTTCTCTGGTATTAATTCTTGCCGGGGCGGCCATAACCCATTTCTGTTCTACGGAAGGTACTCTCCACCTGCGTCTTGAACAGGCCGGATGCAACATGCTGACAACGACCGGCGGCAGTAGCCGGCTCCCCTTTTCCCTCCGGCTTGAAAAATGGGAGACGGTGTATTATCCCTCCACTCCTACCCCGCTCGATTTCGTATGCAGCCTGAGCGCTACCACCCCGCGTGGCATCGAACATCTGACTCTCCGGATGAATAAGGCGACGTGCATCGACGGCTGGCAACTCGTGCTCGATTCTTACGACTCCGACACTTCGGGTGTAACCCTTAAGCTGCGCCACGACCCGGTGGGTACGGCCTTTTCTTTTTCAGCCTATGCATTGCTTGGCCTCTCTATGCTGCTCTATTTCTTCGACCGGCGTTCCGACTTCAGAATGCGGCTTCGTGCGCTACGGCGCTCCGGTATGGCTGTCATTATGTTGGGCGCTACGGTGCTTGGTGCCGATGCCGCGTTGCCCCGTGGTTTCGTATCATCGTTCGGCTCGCTTATGGTTCTGCACAACGACCGTGTGGCGCCTGTGGCTACCCTGGCTGCCGACTTCACCTCAAACCTGACCGGAGGTTCGGCTTGGTGGGACGGTCATGATGCCGAAGAAATCTTCGCCGGCTTTCTTTTCGACTTTTCTCATTGGAAGACACAACCACTCATAAAAGTAAAAAACCGCGAGTTCAGACGTCTGCTCGGCATCACGGGCTCGCGCGCATCGTATGCCGACTACATGAAGGCTGTCATGTCGGGCGCTATCGACATTGACAATCCGGAGACAACGCGGCGTTTTTCTGCCGACATGGCACGTTTTGAAGTTGTCAGTATGCTCCTGACCGGCGAGCTGCTTAAGATTTATCCCATTGAGACCGGCGATACAGCCCATGTCAGCTGGCTTTCGCCGGCATCATCCCTGCCACCCCAAATAGATAGCGACCGCTGGATATTTATCCGCAAATCGCTTGGTGTGCTGAACAACCTGGTCATCTGTCGTGATTATGCTGCAGCCGAAGAACTCGTCGGTTCAATCCGCCGCTACCAGGTCAAGACGTCGCATACCGACATTTCGCCTCTGCGCATGCGAGCCGAAAGGTTTTACAACCGTCTCGGCGGTGGCCGTTGGCTCGCCATAGCATGCCT
Source organism: uncultured Sangeribacter sp. (assembly GCA_964452865.1). Lineage (GTDB taxonomy): Bacteria > Bacteroidota > Bacteroidia > Bacteroidales > Muribaculaceae > Lepagella. The sequence goes on along the minus strand of CAYVNJ010000026.1, from coordinate 8,635 downwards.
GGCCGGCGGAATGCTGCTTTTCGCTGTAAACACGACGAGTTGTCGTAGAATGCGTTTTCCGGTAAGATTGCTTCCCGCCGTAGCTCTGTTTTTCCTCACTGTTTTGATAGCCCTCCGTTGGTATATAAGCGGCCATGTGCCGTTGGCCAACGGATTTGAGACCATGCAGTTCATGGCCTGGTGCATACTGGCGGCCGGACTCGGTTCGAAGTTTCTCACCACGCCGGGTCTTATAGGAGGTGGCCTATGCCTTATGGTTGCTTTATTCAGTGGGGCGGCAGCTCAGGTCACACCTCTCGTGCCCGTGCTGACGTCGCCGCTGCTGAGCATCCATGTGGTATGTGTAATGGCGGCCTACGCACTGTTTCTCATGGCAGCGCTCATATCGGGTGTATCACTCATGCGCCGGAAAACCGATATACTGACCCGCACGGCCAACATATCGGTACTTCTCATCTATCCGGCTGAATTTCTGCTTGCTGCCGGCATATTCATCGGCGCGGTATGGGCCGATGTGTCATGGGGTGTCTACTGGAACTGGGACCCAAAGGAAGTATGGGCTCTCATCACCTTTATAGTCTACGCACTGCCGCTTCATCCCCGCACGCTTAGATTTATGTCGTCAGCCCGGAGCTGCCACATTTTCATTCTTGTGGCCTTTGCCACTGTTCTCGTGACCTACTTCGGGGTAAACTTCCTCCTTGGCGGCCAGCACTCCTACGCCTGACCGTATACGAAGACAGGTTGTATCTAACTGCAAATCAACGATATTTGTAGGGATGCACCGCTCGTGCGTCCTCACACCAAGCCGTGCGCCCGCTATACTCGATTATTGGCGGTAAACCTCTTTGGAGGCTTTTGCGCCGCGTTTCACGATATAGATGCTTCCCTCCTCCGGAGCAGCCACTTTCTGCCCCTGCAGGTTGTAATACTCCGGATTTGCATCTGCGGGCATCATTACTTCCGCCACTCCGGCAGTAGGGCGCTCAGTCTGATATTTTAGCTCAAATGTATATGATGCGGTTCCTACCAAATCATGACTATCATCAGCATTGTTAATCATACCATAATGAAGCCATTGTTGAATATTTTTCAGTCTGTAGTCATTCTGTTTTGTCAGTATTCGGGCGGCACATTCCGGGATTTGAAAAGTGAATATTTCATCCATGGCTGGATTGATGTCCCGTATAGCATAAACGATAGTCGAAGGTTGAGGAGCTATCATTTGAATGTTGTTTTCCGGTCCTGTCTCAAAGTACGTAAACACATGACGAGTGCAATGAATGTCGTATGTTTGGCTATCGTCAATTTCAATTCTGTAATAGTCGCATTGGGTTAGTTCTCCATTTTCTCCATACTGGAGTTTCCAATATCCCATGAGTTGGTCATCACCATCAAAATATTCCACCCGTATGGGTTGACTGTTGTCATTATATGAGTAAGAATACTTTGATATTACAGTGTTTGCATCAGTAATGCGCTTTTCTGCAATGAGTTCGTTATCGGCATTGTATTCCGCAGTAAGAGTGTAGTCAATAGTCGGATTAGTTCCCGACACTGATGTTGTGATTGTTCGTATTTCATCAGACATTTCCTCTTGGAAATCAGATGCAACAGCTGTCTTACCGTCTGAGTCTGAGTAATTCACGACAGAAAGTATCTTGTCCTGGTTATATTCATACTTGAACAAGAACGATGCCGGTTGCAAATCAGTGAATGTTGGTGAAATAGATTTCTCGTCAATCGATTGATTTGTTTCAATCTGCATTATATCATCATTGTCATCATACTGAAACAGGCTTTTGAACGAGAAGTCGGAACTATTTGGGAATGTATGATTTATACATTCAATGCCACTCAGGTATAGTTTGTCGGCATTGGCAGCCATACCTGCTGCCAATGCTGTTGCGATTAATATTGTCTTTTTCATGATTGTAGTCATTTAATGATAGTTTTGATTGATTGAATTGTTTCGCTACCGTCAGAAAGGGTTACTGTTATAACCTCATTACCGTTGCTCTCAAACGGTATCTCATATTTCGTTTCATCAGGATTGACGGTTATCGTTCTGGTTCTTCCTTGAACTGATGAAGACACTGTCAGTACATGGCGGCTGTCAAGTTCTTTTTCCAAAGATACCGTTACTTTTTCTTTCGTACAGATGCCCACACTTATCACCGGTTCATTGTCAATAGTTATAGATGCAGTTCCTCTATCCTCATTTTTCTTTACGCTGACTGAATATGTTTCCGCTGCCGTTGCCGTCGATACACGCAGTGTCTTTTCTTCAGACAGTATGTTTCCTTTCGAGTCAGTCCATGTGTATGTGATATTGTCATCATCGTTATCATCGGGCAACACAGCCGTGAGCAGGGAGTTGCATGTTCCCGTTTCTTCCTGAGCGTCAATCAGCACATGGAATTGGAAAGTGGGAGTAAGCCTGAATGTGTGGCCTCCTATAGTTTTGTCCGTGCTTTCCTGAGTTTGCGTGAGACTGAAAGCCGTACCGCTCTGTGAATTCTTAGGGATGATTTTCACAGTCACGGGCAGGGTGCTTCGTCCGTTGACAGGAATACCTCCTATGTAGCTGTTCCAGGAATTCAGACTTACTTCCATGGGTGATAAATTCCGCAGGATATAGTTTCCTTTCTGTCCGTTGCCTATCCAGCCATTGACTGCATCTGAATTTGAAATGACGATACGGACATCCGCATGTTCGAAAAGAGAAGTATCCCAACTGTAATCATAGAATTGCGGAGACAGTCCTATACTGAAAGTGTCGGAGCTATTCGACGGATTGGCAAGCAGCATGGTAGTGGATATTGTGCTGCCGAGCGATTTAGCCGATGCCGAATGATAAGCGATATTTCTTTTACCGAGAATTTCGGAGTTGTCGGCAACAGGGTAATACGGTCTTGTGGCAGAGTCGGAAATAACGGCGAGAATACCAATGTTTTCAAGGCCATTGATTTTAGCCACCGAGGGAAGAGTCCATTTGCAGGAAACGACAGCTTCATCCCAGACATCGATTTCGGGGAGAGCCACTTTGCCGATATAACCGCCGGTTATGCGGCTGTTGTAGTAGAAGCCTCCCGACCAGGTAGTCTTGTCAGTACCGAGAGTAGAGAGGTCGTAGTAGAAATGTACATACCCCTTGGCGGGACGGTCTTTCCAACCGCAGTTGACAACGCGAGCGTATGCGTATAGGGTGGATACATTATCCATCGAAGTTGGATAATAGGGAGTGGTATTTCCGTCATCAGACGGTCTGAGCCATACGTCCGGACTGTACCACCATTGGGTAGCATTGACATTAGGCTGGGTACAGTCGTCGGCAAAATCATCGCGCATATAGGCCTGATAAGGCTCTACCACTCGGTCAAGCCCGGCTTCTTCTCCGAGATATTCCGGCATAGACTGATACTGTGGGTCATCTTTAATTTTGGTGCTCAAAGCGTAATCAAAGGCCTCAAGCATAGACACTAATAAATCATTATTGGTATCTGCAAAGCAATTCTTTTGAAATTTCACTTCATAGCGTTTTGCTTCTTCGTTGGCAATTACAATTGGGGTATATCCACTCATGGCAGAGGTGAAATGTAAAACGAATTCGTCATATACTAACCCAACATATGGAAGCAAGATGCTATATGAAGATTTATTGTGAGGGGCGGCACTCATAGTTATGATACCGTCTTCCTCAAATGCATTCAAGAAACCACCTGAATTACATTGTCCTAATACAAGAGTTTTGTTACTACAATCTATTCTATCAAAGTATTCTTTCAGTTCATTGGTATATAGCCGCTTATCATTCCATAGGCAGATGAAAGACCCTTTTTGAGGGTCATAACCTCCATGGTCAATTACGTACACGAAAAGGTGACTATTTTGTGGCATCTTTTGTGACAATTCAGTGAAGATACTTGATATATTATCTTTTGTTGCTGAATACTTTAAGTCGTTGATGCCATCACCGTCCAAATCTAAGGGCGCCGATGCGAATACCTGATACGGGTACACAGATGAGCACATACGGGTGTCATCTGCTGGATTGTCGCCATCGCCCATCGCAAAATATATATTGTTTTTAGGAATCCTATATATATTCTTAAGGGTGGTGTATATAAATGAACAATCATTCCAATACCGATTATTGTTGGAGTATTTATCAATACCTCCACTAATTATTATTGCGTATGTATTTGTATTGTCGTATGCGGTTGGCGCTGGAATATTCGGAATGATGAAGCCATTGAAAGCCAGGTTTCCGTTATCTGGTTTTTCATTTACCTCGGACATAGTTTTCATTTCCAATTTGGGTGGAAATTGTTGAATTGTCTTAGTTAGTGCAGACGGAAGTGATTTGTTTTTATCAATGTAATAATAATAACATTCGTGTCCCCAGTTTGCTGACGGTGAGGGGTCGACAAACACAAGCCACTGAGTGCTGTTTGGTTCTCCGATGGAGATGTTGCAATTTTGGGCTGATACGCCTAAATTCTTAACTACCGCATTGTATGCATCTTGTTCGGACACAACATAGGCGGAGGATGTGATGCTACCTGCAATTAAGCAAAGCAGAAGCATGGTCAGTTGGAGACATCTTGCCATAATCTTACTGTTTTTATTGATTAAACATTCGCAAATATAAAAAAAGGATTTCGATAAATCCAAATATTCACGCCATAAAAATACGATTTTAACACTCAAATAGCAAAATGATAGAAGAAAGGTGCGCAGTCGAGTGTAGGCAATGTATGTGCGTATACAAAAGATGCGTCGAAATGCACTCTTAATACGAATAACCGCGGGGTGCGCTACGCTTACCCCACGGCTACTTTCTGCGCGCGCTCTGCCGGCGCGCTTTTTCGATATGGAATTACCGACGCATTTCGGCTGCGCATAGCTCGTTGCGGAGGGCAGTGGAGGCTTTCTCCATGCATTGGCGGTAGACGTCGCCGCGCGGACTGCCGAGCAGCCCGAAGGTCATGGAGGCCTGTGCGTATTCCCGGATTAGGCTGTCGGCCGATTGCGGCTGGCATCCGTCTTTGAAGGTGAAGCTATAATCGCCGTCGGATGTCTCGAACGAGTCGAGCCAGGGAGCAACCAGCGAACAGATGTGGCGGTAGGTTTCGTCCCACCTGTCGCGCAACAGGGGCAGATGCTCGGCAAAAACCACGGGGTAGGTCGGAACTCCTCCGTCGTTGTCGCAGTCGAGCGGTGCGGAATAAAGGTTGAGAGCTGAGATGCGGTTTACGAGCCGCGAGTGTTCGTCGGCCACTTTGTGGCACACTACGGTTTTGTCTGTCTTCATAAGTGAATTTTGTTTTGAGCGGTTGTGAAATGTTTTCGCACAAAAGTAGCCGGCAGACAGACATGAGGCGCAAACTTTAACACGCCTTAACATTGCAGCGAGCCTCCGTTCAGAACACGAAGTGAATGCCCGCGCCTACAAAAGCACCGCTTGTGTCAGGCATAAGCGAATATTTTGCCTGGAGCGACAGTTTGAGGTTGTCGGTCAGCAGAACCTCGAGACCTCCGCCAAGGTCAGCGCCCACTTTGTTTGAGGTGTCGGCATGGGAGTAACTCCACGAATTGAACGTGAGACCTGCCAGCGGATAGAGGTTGAGGCCGCGTGCCACGCGGAATGGAAATTGCACGTCGGCATTGATGAGCAGGGCGCTCTTGCCGTCGTTGCGAAAAGCATATCCCACCTCGGGCGAAAGGCGTACGTGGCGAGCCATGTCAATCTGGAAGCTTGCAAGGACGTAGGCTCCGTCGTTGTGCGAGGCATATCCGCCCCAGAGTCCGAGCGCCATGTCGCGTGCTGAAGCTGTCGGCGTAAGGGTCATGGCCGAGACACCGAGTGCCGCCAATGCCAGAGTACGTGTGAAACGGTTCATAGTTTTTTGTGAAAGAAAGTAAAAAGTATATATCGTTGCGCTGAGCGACTGTTTTTTCAACGCGGAGAGAGCCCCGATTGTTCCCGCCGGGAGTGCAGACTGCCGCTTTTTTCCTCTTTTTTTGCGAGGATTACGAAAAATAATTTAACTTTGCGCTCTGATACACACTTCGAATTAATAAAAAATAATATACAAAACATCAAACACCCAAAAAGAAAATGCAGAACAAAGGGTTTATAAGCACTATCGCCGTCCTTTTGATACTCATCTGCGGCTTCTACATCTCGTTCTCGTTCGTAACATCGCATTACGAAAAAGAGGCAGAGGCCTACGCCGCAGCACGTGCCAAGACGTCGGATGCTACCAATGAGGCATACAAACTGCACCTCAAACAATTCAACGACTCTATCGACAAAGAGAAAGTCTATCTCGGCTACACCTACAACCAGGTGCGCAAGATGGAAATCGGTCTCGGTCTCGACCTCAAGGGCGGCATGAACGTCGTACTTGAAATCTCAGTGCCCGACATCCTCCGCCAGTATGCGGCAGGCGACCGCCAGTTGGCTCAAATCAACGACGCTATACGCCAGGCCGAAGCTCAGGGAGCTAAACCTTCCGACCGCAACTTCATAAGCCGCGTGGCCTCTTTCTTCCAGCCCGGCAGCATGATTGGCCTGTTCAGCCGCGAAGGCGAATTTATGGGTCAGCTCCGTGCCGATGCTGACAATAAGCAGGTGACCGAAGCTCTGGAGAAGCAGGTCAACTCGCAGGTAGATGCCGCATTCAACATCTTCCGTACGCGTATTGACCAGTTCGGTGTCGTTGCTCCCAACATCCAGAAGCTGCAGGATAAAGCCGGTCAGATATTGCTCGAGCTCCCCGGTGTGAAAGAGCCCGAACGTGTGACCGACCTGCTCAAGTCGAGCGCCAACCTCGAATTCTACGAAGTATTCAAATATTCCGAGATAGCTTCCGACCTCAACCGCTTCGCACGCGAATACGCAGCTCAGGACACACTGCAGCACACCGACCTCATCGCACTGCTCGGTGGCCCGCAGAACGCCCAGAGCCCCGTAATCGGTCTTGTCGCTCCCGCCAACCGCGCAATGGTCGACTCTATACTCAACTCGCCCATGGCAAAGAGCAAACTGCCTGCCGACTTCACAGCCCGCTGGGAGGTGAAACCGGTCGAACTGCCTGTGGCCGACGCTGCCGGCAAACCGGTGCTCCGCAAAGACGGCACACCTCAGACCACTCCCTACTGGCAACTCATCGCCCTCAAGGGTGAACCAGTGCTCGAAGGCGATGCCGTAGTGAGCGCTACCTCCGAATACGACAACATGCAGGGCAACCTCGTGAGCATGCGCATGAACGACCAGGGTGCTCAGGCATGGGCTACAATCACCCGCAACAACATCAACCGCCCAATAGCAATCGTCCTTGACGAAAATGTATATTCATTCCCCAATGTCAACAACGAAATCACCGGCGGTAGCTCGCAAATCAGCGGTAACTTCACCCCCGAAGAGGCAAATGACCTTGCCAATGTGCTGAAATCGGGTAAGATGTCGGCCAAAGTCGAAATCGTATCCAACAACGTGATTGGCCCGAGCCTCGGTGCTGAAGCCATCCAGCAGGGCTTCGTGTCATTCGTTGTGGCACTCGTGCTCCTCATGATTTTCATGATAGCCATCTACGGCGTCGTTCCCGGTCTTGTGGCCAATGTCGGTCTTATGCTCAACCTCTTCTTCACACTCGGCATCCTCGCCTCGCTGCAGGCTGTGCTCACCCTTTCGGGTATAGCCGGTATCGTGCTTTCGCTCGGTATGGCTGTCGACGCCAATGTGCTTATCTTCGAGCGCACACGTGAAGAACTGCGTGCAGGCAAGAAGTTGCGCCGTGCGATAGCCGACGGTTATTCAAACGCATTCTCCGCTATCTTCGACTCTAACCTCACATCAGTCATCACAGGTATCATCCTGCTGATTTTCGGTTCAGGTCCTATCAAAGGCTTCGCCACAACCCTGATTATCGGTCTTGTCTGCTCATTCTTCACAGCAGTATTCCTGACCCGCATAGCATTCGAACTCATTACAGCCAAAGGCCGTTGCGCCAACATGTCGTTCACTACCGGTCTGTCGCGCAACTTCCTTACAAACACAAAAGTCAACTTCATCGGCTCAGCCAAGACTGCTTCAGTGGTATGGATTGCACTGATTGTAGTGAGCATCGCCTCGCTCGCAATCCGCGGCATGAACCAGGGTATCGACGTCTCGGGTGGACGTAACTATGTCATCCAGTTCAACCACGACGTCGTTCCTTCAGACGTTCAGCAGCACCTGTCGGAAGTCTTCCCCGGAGCTTCTGTATCGGTAATCACAATCGACGAGCCCTCAAAGGTACGTGTGTCGACCAACTATAAAATCGACAGCGACGCCGACGGTATCGACAATGAAATCACCGGTCTGCTCTACAAGGGTCTGAGCAAGGAACTCGGCAACATGACTCTCGAAGAATTCTCAGTGGCCGACGAAGCACACGGTATCATCTCTATTCAGAAAGTAGGTCCTTCAGTGGCCGACGACATGAAAGCCGATGCCTACTGGGCAGTATCGATTGCCGTGATTTGTATGTTCCTCTATATCCTCATCCGCTTCCGCAACATCGCCTTCTCGCTTGGTGCTGTGTGTGCGGTTGCACTGACGGCCTTCCTCATCATCGGCTTCTAC
>CAYVNJ010000025.1:0-23801 GCA_964452865.1 uncultured Sangeribacter sp. | reverse complement strand
CCACCAAAATAAATTTTTGTTAATTTCTTGACTTTTGAATACATTTATTGAGAACCATACTAAAATTGCAGAGATACATAGACTCCCATGTTACTTCCATCAGCCACTGGAGCAATATCAAGTTTTACATTCTTTTCGTAAGTCCGGGTATATGTGTATGCACTCCCGGCACCAATGGCAGCTCCGGCTATAACATCCCACCAATCGTGTTTTTTTGCAAAAGTTCTTCCCCATCCCACATAAGCAGCCACTGCATAAGCCGGAATGCCAAACTTCCATCCATAACGTCGCTGCACAAAAGCCGCATTGGTAAAAAGCGCTGAGGTATGACCTGATGGGAAAGAATGCATGTCTGAACCGTCCGGGCGGCGCTTATGTATGGCATATTTAAGTCCGTATGTCACACCAAGCGCGGTGACAGCAGAGAATGCACCCTGCTTAAGACCTGTCCAATCTTTGGCTATCAATACTCCTGTCAGTGTTGCCACCGGAGCGGCTATTAAAAATACATCGGTCGAAGTTTTCACCGCCTTCTGTGCAGACGTACGATAAAAAGATTCCGATTGCGCAGCAATATTTCCCGAACAAAGGATAATAGAAATTACCAGAATGATAATTCTTGCATACATATAACTATATTAACTATATGATTTTGGGGATGAACACAATACATCCTACGATAATAGCGGCGAATACAAAAAGTAACACTGCGGCAGCCCCGTAATCCTTAGCTTTAGCAATAAGCGGAGCAAACTGAGGAGATACATGGTCAGCTAGTGCTTCCACAGCAGAGTTTACAGCTTCAAGAGCCCATACACCCCCTACACATAATGCTATCGCCATCCATTCGTAGGGGGAAATACTGAACACCGCACCAAGAACAACCACACAGATTGTGGCACATAGATGTATCCGCGCATTATGTTCATATCGGACCAAGGAAACTATGCCACTGAATGCATATTTGAAACTTAACACTCTCTTCCTCCATGAAAACTTCTCGACATTCTCCATAAGCAAACAATCAATAGTCGTAGTCAAGTGAATATTGGTCAATATACAGCACTGCCCCGGCACCTCCAGTGAAATAATCACCATATTTAGACGCCGCAGAAGTTATGAGGATATATGACGGTTTCCTGGAAGTCGACCTATAGTTAAGTTTTATTTCAAATTCCTTGTACTGGCTCATATTGCCCGAATATATTAGTTCTCCGTATGCAATCACTGAGGGTGACATCGGGGAAAACAGTTGCCGGTTCTTTGGATTGGTTCGTATTTCGTATGGCGCAGTCCAGTCTGTAAGAGCAATGTATATATGACACGAATCAGGACGACCCATCAGGTATTTCAATTCTGCCGATGCATAATTTATCTCAGCAGTTTCATACTTGAAATATCCTTTCAACTTAGTCGGACGAAGAGTCCACGGTCGACCAAAGTCAAGAATGCCGTTAGTACCGTCAACTTTAGCAAAACGACCGGAATAAACAGACCCGGCAGCCAATTTGCCAATACCCGATATACCGACAAAGCGTGTTTCAAGTTTTGCTGCCTGTCCGGTAGCTCCGGCAGGAACGATATCGGTAGGAACTACATTCGATTGACCCAGGGTAGCAGCCCCAGTATTACCCGTATCCCAGAACTGCACCCCATCCTCGGACCACGGACACCATATTTTCTTATTTTTCAGCCACCACTGGTCGAACGAGCCGTCAGGTAAATCCATTGTAGCCTCAGTAGTAACACTTACCTCATTCGCAATATTATCATCAGACAACGCACGCACAACATATTGAGTCAATGGACGAAGGTGTGGTATATAGCAGGAGAAGTTACCACCGGCATGCGTAGTATATATATCGGGAACATCTATCCATTCCGACGAAGCCGCCTCGCGATATTGGAAACGATTGGAAGCACCTTCCGGCCCTGTACCATACGCCCATATTACATTCGACCAAGGGTCAACCTCCGTTGTCGATACAATAGCTTTCGATATCTCCACATAGATTGTCCAGTCCTCAGTCCGTCCAAACACAGTATAACGTACATGCACCGGTTTAGAAAAATCCCATTCACGACCGTTGAGGTCCGGTGTCATTACTGCATCAAGAGTAGGCCCGAGCTTAATCTCATTGACCGTTAGCCTTGCGATATCAAGATTATCCGGCACATACGCCACAATGCGATGTCCAGCCGCATCTATCACTGATTCGCCAATTTGTCCGGCGATTACAAACGAACGCTGTATGTTCTGCTCTGCACGAATCACCCACTCATACGACTGATATTTTGACAACACAACCTTGATTGGCTTAGACAAATCATATACACCTTCACGAAGATTGACAGAACTTTCTGCTCCCTCAGTATATTCGAATTGTGTGAATTTCACATTTTGTATATCCACATTTTCATCAAGGGTGATAACCACTTCCAATTCATCTGTATTAATTTGTGCCGGCGCTATCTCCCCTTCTGCCACAAGCGCGATAATATCCTGTTGTATTCTGGGATATGGAACATCATTTCTTATACAGGAAACGACTGCATACCCAAGCAATACAATAAATGATACAATGGCAAGATTATTCCGATTCAACCTATACATGTTTACTATATCCTTTTATACGACAACAGCGATACCGAAGTCTATATTAAATATATTAAATCTGAAATTAGCACCAGATGAAAAACGGTTACCGGTTTTCACCCCGTCCTCCGACTGCTTCTCGTTGCGCAGGTAATAACCGAACACTCCGAACGACACATTAAAAGCCACATTCTTCATTATAAACACGCATACACCCGGAGAGAAATTCAAACGTGCATCCATATATGTGGTCGATGTCGTACGAGGTGTTGAATCATACATCCTGTTGAAATGCGCATTACCTGAGCCAAATGCAAGTTCCACTTCATTGTATACTCCAAAACGGCCAGCACGCGAGAGACCTATATACTGCCTGAAAATCATAGCGGCTGAATATGACTCGTTTTTATACGAAGCATCCGAAATATTAAAATTCAAGTCTTCATCAAAATCAACCGCGGCCGACTGCAATATGGCCTTCGAATTAGAATAGTTAAATTTCAAACCGAGAGATACATTATTCCTTATGAAATAACTGACCGACGGTTTTATTGAAAACGAGTGAGCATTGAAATTAAAGTCCGATAAAAGGTCAAACAATTGGTAATCAGTAGTCGAAAATTCTCCATACGATGCAGTCAGACCTACAAACCAATCTCCCTTGGGAATATAGAGATAATTAAATAGACCACGGTCATACCGCCCGAAATTACGCTGCTTGATAATAAGAGGCACGGTATCACCCCGCACAATAACCTTTTCATCTACATCTATGATATCAGGATTTCTTTTAGTTATCAATTTACCTGACAAAACTCCGTTTACCAATTTTATCATAGAATCAGGCACAGCAATCATCTTATAGCCTCCAATAGTATCGTTCAACTCACCAACCGAATCAACCGACATGTGTGCCTCATGTCCGGATGCTGCAGATGCACACAAAGCTACAATCATTAATATTGTTGTCAAAAGACACTTCATCTTCATCATCAAATATAAAATGCGACACCGAATGTTATTGAAAATAGATTTATCCTGAAGTTGGCACGTTGGCTATCACGATACGATACATAAATCTGGTCATTCAGCTGCTTAGTATGCGTATAGGAATAGCCCAACACACCTATATTGACTTCCAGACCCGAGTAATCATTAAGAAAGACCACAAATCCCGGTGCCAATCCGATATCGAAATAGAAATTACTTTCGAATGCTCCCGTAATATCTTGACTTTTGCCTTTCATAAGTTTTGATTGGCCGCCACCGAGTTTCAGCTGTATTTCGTTGAAAAATCCAAATCTTCGGGAGTGTCCGATAGAAAAATAATTTCTGAATATAGCCATTCCCGAGTAAGAATGAGACAGCCGGTATAGATTGCTGATATTATAGCTATTCTCATTGTCAAGTACAACATCAGCGTTTTCTAATTTTGTAAGCGAACGTGAATAAGCAAACTTTCCGCCAAATCCCATGTCATCCTTAAAAATGTAACACACCATTGGTGTCACATTAAACGAATATGTATCTCCGGATACTCCTTCAAGAACAAAAAATTGATATTTGTTCTGGTTTGACTGAGTATAGTTTATGCCTACTCCTGCCACCCATTGGCCCTTAGGGACAAATACCACAGACTCAGGCTCTCGCTCGTAGACCTCTATTTCAGCACTTTCATGTATATCCGACTGTTCCTGAGCCTGCATGTAAAGCGGACTCAGGAACATTGACAATACTAACATCGGCACTATGCGCCAAGTTTTATTTCGATACATTAAAATATTGTATGATATTTACTTATATACAAATTCAAAATCATCAAGATACATTACGGATGTCGATGAACCGGTAAAATAATCTCCGTACTTAGAAGCCGAAGCAACTATTACGAGATAAGCAGGTTTTGTTGACGGTTTACGATAGTTAAGTTTGATTTCAAATTTCTTCAGCTCAGACTCTGAACCAAAATTTGAGTCAAAGGTCATTTCGCCGTATGCAACGATATAATCTGCCTCAGGATTAAACAAGGTATTAGTATCCGCAGTCTTGACTTTAACAGGGTCGGTCACAAGTGCAACATAAATCTGACCCTTATCGGTCGAGCCTTGCGGCAATGCTGAATACGAACCTTGGTCAACTTTTCCCGGAATATACGTCGCATACCCTGTAAGCGCAATAGGACGAGAATTATCATAAGTACGCCCAAATGTCAATTCACCATTAGTACCTGATGTCTTATCATACGTACCGGTAAATATATTACCGGCTGCCAGCTTTCCGATACCCATAAGACTGGCAAATTTAGACTCTAACTTGGCGGAGTAGGTTCCAGAATGAATTGGCGATGTCGTACCACCCGTAACATTAATCTTCAGTGTTATCGAGCCATGATTACCTGTATCCCAGAAAGACGCGGTTCCGTCTGCACTGGGCATATTTGCACCTTTTGAATTGACAGACCAACTTTCAAATCCGGCATTGGGTATTGTGAATACAGTCTCGGTTGTAAAATAATGAGACTCTCCAGTATAATCATCGCCTACTGCCTGATATTCATAGCGTGTTCCGGGACGTAGACCAGTCAGCGTCATATCAAAACGTCCCTTATTTTTTATTGAGGCCTCGGCAATTTGCCAATCTGCATCTCCGGCCCGACGGAAGCGAATGCCAGGAGCAGTCTGTCCATCTCGCTCAACACTACCATGAAGTGTGGCGCTATATGAATACACATCAGTCCATTCCGCTTCGGATACAGATACCGGAGCATCACTGACATTCAGCGTAACAGTTCTTGTTAAGGTCTTACCGAATTCATCGGTTGCCGTTACATCAAGAGTATATTTACCGTCTGTCAGTTTATTGAGCATTGATGCATCGAATGCAATTCTTGCGGAAGAGGCATCCTTGTCCGCATCATACATCATGTCACATTCCACACCAGAAGCTTTGAGCAATGCACGCGCATCCTCAGTCATTGATACAAAGTCAAAATCCTTGCGAGGTAGGCCGAAAGGAGAATAAGGTTCAGCACATACAATCAATTTTTCAAAGTGACCGCAACACTGGACAAAAACACTTTTACGCTCGAAAGTCCCTGCAGATGCAGTGATAGGCATATCCACATCAAAGCCCATGCCAACAATTTTAGGTGCGCCTTTAAGCTCTATCCGGTCTTCGACCAACAATTCTGTATCATCCACTTCTATAGTTATGATACCACCCCCAATTTCGGAAGTCTGAGGAGTATATTTAATATTAAGTACATATTCATGCGCACGCTCGACATTTTCTATCACCCCGGTTTTCGCAAAATCTGTGCCATCTTCTTTACGGCCGGAAATAGTCCACGTGAGTGAGGTCTCCTCATCCGGCATCATGAAATATCCATGCGACGTAGCGGCATTTTCAGCATTGAAGTCAAGAGACCCTCTCGAATTGGATATCGTGACCGTGTAATCTTTCAGTGCCTCATCAATTATTGGTTCCGGATTTATTGATGCAACCACGTTAGCTATCTTGCAGTTGAGGACGACATTGTTTATTCCACGTTCAATATTTACCGGCTGATATGCCTTATAAAACTTTTTGTCGAATGAAGCGGATACACTGTCACCAGTCCAAGCCTCGGCCACATACGACCCGCATTTCAAGTATAAGTCCGAAGGTACATTTTCAAGTCCTTTGAATTTGTACAACAATCCCTTATTGCTTGAAATATAAATCATACACTTCTCTGCCAGCGACTGTTCGTCACCTTCGGCGCGTGTCACATCGGAGTTCACAACCATTTTGAATTTCAGCTGACCCTCTCCCTCAGACATCATGAAATCATCCGATGCACAAGAGGGCAACATAGCTGAAACCAAAATCGCCATTCCCCCGAATATATATGCAGAAGTCTTATTCATCACTATTTAATTACGAGTGTTAATGTTTTATCAGTAGAGCCATTTGCGTCGGCCACATGTATTACGAAATCATGCGATGCCGGGCCTAGTACTGCCAACAGACCCATAAACTGCGATAAATCAAATTCCGCAGTCTTCATGCCTCCAACATTTACGGGGAAGCCGAAATTGCGTAGCGTCTGCTCAAATTGTCCGGGATTAACCAAATCAAGTTTGTCTGTCAATCCTACACTTTCCAACTCAGAAGGGGTAAGCACATCAGACCTGATTATTACAGTAAACTCGGTAAAGCCATTATCTGCAGAACTTGATGCTGCAAATTTAACCGTCGAACCTTCTCCCACATTCTGAGGTGCGGCAAACAGGTCAGCAGGGGTAAGCTCAGGGGCTTGCTTGTCCGGAGTGGGAGGCGTAGGGGGATTAGGGTTATCTCCGCCTTGATGCGGACGGTCATCATCGTCCAAAATATCATCAGGTATATCCACGTCAACTGTCATATCTTCTCTTTCAACCGTGGCATCTACTACGAGACCCGGAAAAATTTCACCCTCAGGGTCTGGAACTTCAATATTGCTTGAGTGCAAAGTATAGGTAATGCGGTAGTGCGACCCGGGCACGACATCAACGTACGGACGGCAATTCTCCTCGCGGACACCTTCAACAGTACCGGTAAAGGTAGCCACCAGAGTGGAACTGCCAGGCACATACGCAAAGTATCCGCTTCTCGTTTCATCACGACCGAAATCAAGGCTACCTTTATCACCGACCACGACATTCACCTTGCAATCATCATCCATAACAGCCTTAAGCTCGTCATCATAAATAATTGTCACTTTGACATTTGCAAACTTACAAACGACAGTTTTAACTTCAGTAATGTTTCCTGCTGTAATCGTAAAATCCTGAGAACCTTCATAATAAGGATTATTCCATTCCGAATCGGCAGCCTCATACGCCGATGCAACCTTAATTGTATAATTGTCAGGTGCAAGGTCAATTATTTCGGGCATATCTCTAAAATACCCTTCCCGTACTGTTTCAGTTCCATTTACTATCCGGATGTAGAAATCTTCCGTATTTACACCTGCACGCACTTGTTCTTCCGTGCGTATTTCAGGAATAAGTTTTACCAGTGATAGTTGTCCGGTAATACCGGAATCATCCCGAAACATGCTTTCCTTGCCACATCCGGTCATTATCATGACCAGGCTGAAAAAGACAGCCATTTTGTATATTGTTCTAATCATGCTCTTTGTTGATTAATAAGTTAGTGTTACATCATCTACTTTCAGGATACTGCCTACCGACAGCGATTTATAGGAATTAGCGGAAAGCGTTGTTCCAGTAATAACGATAGTATTATTATCCTTAAGGGCAGTACCTGTCGGTGTATAAGTTGAAGGAGTAACACCTCGTCTGGTAGAACGGAAACAAACGCGTACGGCTGCAGCCTTACTTCCGAAAGCATAATTGGGCAACTTGACAGTAGCCACCTGCATAGAAGACTGAGAATCAAGCAATTTAGACGCCTGAGATATTATCTGACCCGCAGCATCAAGAACTACTATGTAGGCCTCTCCTTGCTCATTGGCGTACGGAGTATAAGAATACTTGAAAGTCAATGCCGACGGACGAGAACTAAATGATATGCCGTCAGTTCTATGCTCGCTGCCATTGTATGAATAAGAACCAAGAAAGAGTTCTCCGGATGCATACCCGGCGAATGACGCCGGTGCATTTTTGCTATAACCGGTTGCAGCAGCAGCACTGAATGCAGGCAACGTACCATTATGGTCGTAAGCAACCGAACGAATTACTACCGCCCCGTCTTCCATAAAGGTAGATGGAACCATAAACCATGTGTTCTGAGGATTTGACCCATTATAACATGTATTCTCATTCACCGAAGCCCATCCAGTCGGTTCACTGGCCGTTATAGACGTTTTGTTGAAATACTTCCTGAGAGAGGTGGTTCCGTATTGGCCACCAGCATTGATACCGGAGATATTGATTGTCTGGTGTTCTGATGAAAAATCACCATTGGCAATTTGGGAAGCATCTTCGGTAATCAACTCCAAGACAGGTGTATATTCACCTGTCTTTATGCATGAGCGAAGCGTATATGACGTTGAAGGAGTTAAGCCGGACACTGTAATCAAACCGTTGTCTGCATCGCGCGTCATCGATATGCCGTCCGCATTGACGAAAATACGGAGTACATTTGTAACTCCTGCCTTTACTGATTCATCAGCCAATACCTTGACAACGGCATGTCTGGCAAATGCATCGACAGCTATGTCAAATTCCGGGGCGACACGCTCTACAGAGGTTTCGGCTTTGACCTCATCGCGAAACTTTATTCGTATAGGAATATCAGTAGTAAGCGCAGGCACTGTAATTTCGACGTCGTATATTTGACCTTCGTTTTTGATTAACTTCCAGTCGCATACATCCCAAACACCATATTCGTTGCGTGCTTCCACCGAAAGATTACGTATCGGATTTTCACCATTATAGTTTATCCGGGCATTGACTTTGTCTGACCCTATGATTGACTTATCGACAGAAATAAACGAAGCTTCAACAGGGACAGTAGTAACCGACAATATGACGGGCTCGTTAACTTTCGTCAGTTTATCCTTGACAACCAAACCGAATGTATAGGCTGCATTACCGGAAAGCGAGGCCACAAGGCCGGTAAAGTCTATCCTGGCCATTTTAGCCTGACCGGATGCGCCATTCCACAATCCTGTAACACCGAGGCCCATGTCGGAAAGCACATCGCGCTGAGCTTGTGACAAGGTCATCAGGTTGACTTCTGCGCCAAGAACAGAGGTGATAGCCGGGCAGTTTGTAGACAGCATTACATCCTTAATACCACTCTGTGCCATTATAACTGTCTGCAGAGTCGATACATCTGACCCCTGGAGCATATTGATTGTCTGTCCGGACGTAAATCCTACAGGATTGACAATTGGTGCAGGAGAAAGCATCAGCTCGTCAGTCAAGTCTATCACCACATCCTCCGCCTCAACAGTATCGTCAAATATTATTGACAACTGTACATCGCCCGTACTGCCATTGTTGGCATCAAACGTGAGATGATAATGATGTTTTGCCTCAACCGCAAAATCAGCCGGCTGAAAGGTAGCGGAAACTCCGTTCTGCTTTGTCAGCGACATGGTTATGGCTACATTGCCGGGCTTTACAAATGTCGGTCGCACCTCATCCGGAGCAAAATCAATATATGCTCCGCCATCAGAATGCAGTTGCGTAGAATACTGGGGGAAGAAATGTTTGAAATCATCTGTGTAGTCAATACTTACCATTGCATTTGCAAGGGATGCCGTAACACTCACATCAGTGGTCTCATCTTCTTTCACAACGAATTGAGTCGCTCCATAGAAATACGGCATTTCGAAACCTTCTGAATCAGGAGAACCTACAGATGCTTCCATTGTATACGCCCCGGTAACAAATGCCATTTTCTCATCAAACGACGCGAACTTTTCCCATTCTTTGGAAAAAGAGCCATCATTTTTTGAAATTTTCAAAGTGAAATCGTCCGCAGAAGGAACTTGCAAAGTCTCCGTCGAGCGTAACAGGGGCTTTGCGTCTGTAACACTGACATCGGTCACAACCCGCGGAGAAATCTTTCCTGTTCCATTACCAGACATCCACGGGTTTTCATCACTGCACGCAGTAAGCGTCAGACCAACTGCCGCCACCACGTACAAATGTAGAATCTTCATATAATTTACAGGTTAGTTCATTTTATGTGTGGCAAATATACAAAAAAAACAAAACAGCCTTCATCCACTTTGGACAAAATATCCATTTTGCGAATAATAGACCAACAAAACCGCCAATACAATCAACTATAATTTGCCTTTTTTGCGCATTGTCCTGGAGAGCACTTCGCAAATTAAACTTTTATTATTACTTTTGTGAGGCAATCCGGAAATAAGTAATTTCAATTTCAATCTGCAGGACGTTGATATTTTCTATGAATTCTCAAAAAATATTACAGCAACTGACAAAGTTGCGCATTATCCGAATGTTTCATGGTTCGCCATCGCCAAGGTGGATTACATTCCTTGCCGACTTCGTGATAGTGGCAATATGCAGCGCATTGATATTCATGCTGTCTCCCCATAATCAGCCAAAACTTTTGACCGATTATGGCTATATTATAATGTTAGCCGTCTATACATTTACGAATCTTATCACAGGCAATTATAAATGTATCATCCGTTTTTCAGTGACGGACGACATGTTGAAAACATTCTTTTTCGTGGCGCTTTCGTGCATCATATTATGTACGACAAGTTTCTGCTTCTCCCTTGTGTCATCCTCACATTATTTTCTGATACCCATACCAAGTATCCTTATAACAAGCGCTATCATCCTGTGTGCGCTTGTTCTATTGCGCCTTACTGTAAAGACATTCTACAATCACATCTCAGCCGTCCTCAAAGAACGCAAGCCAGTCATAGTCCTGGGGTCGGCAATCAACAGCTTCTCACTCGCCAGTTCTCTCAGAGATGAGGTGAACGGCGAATTTGAACCAAAGGCGTTACTGTCTCTTAACAAAAATATCAACGTCAAGAAAATCAACGGACTCCCTGTTGAGATTTTCGATAAGAGTACAGTCCGCGACGTCTTTGCCAAGTATAATTGTCAGACGCTGATTTTCCTGCAAAATCATCTTGACATGATGCAGAATGGTTTTGCGGATATATTTATGGACAACGGTATTACCTTGAAGATTCTGCATCAGGTTGAAGAATTCGATATAAATGATAATGCCAGCGAAGATGTAAAAATTTCCAGCCATGTACAGGAAATTAAAATAGAAGACCTGTTATGCCGCCCTGTCATTACCAATACGAACCCGAGAATTGCACGTCAGGTAGAAGGTAAACGTGTATTGATTACCGGGGCTGCCGGTTCTATAGGTTCTGAAATAGTCCGCCAGGTAGCAGCATTCAATGCCGGAGAAATCATCCTGCTCGACCAAGCTGAAACCCCGATGCATGACATGCAGCTCGAAATGGAAAATACATGGCCCGGCGTAAAAATACATCTTTACGTGGCTGACGTTCAGAATGTCGACCGTCTTGAACGCGCATTTGCGGAATATCGTCCACAGATTGTTTATCACGCGGCGGCATATAAACATGTACCTATGATGGAACGTAATCCTACCGAGGCCATATTGACCAACGTAATGGGTACAAAGAACCTTGCCGACCTCGCAACCAAATATAATGTGGAAAAGTTTGTCATGATATCTACCGACAAAGCGGTAAATCCTACAAACATCATGGGTGCGAGCAAGCGTATTGCCGAAATATACGTCCAGTCTCTCTATTTCCACGTCAAAGGAGACAACAGCCCGGAGACAACAAAATACGTCACCACTCGCTTTGGCAATGTTCTTGGCTCTAACGGTTCAGTAATTCCTTTATTCCGGCGCCAGATAGCTGCAGGAGGCCCCGTCACCTTGACACATCGCGACATCATCCGTTATTTCATGACAATCCGCGAGGCCTGTTCACTTGTTCTTGAGGCAGGATGCATGTCAGACGGAGGTGAAATATATATTTTTGACATGGGAGAGCCTGTTAAAATATACGACCTCGCAAAGAGGATGATTATTCTCAGCGGATTGAAACCGGACATCGACATTAAAATCATAGAGACAGGTCTCAGACCCGGAGAGAAACTCTACGAAGAACTCCTCAACGATAAGGAAAAAACACTTCCGACATCGAACGATAAGATTATGATTGCCAAAGTGCGTCGCTATGATTTCAAAGAAATATGTACAATGATTGACCGCCTTATAAGCCACGCATCGAAAGGTAATATTCATGACATGGTTCACCTGATGAAGGAAATTGTGCCCGAATACAAAAGCAAGAACTCTAAATTTGAAAGCATAGACAGAGAAATATCCGCTGAACAATCCAGATAATGATGAAACTGACTTCAATAATAAAAACCATCATATGTGCCGGAACGTTTGTTCTGCCGCATGCCTCTCACGCTTCTTCTTTCGACATCACAGACCTCATACCCAAAAAGGAGACAAATAACTCTTCCGACTCAGATTCAAAACTGGGTAAAATCGGCAATGTACTCGGCAATCTTATTGGGAAAACAGAACTGTCTATCGCCGACCTGACGGGAGAATGGAAAGTGTCGGGACCAGGGGTTGCCCTAAAATCAGACAATCTTGTGGCCAAAGTCGGTGGAGCAGCAGCCGCCACAGCGGCAGAAGATAAACTCAAACCATATTATGACAAACTTGGTCTTGATAATGCTATTGTGACTATTTATCCGGACAGTTCTTTTACGATAAAGAACAAGATGTTAAACATGAAAGGTACGATAACATCTCCTTCTTCAGGCAGATATGTACTTAAATTCAGTGCCGGAGGCCTATTCAATTTCGGGTCTGCAGAAACGTATCTGCAAAAATCCGGGTCTACACTGAAAATGCTCTTTGATACTACTACCCTGAAAAAAATCATCTCCGGAGTAGCCAAGGTATCGGGTATGAGCATGGCATCTACTGTAGCATCGCTCCTTGACAACTACGACAGTATGTACGTAGGGCTGACAATGAACAAGACTGCCGACGTAAATGCCGGAGCATCGGCTTTTACATCAACTAAAGCACAGCAGGCTACCTCAAAAAAGAAAGCCTCAAAATAACACAATCAGCGGTTCAGTTCTGTAATTCTGGCAATATATTTCCCGACGATGTCAAATTCGAGGTTCACACGTGTGCCGGGTTTGATTTGGCAGAAATTGGTATGTTCAAACGTATAGGGTATTATGGCCACACGGAAAGAGTCCTTCTCGGAATCGCACACAGTCAGACTGACACCATTGACTGTAACAGAGCCTTTGTCAACGGTCAGATAACCTTTCACTGCCATTTCAGGGTCGAAGTCGTAGACGAATTTGAAATATTTACTCCCGTCAGCATCGGTCACCTCAGTACACTGCGCCGTAATATCTACATGACCTTGTACTATATGGCCGTCAAGCCGGCCGTCAATACGCATGCTGCGCTCAAGGTTTACGAGGTCGCCCGGCTTGAGGTCGCCAAGATTGGAACGCTCGAGAGTTTCTTTAATAGCCGTCACTGTGTATGTATTGTCTTCAATAGCCACAACTGTAAGACATACACCATTATGTGCCACACTTTGGTCAATGGTAAGCTCATCGACGAACGAGCACGTCATTGTGAGGTGTATATTGCCTTCCTCGCGACGAACCGCAACCACGCGGGCTGCTTCTTCAACTATGCCTGAAAACATAAGTATATCTGATTATTTCTGGATGATTGTACAGAGCGCAAAAGTACAAAAAATTTGTGTACTCGACGATGCATCGCTAAATTTGCATATCAAACTCCCGGACAATGAATGAAGTAATTCTACCCCGCCGTATCGACGGACAACAACCAGGACGGCTACCTATGTCTCGCCAAATTACTCTTGTCGGAGCAAATGGTTCCGGCAAAACACGATTCATGC
Organism: uncultured Sangeribacter sp.; assembly: GCA_964452865.1. Lineage (GTDB taxonomy): Bacteria > Bacteroidota > Bacteroidia > Bacteroidales > Muribaculaceae > Lepagella. Next base: position 9,744 of record CAYVNJ010000025.1, on the reverse strand, counting down.
ATGACCTTATCGACCGTTATGCGGACAAATCCATTCTATTGTCGGCCGTGAGCGCTTTCTATCCGGAAAGGAATGAAAGTAGCCTGCCCGGGTCTATTGATGCACAATATCGCAATGCTGTAGATGCGGGCATGAGTCTGCGGACAGATGCAGCGTCAGAACTTGACAAAGTTATATCGTTGTTGCTCAATGATGAATTCAACTCGTTGCTTTCGGCAAAGACGCGCCGACTGCTCGGAGAGGGAGATGTCGTGGAAAAACCTACGCGTCTTGACAAACTTATCAAGCTGTGGCAAAAGATTTTTCCAGGCAATCAAGTGCTGAAGCAAACGGGAGGACTTATGTTTGCAACTGAAAGTGGTGACAATATTATCTCTACTCTCAGACTGAGTTCCGGTGAGAAAGCCGTCCTATACTACATTGCCGGAGTATTGTATGCCCGACCAGGAGCAATGATTTTCATTGACTCGCCTACCCTTTTTCTACACCCGTCATTGCTCAATACTATATGGAACGCTGTCGAAGGCTTACGTCCTGATTGCACATTCTTCTACAATACAAATGATGTTGAATTTGTCAATTCCCGTACAGAAAATGTATGTGTATGGATACGCCGCTATGAAGCTCAGCCACCCTCATGGGATTACGAAGTGCTGAATGCCGGTGCATATGACGAACGCTTATTCATTGACCTAATAGGAACTCGCCGACCGGTACTTTTCATAGAAGGAGATGCAACCCATAGTATCGATGCAAAATTATATCCGCTTGTCTTTCCTGAATATACTGTGCGTCCGCTCGGAAGCTGCGACAAAGTAATCGAAAGTACACGTACCTTCAACGACCTTAAGCCACTGCATCATCTGAGCAGTATGGGCATTGTAGACCGCGACCGCAGGACTGAAGCAGAAGTAGGGTATCTGCGCAAAAAAAACATTCTTGTACCTGAAGTGGCCGAAATAGAAAACATATTTCTTCTCGAAGGGGTTGTCACAACCATGGCACGAAGGAGAGGAAAAGACGCCGACCGTATTTTCGGGAGAGTCCGCGACTCAATTATCCGCCTGTTCGGTAAACAATATCGCGAACAGGCACTCATGCACATACGCCACCGGGTGAAACGCGAAGTGGAATGTAAAATTGACGGTCGGTTCCGTAATATAAGGGAATTGGATGAACACCTTCGCCAGTTACCGGATATTCTTGACCCGACAGGCATGTACGAGATATGTGAAAAAGAATTTGCCGACATGCTTGTCCGTAATGATTATCCATCCATTCTCCGGGTATTCAATCACAAGCCTATGCTGAGCGAATGTGGTGTGGCAGGCATGCTGGGGTATCCGAACAAAGATGCCTATATTGCCAACGTTCTCAATGTATTGAAAGGGAATGACCGAGACGCTAAAGTCATACGCGAATCAATCAAATACTGTTTCCGTCTGACAGAAGCCAACCAACTACCTCCCCCGAGTGTTGATAAAGTACGGCACATTCCTCACAGACACAAGAAAAAGCAAGTGTCGGCTAAGAAATGAGCCTTAACCGGCAGTTTTTACCCATGAACCGACAATTAAGAATTATCCAGAACGACCCCTGGCTGCAACCCTTTCAGACCGCCATCTCGGGTCGACATCAAGACGTATTGAACCGACTGAAAAAAATAACACAACACACGAATGGTTCGCTACCGGATTTTGCCAATGCATATAATTATTATGGACTTCATCGTGAGGCTGACGGCAGCTGGGTATTCAGGGAATATGCTCCGAAAGCATCAGCTATATATCTGACCGGAGATTTTTCAGGGTGGCAGAAAGATGCACGTTTCGCACTTCGTCGTATTGAAGGTGGTGCGTGGGAGGGTCGGCTCAACGGCGACACGCTGCATAATGGCTCCTTATATAAAATGATTGTGGAATGGCCGGGAGGTTCTGGAGAGAGAATCCCCGCCTATGCCACCCGGGTGGTTCAAGACAAGGACACCGGCATTTTCAGTGCACAGGTGTATGAACCCGAGCATCCGTATCGTTTCAAAATATCCGACTTCAAACCGAATACCGACCCTCTTCTGATTTACGAATGTCACATCGGCATGGCTCAAGAGAAAGAATGCGTTGGTACTTACGAAGAGTTCCGGACTGAAATACTGCCCCGAATTGCGGCCGACGGATACAACGCCATACAGATAATGGCCATTCAGGAGCATCCGTATTACGGATCGTTCGGCTATCACGTTTCAAACTTCTTCGCCGCCTCAAGCCGGTTCGGTACTCCCGAACAGCTCAAGGCGCTTGTCGACGCCGCACACGCCGAAGGAATTGCTGTGATCATGGACATTGTCCACTCGCACGCCGTAAAAAACGAACTCGAAGGACTCGGACGTCTCGACGGTTCACCCGACCTGTACTTCTATGGCGACGACCGCAGGGAGCATCCGGCATGGGATAGTCTTTGCTTTGACTATGGTAAAGATGCCACACTTCATTTTCTTCTAAGCAACTGCAAATACTGGTTGGAACAATTCCACTTCGACGGTTTCCGGTTTGACGGAGTAACATCGATGCTGTATTACGACCACGGACTCGGAAAAACTTTCTCGACATACGATGACTATTATAATGGCCATGAGGACACAGATGCAATAGTCTACCTGACATTGGCTAACCTCCTTATCCATGAAGTCAATCCTCATGCGATAACGATAGCGGAAGAGATGAGCGGGATGCCAGGGATTGCCACTAAATTCACCGACGGCGGCATAGGGTTCGACTATCGCATGGCAATGGGTATACCCGATTTCTGGATAAAAACCATCAAAGAAAAAAAGGATGAAGACTGGAAGCCGGGCGATATTTTCTGGGAACTCACAAACCGGCGTGCTGATGAAAAGACTATCTCATACTGCGAAAGTCACGACCAAGCGCTTGTAGGAGATAAAACTATCATATTCCGACTGATTGACTCGGAGATGTACTGGCACATGTCAGCGCTTGAACACAATTTCGCAGTGGACCGCGGAGTCGCACTTCACAAATTAATCAGACTTGTCACGCTGGCCTGCATCAACGGGGGCTATCTGAACTTCATGGGTAATGAGTTCGGACATCCGGAATGGATTGATTTTCCACGCGAAGGTAACGGCTGGAGTCATAAATATGCCAGAAGGCAATGGAGTCTTGTCGACCGTGACGACCTGCGTTACCGCCAGCTGAACAGGTTTGACACCGCTATGGTAAAACTGGTGTCGGGTGTGAAAGATTTCGAAAATCTGCCTATAATAAAATTATGGGATAAGGACTCCGACCAGATTCTGGCATTTATGCGCGGAGACATGCTTTTTGTCTTTAACTTCAACCCGGAACATTCATTCTCCGACTATGGAATACTCGCTCCGGAAGGTGAATATGCCGTGGTGCTTGACTCAGACGACACCGAGTTCGGAGGTTTCGGAAACAACGATGACAGCACACATCATTTCACTCGCCACGATGAGCTGTATGCAAAAGACGGTAAAGGCTGGTTGCGACTTTACATTCCGGCCCGTTCGGCTTTTGTGCTTCGTCGGTTGTCAGGAAATGAAACTCAAGACAAGGACAAACAGTGAAAAAATCAACAGGTTGATTGCAGTACGGCCTAACAAAGGATTTAATGCAGCCCCATGTTTATGGATAAGAGCATTCCTTATAGAGAAAAGAAAGACGGTATAGATAATCAGTGGTAGTTCGGTCACAAACTGCGACAGGTGTATCATTTGCATCATGGGTATCATCATAAACATTGCGGCAATCCCAAATACAAGATATGCCCATCCCATGACTTTACGCCCGAAGATAACACACGTGGTGTGTTTTCCCACGGCATCATCGTCCTCCATGTCTCTGTAATTATTAACGATAAGGACATTAGCGGCCATAAGTCCTATGGCAAATGAGGCAAGTAGTGTGGGAGTATTCCAAAAATCATCGCCGGTTTGGAGATAAGTCGTAAGAGTCACCGGCACAAATCCAAAGAAGATTATTACAGCAATATCACCCAGCCCGTGGTGTGATAGCGGATATGGCCCGGTACTATATGCCAAGGCAAACAAGGCGATGGCGATGCCTACAGGAAACATCCACCAACTTCCCCACAATATGACCGTGACAATACCAACAATGCCGGCAAGTGCAAGTGTACCATAAGTGGCGTATCTCATAGCGCGTGGCGAAATATCACCTTCGGTCACTCCACGACGAAATCCGGCTCGTCCCTTACGGTCAAGACCATTCTTAAAATCATAATATTCATTGGCAAAATTAGATGCTATCTGAGCTAAGACCGCAAACAAAAGACACAAAACAGCCGGTAAGGGTCTGAACGAATCACGCAATACTGCACATGCCGTACCCATAAACACTCCGGCTACACTGACCGGCAATGTCCGGAGACGCATCGCCTCAATCCATTGTTTGATTTTCATCTTCTCGACTTAAAAAAAGTTGTCATTAATACAGCTGCATCTTCGGCCAATACACCCGACGTTACGGTAGTTTTCGGATGAAATACCGGTCGGTCGTTCCGCCATACAGTCGTAAAGCCTCGTTTGGGGTCTGAGGCTCCGTAAACTACTCTTGCCACTCTGCTCCATGCCAAAGCACCAGCACACATGGGGCATGGCTCAACTGTCACATACAATGTGCAATCTGTCAGGAATTTCCCCCCGAGGTGATTGGCAGCCGCCGTTATGGCCAGCATCTCGGCATGAGCGGTGACATCGTTCAAGGCCTCAGTCATATTGTGTGCACGGGATATAACACGCCCCTCACATACGACAATAGCACCCACCGGAATCTCACCATTGCGGGCAGCCTCTTCAGCCTCTACAAGGGCGAGACTCATAAACATGGCATCAATCTGCTCCTGCGTCCTCGGTTGAAACATCATCAGCAAGCATTTTTTCTATGTGCGACTTCACTTTATACATCAGCCAGCGCGGAGTTGATGTTGCACCGCAAATTCCTATGCGTCCAACCCCTTTCAGCCATTCCGGATTGATACTGCCGGGTGACGAGACCATATACGTATGAGGATTGACCGTACGACATCCCTCATAAAGCGCACGCCCATTGGAACTTTTTGCTCCGCTTACAAAAATTATGGCTTCATGGGCAGCGGCAAAAGTTTTTAATTTTGCCATGCGTGTAGCGACCTGGCGGCAAATAGTATCGTAATATCTGAACTCTCCGTCAGTCTTACGCGACTCAATAGCCTTTACCACCTCGCCGAAACCGTCTATTGACTTTGTAGTCTGCGAGTACAGGGCTATGTCGCCACATAAGTCCACCTTGTCCAAATCCGTAATGTCTTGTATCACAACCGCCTCACCGTGTGTCTGACCGACAAGTCCGTTTACCTCGGCATGTCCGAGTTTACCGTAGATAAAGATACGAGGTTTTGAGCCGGAATCCGCGCCTTCGTCGTATTTTTCTTTTATACGACGTTGCAGACGAAGGACAACCGGACATGTAGCATCAATAATCTCGATGTTGTTGCGACGTGCTGTCTCATAGGTTTCAGGAGGCTCGCCATGAGCCCGCAAAAGCACCTTTACATCATGAAGATTTTCAAGGTCTGCATGAGTTATGGTTTTCAATCCTTTACGGCAAAGACGGTCTACCTCATCAGAATTATGCACTATATCGCCGAGACAATATAACGAGCCGGATTTCTCCAGTTCTGCTTCAGCTTTTTCTATGGCATTGACCACACCGAAGCAAAAGCCTGAGTCCTTATCAATCTCAATCGAAGCCATTCAGAGAGTTTCTATTGTTTTGCGAAACAAAGACAGCATATATTCATCCTGTTGCTCAATAGTCATCCGGCCGTTATCGAGTTCTATGGCATCGTCGGCTTTGCGCAAAGGAGAGTCTGCTCTTGATGTATCGGCTGCATCACGCTCACATATATTGCGATAAACATCTTCCATGTCAACATCGACACCTTTTTCTCGCAATTCCAACCAGCGTCTTTCAGCACGCAATCGGGGTGATGCATTGAGGAAAATTTTCAGCTTGGCCTCAGGAAAAACGGTTGTCCCTATGTCGCGGCCATCCATAACCACACCGCCGTCGCGACCCATTTCCCGCTGCTTTGCAACAAGGTCGGCGCGTACAGCCGGTATTGCGGAAACAGGGCTGACGTGCGCCGACACCTCCATGCCTCGGATTTCGGCCTCTACATCCTCCTCACCGAGAAACGCACGGTTGAGTCCCTCGTTAGTATCGCGAAATGAGATGCTGATTTCGGGAAGAGCTTTTGCCAACGCGGATGCATCAACCCTGCCGTCCGGTAAAATCATACCTTTACGCATGGCATACAGCGTAACCGTGCGATACATTGCGCCCGTATCTATATATGTATATCCGATTGTTCTGGCCAGACTCTTGGCCAGTGTGCTTTTGCCTGACGAAGAAAAACCGTCGATAGCAATGATAATTTTCTTTTCTGACATAATCTTTTTGCGTAAAAAAGGCGGGCGCAAAATCAGATGTCAGCGGTGGAACAATTCCTGAAGATTGGTCGAGATATTAAGCATTATCGAATTACCGCTTTTGTGAGGCTGCGCATAAGCTACCCCGAAAGCAAACGATTTGACCTTAAGACCCAGACCGACAGAGAAACCCGACAGCAAACTGCGCTGATAGGCCGACATGTCCGAATGCACCTTGTAATTATACGCCAAATCTATATAAAATTTTTCAGATGGGGAATACTGGACACCGAAAATCAAATGACGGAAGAAGTTAGGAAGAAACCCATTTTTGGTTTCTGATACATTTTCGCCGTCCTCTTTATGCTCATAATAAGGCAGTTTCCACTTTGTGAGATGATATGCCGTGATTGAGACCGAAAATGGCGATGAACCTACCGCTTGCATATATCCGAGCTGAATGTCCCAAGGCAGACGGTCATACGCCTTGTCGAACCTTTTGACCTGACCTCCGAGATTTTTTATTACGGCAGAGAGTGAAAGGTCTTTATCCGGATTATAATAATTGATACCCAAATCCACAGCCAGAGCAAAGGCATTGAATTCGTCGTAGTTCGAATATACCCCTTTCAGATTGATACCACCACGAAGATTGTCGGTAAAATCATGCGCATAGGTAGCACCGAAAACTACATCTTGCGGGCTGAATGAACCTGTTGCAGTACCGTTGGCATCATAGCGGTCTATCGCACCATATCCAAGATATTGGATTGCTGCCGACCACGCACCACGCTCACCAGCTGCCATACCATACCTCACCCCTGCAAAATTGCCTGAATTTAGATAATACATATAATTGACCGCTATCTGCTTATCTATCTCAGGGCCTATTAGAGCCGGATTTTGGTCGGCCAATGCAACGTCATCGTCTATGACCGTTATATTAGTGCCACCAAGAGCCATGGCTCTTGCCGACGATGTAAGTTCCAGAAAGTTATATGCGGTCGACCCCTGTTGAGCAACAGCCGGGACTGTGCCTGAGAGCAAAATCGCGGCCAAGACCGCGGTCGATATTTTAAGACTGCGTTTCATTTCGTGTACTCCATATTAACGAAAACCGATGCCCTCATATTATATCGCCGGCAATAAAAACCGTAATAAATCTAAACGAATGTTAATGCTGTTGTAAATATGCAATATAGAACCTAATTTTGCATCACTATGAACAAGGAATTGTAACATACGACTGATGAGGCATTTTCTTATATTGGCATTCGCATTGTTGGCCACACTACTGCCGGCTTTATCTCAGGCTCAGACCTGCCGGGTAAAGTGTACCGGAAATTCAGGTAGCCGCCCTACCTACAAGGAAGTGTACGAATACGACTATGTCGACGAGAAGCCATGCTTCCCCGGGGGCCAATGCAAACTTGTCACTTTCATAAATCGCGAGCGTAAGTATCCTGACAAAGCATACAAAGAAGGTATTCAGGGACGTGTGATATGCTCATTTGTAGTCAACTGCGATGGCAGCGTAACAAACGTCAGCGTACTTAAAGGTGTAGAGGCCAGTCTCAATGCAGAAGCAGCGCGCATACTGAGTCTGATGCCGGACTGGATACCGGGGCGTATTGCGGGGCATCCCGTGCCGGTGCGCGTTCTTTACCCCGTACCGTTTCGTAAATAATTCTCAGCAAATTATAAAAACACCCGGAGCGCGGCAGAGATAATCTGTCGCGCTCCGTAAGTATTCAAGGTTTAGCCTTGAAAGATGTTCAGACAAGAGTTGTTACAAGCTCTTCATCATTCATTGCCACACTGATTTTACCTTCGCGTCCGAGCCAACCGAGTGCGGCCATGATTTCATCTTTTTTCAATTTTGTAGCTTTCTTCAATTCTTTCAGACCAAGCATACGTGTGTCAGAAGTTTCAAGTGCTTTATACACTTCACCGGCCCATGTGCCGAATAATTCAATGTTCATTTTTCTTTCCTCCTTAAGATTTTAATAAATATCTGTATTACCTTTATAACAATCCGGAGTCAAAAGGGTTTACGATATTTATCTGGATTGGAGTCTTCAAGAATTGAAAGATATGACGAATAACGGCTTTCGGCAATTCTGTGGTCTGCCAAAGCCTGCAGGACAGCACATCCTGGTTCATGGGTATGCGTACAGTTTCCGTAGCGGCAGTCGGCGGAAATCTCGAAAATTTCAGGAAAATAGTGCGACACCTCGGCCGGGTCGAAATCTATCGTGCCGAACCCCTTGACACCCGGCACGTCAATAAGGTCGCCACCTCCGGGCAACCGATAAATCTCCGAGAATGTCGTGGTGTGCGTTCCGGTGTGATGCATGTCCGAAACTGCACCCGTACGCACATCTGCCCCCGGAATCAGCGAGTTGACTATAGACGACTTCCCCACCCCACTGTTGCCGGCAAGAAGCGACAGGCGGCCGCGCATGTCATCGAGAAGGCGGTCAATGCCCATGCCGGTGAGTGCCGAAGTATGAAACACATCGTAGCCGATGGAGCGGTAAAGATACGTTATGGCATCAGCAAGTTCAACATCTTCTTCATCAAGAGTATCCCACTTGTTGATTATAATCGCCACATTTACATTGTAAGCTTCGGCAGTAGCCAGGAAACGGTCTATGAAAGTCAGAGGAGTCTCCGGGTCACGCAATGTTGCCACAAGATAGGCACGGTCTATATTGGCCGCCAATATATGGCTCTCTTTAGACAAGTTGGATGCACGACGGATAATGTAATTCTTGCGAGGCTGTACGGCTGTTATGTAGGCTGTATCATCAGGATTGACAGAAATGGTCACGATATCGCCTATTGCCACAGGGCTTGTCGTACGTATACCTTTGATACGGAAATTACCCTTGACCTTACAGTTATATTCACAGTCGTCAGATGTACGTACCGTATACCAGCTTCCTGTTGCCCTGACTACTCTTCCTTCAGCCTCCATATCGCTGTATTATCGGTTGGCGCGCTTACGCTCAAGTTCGTCAAGTATGATTTTGCGAATTCTCAAATGGTGTGGAGTCACCTCGACATATTCGTCTTCCTTTATATATTCAAGAGCTTCTTCGAGCGAGAACACCACCGGAGGAATGATGCGTGCTTTATCGTCAGCACCGCTGGCTCGCATATTGGTAAGTTTCTTCGATTTCGTGACATTGACCACTATGTCATTGTCTTTAGCATTCTCTCCTACCACCTGGCCGGCATATACCTCTTCCTGTGGGAAGATAAAGAAA
>CAYVNJ010000024.1:0-25041 GCA_964452865.1 uncultured Sangeribacter sp. | reverse complement strand
AAGCGTCACCGTAATAATCCTGAACTGACCGAACGCTTTGAGCTTATGGTCAATGGTAAAGAGCTGGCAAATGCATACAGCGAGCTTAATGACCCGATTGACCAGTATGAACGTTTTGTAGAGCAGATGAGACTCGCGGAAAAGGGTGATGACGAGGCAATGATTATCGATGCTGATTTTATTCGTGCGCTCGAATACGGTATGCCTCCAACGTCTGGCATGGGTATCGGTATGGACCGACTTGCAATGCTCCTGACCGGTCAGACAACTATTCAGGAAGTGTTGTTGTTCCCGCAGATGCGTCCTGAGGTTCACCGCAAAGAAGCCTCGGAAGAAAGCAAAGAACAGGAATAATTTCCGACCTTTCCGCTATGGACAATATAGGAAAAATCGGTTTGCTCGGCTCAGGAAGCTGGGGCACTGCACTGGCCAAGCTGTTGCTTGACAACAACGGCCGAATCAGTTGGTTTATGCGCAAACCGAGCAGAATTGCAGAGTTTCAGAAATATCGTCATAATCCGGTATATCTCAGCGATATAACGTTCGATGTTGACCGTATAGATTTTTCAGATGACATCAACCGGGTGTGTTCGGAATCGGACACCCTGGTAGTGGCATTACCTTCGCCATACCTGCTGCCACATATCAGTAAAATATCTGTTGATATTTCAGGCAAGAACATAGTGTCGGCTGTCAAAGGTATAGTTCCGGCCAATCACATGATAGTGACAGATTATTTCATCAAGCACTATGGTTGTACAGACGACCGCATGCTTGTTATCGGAGGTCCTTGTCATGCTGAAGAAGTGGCTCTCGAACGTCTGAGCTATCTTACTATCGGATGTCATGACGTGCGCAAGGCCGCGGATTTTGCACGTTGTCTTGCCGGCAAGAAACTTAAGACAATCACATCGCATGATGTTGAGGGTATAGAATATGCCGCAGTGCTAAAAAATGTGTATGCCATCGCTGCCGGTATTATCTACGGCATGAATGCCGGTGACAATTTCCTTGCAATGATGATTAGCAATGCATTGAGGGAGATGAAACGGTTCATAGACACCGTAAGTCCGGTTGAGCGGAATATATGCGATTCCGCCTATCTCGGCGACCTCTTGGTCACTTCATATTCACGCTTTTCGCGCAATCACAATTTCGGTGCCATGATAGGCAAGGGATATAGTGTCGAAGCTGCACAGATGGAGATGAAGATGGTGGCCGAGGGATATTACGGAACACGATGTGTGCATGAAATTAATGCTGACCTCGGAGTCGATATGCCTATTATGGATTTTGTATACGACGTACTTTATAATGATGTGCGTCCACGTGTAGCAATAAATGCCATTACTGACACCTTTGTGTGATACCTCAATGAGTAATCATGCCGGCTTCGGTCCGTGTGTCAGGACGTCGGTCGGGTGGCAGAAGTAATTCGGCTTCCACGGTATCCACTTCTGTAATTATCGTTTTTGTTTCTCCGCGCCAGGGTAAGGTGGCATGGAATTGCCGGTATCGGACTGATACTGGTTTTCCGCTATGAGCATACTCCATAAGTTTGCGCCCTACAGAATCGTTGGTTGTGGAAAATGTAAAATCGTGTGAATATACTTTTGTTGTGTCCATGAGGGAGCGGTAGGGAAGGAGTGTTCCTTCATAGCTCTTGAACAGCGTGCCTCGATGTTGCACGTTGTCAATATAGCCGAATTGAGTGGCTTCGTCAATGTACGGGCGGAAATACCTGAGCCATACTGCCAGACATCCTAATACTAAAATCAAGGTAAGTGTGAGATATACCCATTTTGGTATTCGCCGCCGACGTGGCTTGAGATGCTCCCACTGACCTTCTTCGCGTAGCCAATAGGCCGGGTCTTCTGGCTGCAGAGGGGGAGTCTTCTGTTTTTTAGGTTCGTCGGGCAGGTCAGGTCCGGAGAAATAGTCATTCTTTTCCTCCTCTTCTTCCAGAATGTCGTCGGATGATTTATTATTTTTCCTGAAGTTCAGCATGTTGGTGTGGTTGTGCGGGTCGTTCTGCAGATATGTATATCATTGTGTATATGCCCAGAATAATCAGCATTATGGTCTGGGCACTCCAGACAAGAACGGAAAATGCAGTACCCTGACTTTCTGTTATGCCGAATACTGCAAGACCGAACATGACAGCTATGTTCCATGGTCCGAGTCCTCCATTAGACGGGATTGCCATGCCTATCGAACTGAGTACGAAAGCCACAAGACATGGTATCAGACCGAATGCCAGGTGTGATTCGTGGCAGAGCGCTTCAGTAAATGTGAAAGCATAGAAAGCTACGTAAAGTTGCATGAAGTAACACCCCCAAATACAGCCTGTGAGCAGAAGGAAACGTCCACGGCCGGGCATTTTACTGATAACGGCAAATCCATCCCAAAGTCTGTGAATGGCAGTAGCGAGTTTTTGACCGATTTTTGTGTTACGCAGCAGTCGACATATTAGTATGACTGCAACAATTCCTACTACGCACCATATCCAGAATTGTGGATTTTCTATCATCCTCAGCAAATCCTGCCCTAATGGATATTTGTCAAGGAAAGAGTTTATCGCCGGCGATGCCACTACAAATGTCAGGACCACAAGCAGTAGAACTGTCAGTGTATCGGCCAAACGGTCGGCAACCATCGTGCCGAAAATGGTAGTCAGGGGGGCATGTTCACGTCGGGATATGTAGGTACACCGCCAAACTTCACCAAGACGCGGAAAAACGAGATTGAGAGCATAAGTACCGAAAATCGAGCAACTCAACGCCATAAGTGACGGGCGTATGTCGCAGGCGCGCAATTGCAGTCTCCACCGCATGGCGCGGAAAATATGACTGAAGACACTGATTGTCATGGCTGCACCAATCCACCATAGGTTGTTTACGTCTGAACGGAGTATGCGCATCATTTCGCTGAAGTTGACTTTAGCGAACATATACCATACAAGGCCAACCGTTAGTGCCAGCGGAACGAGATAGCGAATCGCACCTCTAAGTATGGAGCGTGCGGATGCTTTGCTTTTCTGAGTGGATTTCTGAGTTTGCAACATAATTTCATGCAAAAGTAACAAACTTTCCTCTAATATTGCTAATTTTGAGGCAAATTACATAGGGTATGAAGCGATTGGTGTTGATAATAATGATGTTAGCTGTTGCTTGTATCGTGCGTGCACGTGAGGTGCGCATTGATACTACGGAAGTGGCCGACTCTGCATTCGCGTGCAATACCGGCATCTCGCGTCTGATTGTTGGAGCAGGTGTGCGCTCCATAGGAAATTTTGCTTTTGCCGATTGTCCGTTTCTTGAAGAGGTAGTGTTTGAGTCCGACTCTGAACTTCGTGAGATTGGACGATATGCTTTTGCGGGTTGTGAAAAATTGAGATATATAAAATTGCCTGATTTCATCGATGTTTTAGACGACGGTGCATTCCGCTGGTGCCATTCATTGGAATGTATTGTGTTCCCTGCTTCATTGAAGGAAATACGCCCATTGGTTTGTTCTGAAAACACATCACTTCGTCGCGTGATTTTCGGTGGTGCTTTGCAGCGGATAGGTAATTCGGCATTTATCGGATGTGACTCCTTGCAGACGGTTGATTTTCCCACAAGTCTTAAATCGATAGGCTTAAATGCGTTCTGCTTGTGCATTTCGTTGGAGAGTGTTGTTATTCCTGATAGCGTTTCAGAACTTGAGAGTTACGCCTTTGCAGGTTGCCATGCTTTGAAAGAAGTTGTCTTGCCCGCCAATCAGTCGCTTTTGGGTGAACTGATTTTTTCGGATTGCCCGTCGTTAGTGAGGATGACAGAACTTTCTCCTGTTCCTCCGGAATTCGACTGTATGAGTTTTCCGGCCGAACCTGACGATAAAGCATTCTATGAACGTTGCGAGTTATTGGTTCCCTCCGATGAAATCGGTAATTTTAGTAAAGCGCATGGGTGGAATCTTTTCCGGAATATCACACCTTTTTCCGGCGGAAACGACCGAATGCATATTCAATAGCTTCCTTAAGAATGACGGAACCGGTCAGTCGAAGTACGGTTATATATATTCCGAGCCCTATAATACATTCTGTCGTCAAGATGAGTGCTGGATGCCGAAGGTAAATGGTTGCACCGGACATTATGACCATGCATGCAGTAGTAAGACTTATGTAAGGAAGCATATCGTAGATTATACGGCGAATACTGCACCCCGTGTGCCGGCATGTCATAATCAAGACTATTATGAAAGTTAGGCCAGAGGCCGCGAACTGACCCCATACGAGGGCCTCTACTGTGCGGAAGGGCAATGTGGCGAAAATTGCGGCTACGGTCATTATGTCTTTTATTACTTCAATCCGTACAATGCCGCGCGCATGGCCCAGTGAAAGAATGTAGTTGTTGTACAACGATACGAGAACTATGAATATGCCTCTGAAAACAAGTATCTGGAACAATGGTATGGCAGCATCCCACTTATTGCCGAAAAGAAGGTGGAATATAGGCGCCGCCATTACGAGCAGTCCACCCATGAAAGGAAAAAGCAGAAATGATGTGAACCGATTTGTTTTGTGCAGCATGCGGATGAAATCGCTCCGTTTGTCCTGAAATCTTGAGAGCAGTGGTACGAATGATGACGTGAGTATCTGCGAAATGGACGCACTCCCCATTTTGCTCCATTTGTCTGCCTGAGTATATACGCCAAGAGCCGCAAGAGAATAATAAGCACCGATAACGAACGAATAGATGTATTGAAATATGGTGTTAAGAAAAGAGCTGGCGAAAACTCCTGTGCCAACTTTAACCACCCGTTTCAGCGATGAATAGTGAAAACCCTCTCTGGGTACCCAACCCGAAGTGAGCCATAACCACCCTGTCTTTATGGCGGACAATGCCACTGATTGCCATACGAGAGCCCATACCCCCGCGCCTGCTACAGCCAGTCCTATACCCAATCCTCCCGATACACTCAATCCTATCAGGTTCGCCACTACTATCGATTTTACATCCATGGCTTTCATCAGCCTGTTGGTCTGGACAATTCCAAGCCCGTTGAGGATGAAAGTCAGAAACATGACGCGTGACAGCCCGACAAGTTCCGGAGCTGAAAAAGCACGGGCTATCAATGGTGCTGAAAGAAACAGCAGTGCGTATACTCCGGCGCTGACTGCGAGGTTAAACCAAAATACGGTACTGTAGTCTTTCTCTGTCGGAGCTTTTGCCTGAAGCAAAGCTGCACCGAAGCCACTATCCACAAAGATAATGGCAAAAGCCTGAAATGCTATTATGATACCGGCTAAACCGAAATCCTCGGCAGAAAGCACATTGGCAAGCACAATGCCGGTGACGGCATATAAGATTTGAGATGAAAACTTATCAATGGTGTTCCACTTGAGGGTGCGTGCGGTCTTGAGTTTCAGGTTTCCACCGTCATCCGTATGTCGGTTTTCAGTTGACATCCTCGATTTCTATGCTCTCATCATCATCTTCTTCGATAATCACCTCTTCAGCAGTTTGTCCTGTCTCGGTGTTATCCTCTTCCAGACGGATGATTTTTCCTCCTCCTGTTTTTTTAATCTCCAGGCCATTGACAGGTTTATAATATACTTTAGTTGACCCTAAGCATTTAATTGCGAGGTTTTTTGTGGCCCAGCACGATACGCTTCCTGTTCCGACCGCGTTTACTACAGCTTTAGGTGTTTCAAGTCCGGCGGCGGATATGTTGCCTGTCCCGACCAGCTTGGCACTGAATTCACCTGTCCGTCCGCTCAGATTGATAGTGCCTTTACCTGTTGTCAGCGAAGCGGAAACTTTCATGCAATCAAGACCGAGAACGTTGATAGTGCCGTTGCCTACAACCGTGGTCTTGAATATGGCGGTACGGTTAGGCCCATTGATTGTCATGATTCCGTCGCCGGAATTGGTGATGTCTGTAAGAAAGTTTGACAAAGCATAGACTGTAGGCAGGTTATTGCTCTCCTGAAATTCTTCAGAAACACCAAGATTGAGCGAGCCTCCCTTGTTTTGTGTTATGACGGCATCGGCCACTTCAGGTGTTGCGAAGAAGCGTATATATCCGCTTGAATCGGTGCTGCATACGTGTATCACATTCAGATTGCCCGATATTTTCAGATTGTTGAAGTCGCCTACGTTTATGGTGTATTCATTTATGGCTGCACCACCTGAAATGGCCATGCAGAAAACTGCAAGCAGAAGTAGGATTCTGGATTGTTTCATATCGTTATGTGTTTTTGGGTTTTATGGGTTGGGAAATAGCGTTCTGCAATCTCATCGAATATGTCAGAAATTTCTGATTCGGTGGTGGCGCGGAGCAATCTTATGCGTGTTGGCCTGAAATCAGGAAGCCCTTTTAGCAGCGGTGTAGCGGCGAGATGTCTGCGGATGTGCAGAATTCCCCTGTATTCATCGATGCGGTCAATGCTTTCCCGCACCTGTCGTCGAAGAATATCGAACATATCCTCGCTTGTCAACGTATGCTCCGGCGTATTGTCAATCACGCTGCGAGCCTCAGCAAACAGCCATGGGGCACCTATTGCTCCTCTTCCTATCATCACGGCATCGACACCGGTAGTGTCAAATCTTTCCAACGCTATACGTCCTGACGTCACATCGCCATTGCCGATTATGGGTATCTCCATGCGAGGGTCTGCCTTAAGAGCGGCTATGTCGCTCCAGTCGGCCTCGCCGGTGTACATCTGGGAGCGTGTTCGCCCGTGGACTGTAAGCGCTTGTATGCCGCAATCCTGCAACATCGGGCCTAAATCGCCGATTATTTTACTGTTGAAGTCCCAGCCGAGTCTTGTTTTGACGGTGACGGGCAGTGAAACCGCACGGCACACCCGTCGTGTGATGTCGAGCATTTTGGGTATATCGCGCAGCATGCCTGCTCCTGCTCCTTTTCCTGCCACACGTTTAACAGGACACCCGAAATTTATGTCGATAATGTCTGGTCCTGTGGCTTCCACCCGGCGGGCAGCTTCCTCCATGGCCTCAGGGTCACGTCCGTAAATCTGAACCGCTACAGGCCGTTCTGCATCGCGTGTGACCAGCTTCCGTGTGGTCGAGGGTATGTCGCGTACAAGAGCTTCGGCCGATACAAATTCCGTATAAACCATCGCTGCGCCGAACTCGCGGCAAATGAGCCGGAACGATGCATCGGTCACATCCTCCATTGGTGCAAGCAGTACGGGGCGGTAGCCCAGGTCTATATCTCCAATCTTCATTTGTCCGGTGTTTATGTTATGGTCAGCGAGGAAAATCCGGAAGCGATTACGAGCTGTGCGGCTTCCTGAAGTTCGGTCGCGGTTACTGCCTCGATATGGCTTGTCATATCCTCTACATCGCGTACACGCCCATAATACAGCAATCCTTTGCCAAGGCTGGCAGCCACAGATTCACGATGAGCCGACGCCACAGCCAACTGACCCGTATATTGCCGTTGTACGGCACGGAAAACGTTCGGTTTCATCGTGTTTTGAGCCAATTTGTCAATTTCTCTCAGTGCTATTTTACTGCACTTCTGAACATCTTCAGGGTCGCATCCGAAATATATCTGCATCGTCCCGCAGTCGCTCATCAGTGCCAATGATGATTCCACCGTATAGACGAGTCCGCGTTTCTCTCTCATCTCGACATTGAGCCGGGAGTTCATACATGGTCCTCCGAGATAGTTGTTCAGAAGGAATAGCGCGAACCTGCGCGGGTCGGTGCGGCTCACAGTTCTTGCACCCAGTACGGTGTGTGCCTGATGTCCGCCGCGTTCACGTATTATGTTGAAAGACGGGTTTTTCGGTGGAGTCTGTCGTATGTTGGGTTGTGTGGTATAATGCAAGTCTCCAAAATACTTCAATGCCATGTTCTCTGCCCTGGTGTGCGAAGACGAATCGACAATATACAAGGCCATATTGCCAGGCGTATAGAATCTGTCGAGAAAGGCTCTGCAGTCATCCGGCGATAGTTTTGCCACACTGTCGGCAGTGCCGAGAATGTTGTGGGCCATGCGGCTGCCAGAATAGATAAGTTCTTCAAATTCATCGAATACTGCTTCATCCGGCGAATCAAGATAGGAATTTATCTCATCCATTACGACGCAACGCTCCTTCTCAATCTCTCTCAAAGGAAAACGCGAACTCCCTATAAGGTCAGACATCAGTTCGAGCGACCTGTCTGTATATCCGGCCGGGGCGGTTGTATAGAGCATGGTTTCTTCTTTCGAAGTATAAGCGTTCAGGTCGCCACCGACACTTTCCATTCGGCTGTTGATGTGCCATGATTTTCGTTTGTCCGTGCCTTTGAACAATGTATGCTCGACAAAGTGTGCGAGCCCGTCTTTATCGGGTTCTTCGTCACGGCTACCCGCACCAACCACCACGCCGCAGTATGCCACATGGGTGTCAATTTTTGCATGCACGCATTTGAGGCCGTTAGGCAGAGTGAAGATACTATATTTATCGGTAGTCATTGCCCGATGTTTCAAGTGGATAAGTGTTTAATAATTGCAAAGATAATACTAAAATATGAAATTCAGACGGGCGAATTGAAATAAGGAGTAAATTTAGCGGACTATTTGCACGAAATAAAAAATAATCGTAAATTTGCACCGTATAAGAGCCAAGGTCTGGTAGCTCAACTGGATAGAGCAACAGCCTTCTAAGCTGTGGGTTCCGGGTTCGAGTCCCGGCCGGATCACGAATTAAACCTTCGAGGGCGGGAGTAATTGCTCTTGCCCTCATTCATTTATGTAACGGCGGCTGTTGTGCCTCTCCACGCCAATACGCTAAAGATATGACATTTTATGCGATTTGATGAACTTGACCTTGGCGATGATGTCCTGGATGCTCTCGACGCCATGCGATTTGACGAGTGTACCCCGATTCAGGAGCAAGCGATACCTGTGATTATAGAAGGACGCGACCTGATTGCATGCGCTCAGACAGGTACGGGCAAGACAGCAGCCTACCTTCTCCCTGTAATCGACCGTATCGCATACTCCGATTCGCCTGCTGATGCCATCAAGTGTATCATCATGTCGCCGACCCGGGAGCTGGCATTGCAGATTGACCGGCAAATGGAAGGGTTCGGATATTTCCTTCCGGTAAGTTCGCTTCCGGTCTATGGCGGAACCGACGGTGCAACGTATGCCTCGCAACAGAAAGGTCTGAAAATGGGCGCGGACATTGTCATAGCTACTCCCGGCCGTTTGCTTGACCATATACGCATGCGTTCAATCGACTTCTCTCACGTTGATACGTTTATTCTGGATGAGGCAGACCGCATGCTCGACATGGGCTTCTACGACGACATAATGCAGATAGTACGCCGTTTGCCGGCCGAGCGACAGACGCTTATGTTTTCGGCCACAATGCCGCCTAAGACACGTAAGCTTGCTAAAGAAATTCTGACAAATCCCTGCGAAATAAACATTGCCGTATCTCGTCCTACAGAGAAGATAGACCAAAGTGCCTACGTGTGCTACGAAACTCAGAAAGAGGGTGTGCTCATCAATCTTTTCGAACATCATCATGCAAGCCGTGTAATAGTTTTTGCCGCCTCCAAACTTAAGGTAAAGAACCTCACTCGCGAAATGCGCAAGCGTGGTTTCAAGGCCGCCGAGATGCATTCAGACCTTGAACAATCCCGGCGCAACGAGGTGATGGACGATTTCCGTGCTTCACGTATTGATATCCTGATTGCTACCGACATTCTTGCCCGTGGCATTGATATTGACGATATTTCCATGGTGGTCAACTATGACGTTCCACGCGAGTCTGAGGATTATGTCCACCGTATCGGTCGTACTGCCCGTGCGGGTGCAGGAGGAATGGCGGTCACTATGGTCAGCCCGGATGATATGGTTCGCTTCGGCCGTATCGAGAAGTTTCTTGGTTACGAAGTGAAGAAAAATCCGTTGCCGGCAGAATTAGGCGAGGCACCGGAATACAAGGTGCGGAATTGTGGCAACGTGCGACGTGCCAATCGCAAAGGCTCATATAGGCGTCGAGGCCGAGGTCGCCGCAATAACGGGAAGAAAAAACCTGCTCAGTAATTCTCAAGAGTCTTTTGCAACTCATCCACCACCATTGCCCGCAGTTGCTTCGGACTCAGTACTTCCACTGAACTTCCGAACGACAATATTTCATGAACGAGTTCGTAGTTGATGCGCAGTCTGTAGGTGAATATCGAATGAGCCCCGAGATTTTCCTCGGTCTGTGAATGATGAAGGGGTAGGGCGCGTAGATATTTTGCCCTTACTGAATTGGTCCGTATTCTCACTTGTACAGGCGTTGATTTGGATAATGTGATGCCAATGACGCCGTCGAAAAATTCCGCAGGGTCTGAATTCTCAGGCAGACGGAATGTTTCGCTCAGTATTCTCATGTCGTCGGCACGGTCCAGCGCATACGTGCGTACAGACATATCTTTTTCTTTCATCCCAATCATATACCAGCGCTGTTTGTAAAGTCTTACAAAATATGGGTGGAATATGATGCCATGCTCCCGTTTGCTGCGGTTGAAGCTCAAGTAAGAGAACATCAGTTTGTTATTCCCCTTCAGTGCTTCCATGACATTAGGCAGGAAGTTGCGTGCCGAAGGAATTTCCTCAAGCATGATGCGTTCGGCTATTTTTGATGAGTCGGCCATCATTCCGTTCAGTGTATAGCTGTCCACAAGCCAGTTCCGCAGCGATTCGTCCTGAGGACTGGAGGCTTTCTCTATATAATATTCGCCGTAATTATTGCATTTTATGTCGAGATGAAAATGTTCCTCTATCGCCCGGCGGTGGTGGAAGAATGTGCGGTGGGGTATGGGTTTGCCGTCGCTGATAGCCGACTTTATCCATAGCTCGTTCAGTTTTTCCCGGGTTATAAAGCCATAGCGGGTTATGGTGTCAACAATCCACGCATATCTTGAAATGAGGTCGCCTTTCATAGAGGTGTATCTGATAAATTGTCTGGCTAAGATACGAAAAAATAATGATTTTTAGAAAAATCAGACTCCGCGGGGCGTCACGCACCACGGAGTCTTGTTGTCTCGAATGATTGGGATGTGAATTATGAATAACTTTGCGAAATTACTAATTTATTTAGTTTGAGCAAAACTATCACTCAAAATATTTTTGCAGTTGCCGTAGAGTCAGCTCTCAATTACAGATTTGGAAAATTGTGAAGAATTCCGACGGAACTTACACTACAAGAAACTAAAAGGAAGTAGGACTAAGGCATAAAATGGCTGCTATTCAGAGATATAGTCAACCGTGGAAAATCAATGTTTTAGTCGGATAGACGGTTGGATTTGCGGAGGAGGGTGCGTGCATAGCCGGATGCTGTTGCCCCGGTGGCTATTCCAATGCATACGAGTGGAGCAAGAATTATGAGTAAGTCGCTCCATTTCACTTTTACCGGATATGCCTGAATAACAAGAGATTCTGCATCGGCATTTAGCCTTATCAAACCGAAATGCTGCTGCAGCAGGCACACCCCTACACCGAGTACTATGCCTATCATCCCTCCGCAAAGCATTACATAGAGGCTGTCGTAGATGAATATATTGCCTATGCTGCGTCGGGTCATCCCGAGGCTGTAGAGAGTTGCCAGGCCTTCCTTTTTTTCAAGTGCCAGCATCGATATAGAGCTGATAACGTTAAACGACGCCACAATCAGGATGAAGGCGAGCAATAAAAAAGTGACCCATTTTTCTATATTGACCATACGGAAATTGAGCTCATGTTGCTCAAGCCTGTCTTTAGCAATTACCGACGGCAACAATTCTTCTATGGCATGGCACACTTTCTTGGTGTCGTAACCCTCTTTCACTTTTATATCGATTGACGTTGCTTCGTCGGTATACTGGAACAGCCTGCGAGCCTCATCAAGACTCACAAGCACTGCATCTGAATCAAAATCTTTCTGGTCTGATTTATACACTCCGGACATATTGTAAACTCCGGAGGTGAAGGCCTCTGCCGGATTGGAAAGACTCACCCGTCCGAGCCTGCGGGGTGCATACAAGGTTATTTCAGCACCTGGTGCAATTGCAAGATTGGCGGCAACTCCTATACTTGCCACGGCGGTTGCTGACGTATCTGCCTGAATTTCTTCCGCACCGCCTGACTCAAAATCAAACTCTTCGTCATCGGATGCCTCTTCACCGCTAAGAAGCATATACTGTCCTCCATGCAATATCATTGTTCCGATAGAGGTCATGGAATTGAAGATGATAGGGTCGACTCCACGCACTCTCACCGGATACTGGCGGTCGAAAGCCATTGCCAGTGCATTATCTTCAATCTCAGGTCCTACACTCTCTACACCGTCGATATTTGCAATAGCCGACAACGTTTCCGCCGAGGCGTTCAATGTCTTTCCTGTTGTAGGAGAAACCTTTATGTCGGGGCTTAGCGCTGACAGTTGCGACCCGAGCAACGCGTCGAAACCGTTGTAAACGGACAATACACACACCATAGCCAATGTGGCCACTGCTATTCCTACAATGGACACTCCGGTCACTACGCCTACACTACGCCGGCGTTTTTGCGCCAGCATGAAGCGTCGGGCTATGTAAGAGGCTGTCCGTCGACTCATTCCTCAATAGTCTCTGCTTCGCTTTCTTTGGGTTTATCCGAGGCTAACAGACGGTCGATATTTTCAATATAGTCGAGTGAATCGTCGGCATAGAATTGCAGCTCCGGACATTTCCGCAAAATCTGTCGTACAGCCTGCGCCAACTCATAGCGCACTGTCTTCTGCTGAGTGCGGATGTTGGCAAGGATGGCCGGTGCTTTCTCCGGCGGGAAAATACTCAGATATGCCTTTGCAATACTCAGGTCCGGCGATACCCTTACTGTGCTCACCGTAATCAGTGTGCCGCCGGCCAACGCTGTCTGGCGACGGAAAATCTCACTCAGTTCTTTCTGAATGAGTCTTGCTATTTTGGCTTGTCTCTTTCCTTCCATAATAACTTTCGTTTTTAATTCTTTATAGTAATAACACTTGGCAGCGACATCTGTTTACGCATCTTAGTCCGATTTCTTGTAAATCAGTGTCAGCCCGTCGCGCAGTGGCAGAATTACCTTCTCTACACGGCTGTCGGCCGCTACATGGTCGTTAAAGCGCCGGATGCCCAATGTCTGGGCATCCCGGTCGTATGCAGGGTCAGTCACATGACCGTCCCACAGCGTATTGTCGGCCAATATGAATCCTCCCTTGCGCACCAACGGGAATACCATTTGGTAATACTCAACATAATCTCTCTTGTCGGCATCGATAAATACAAGGTCATATCTCCTGTCAGAAAGCGTCGGGACAATCTCCTCAGCCGGACCGATGTGCAGTGAAATTCGCTCAGCTTCCGGCCGCCCGTTGAAATGTGCGAGGATAAAATCTTCTATCTCGTCATCTCGCTCAATTGTGTCCAGATGTCCGTCAGTAGGAAGAGCTTCTGAAAGGCACAAAGCCGAATACCCGGTATACGTCCCCAGTTCAAGGATGTCCTTGGCGCCGGTCATGCGGACAATCATACGCAATATCCGGCCCTGCAGATGCCCCGAACACATTCGCGGCCTCAGATGATAGAGCGCGGTGTCGCGGCGCAGTTTTGCCAGATGCGGCGGTTCAGCGTCAGAATGAGCCTCTATGTATTCGTCAAGTTCAGTCAGCATCGCCATACATTTTCAGGATAGCTTCCACAGCAAGCGAGTACGACATTTCTCCAAGACCGGCCACTATTCCGGCGCAAGCCTGGCTGACAACAGAATGTCTCCTTTGCTCCTCGCGGCTGAAGATGTTCGACAGATGAACTTCAATCACCGGTGCAGGCACAGCCAATATGGCATCCGTCAGAGCGAGTGAATAGTGGCTCAGAGCGCCCGCATTCAGCACAATGCCTGCGCAATCAGGGTTATAGCCCCATTCCTGGATAGCATTGACCAGTTCGCCCTCGAAATTCGATTGA
This sequence comes from uncultured Sangeribacter sp., assembly GCA_964452865.1. GTDB lineage: Bacteria > Bacteroidota > Bacteroidia > Bacteroidales > Muribaculaceae > Lepagella. The sequence continues at coordinate 11,077 of CAYVNJ010000024.1, read as the reverse complement.
ATATGATGAATATCTGCGCGCGGAAAATCAAACCTCACGCGGTCGATAATCTGTTCGAGAGTCTTGTGTCCGTAAATTTCAGGCTGGCGACGCCCGAGCAGATTGAGATTTGGCCCGTTGAGTATTAGAACCTGTTTCATGACTTGGAAAACGCGGTGTGGTTATAGTGGAATGATTATTACTTCAATCTTATGTATAAGAAAAGAGCAGCCGACAACTATCGAAAGTTAATCAGGCTGCTCTCCTCTCTCTCCTCGCGGTGCGGACGGGACTTGAACCCGCGACCCCATGCGTGACAGGCATGTATTCTAACCAGGCTGAACTACCGCACCTTAGATGTATGTTTCTTTGCTCAGGGCTTTGTTGTTTCCCTTTTGCGAGTGCAAAGTTAGGGTGTTTTTACATTCCCACCAAATTTTTCAGCAACTTTTTTTGAATAAATTTTCAATTATTGGTATAATAACTTGATTTGCAACAAAATAAAATTTTCAAAAAATCCTCAGAAATCCTACTCCTGCTTATCTGTATACAAAAGATGCCGCCAAGCCCCTCGAGGGAGCGGCGGCCACTTCCCTCCCTTAATACGAAGAACCGCGTGGTGCGCTATGCTTACCCCACGGCTACTTTCCGTGCGCACTCTCCGGCGCGCATTTTTTATGTGCACGTGTGATTATTGGCGATAAACCTCTTTGGAGGCTTTCGCGCCGCGCTTCACGATGTAGATGCTTCCCTCCTCCGGTGCAGCCACTTTCTGCCCCTGCAGGTTGTAATACTCCGGGTTTGCGTCTGCGGGCATCATTACTTCCGCTACTTCCGCAGTAGGTCGCTCAGTCTGATATTTCAGCTCAAAATTACGCCAGCCTTTACAAGGTCCTTCATCAGAAGAGTTTAAATCTGTGCAAAATGATATGATGCGTATTCCCTTCATTATTTTGCCTCTCATTTTGTACTGATTTTCCAGTATCGTCATTATATTCCTGTCAAAATAGAATGTCCTTGCATCATAATCAATTGAGGGCGTATTACCAATTAACATTGTACTTATAAACCCGGATGATTGAGGTGCAATTATTTCTGTATCTATCGCATACTCATTTTTGTCGAAATAAGTAAACCGATAACCTATTGAAAGCAACGGATACATACGCTCATTCTGGTAATCTATCTGATAATAGATAGCGGCTATAATTCAGCATCTTCATCATAATCCAACCACCAGCTACCAATTAACTTGTTGTCTTTGCTAAAGACAAAGATTTGATTAATTGTATTGGTTTTGTAATCCAAAGAGCATATATATCGTTCTGACTGAATAATATCACCATTATCAGATACATATTCGCATAATCCGCCTAAACCACCCATGTCATCATCTCTATAAAGTATGGTATATTTAGAATATGGATTTGTCTCACGGATTATAGTTTTGTCATCCTGAAAAAGAGCATCTGCCGTTTTTCCCTTAGAATTCACATAATCTGCCGACATCAGTACGCCTGAACCATCATAATTAAACGTAAATTCAGCATTGAGACATTGAGGTTGTTTATCGGAATAATAATTCGCCGACTCGTTGACATACATTTGTGAAAGATTATCAGTGTTGTCGTACTGAAGAATGGCATTAAACGCGAAATCAAACCCCAGGTCTTTATCAGTACATTCAATGCCGCTCAGGTATAGTTTTTCGGCGGATGATGTTATGCTACCTGCAATTAAGCAAAGCAGAAGTATGGTCAGTTGGAGACATCTTGCCATAATCTTATTATGTTTTTATTGATTAAATGTTCGCAAATATAAAAAAGGATTTCGATAAACTCAAATATTTATTCCATAAAAATACGATTTTAACATCCGTATAGCAAAATGACAGGAAAAGAGAGTGTCGACGAAGGTAAACCATGCATGCCCGTATACAAAAGATGCCCCGAAAGGGGCATCTCGATAGTAGTAGTGGGGCAAATCTAAGCGCAGCCCACGGATATGTTATGTCCTATCAGAACACGACGGCTTTGCAGGGGCGTTGGCTTTGGTCGGTTGTAACGATATAGACACCTCGTGGCAGAGAAATGGTCTCGCCGCCGCATACGCGGTCGATAGTCATGACCGAGCGCCCGCTCATGTCGAAGACACGTAGGCCGGTTTGCTCTGTATCAAGGTCGATGACCATGTAGCCCTGACCGCTCAGGACAATCAGAGGCTGTGCAGCTTCGACGCCTACCACGCCACCGGCTGCCACCATTATGGTGTTTGACACTGCCGACTTGATGCCGAGGCGTACGCTGCGCACATTGTATGCTTCGCTGACTTCAGGGTCGCGACCTTCGATGAGAAGCGATGTTCCCGGTGCGGGTGCCTGCAATTCTTCGGTCACTGCTCCTGTGGGTAGATAGCGTGTGCGGCTCACGAGGTAATAATCGATTACCTCACCCTCGGGGGCTGCCTCCCAGCGGGCTGTATAGCCAGTTTCCGACAGATTTTCGGCATCGAGTGCTACCGGAGCGCTGAGGGTTGGTACAGCCAGTCCTTGTCCGCGCAAGTCTACCGTTACGCTCGATTTGAGACCTCCGTCGTAGAGATTGAGCAGAGCGGTGTGTTCGCCTGTTTTTTGCGGAGTATAGGTGATGTGGAGTTTATACCCTTCGGGCGAATTGATTTTAGATGCCGGTATCTGATTCTCGGTCACTCCGGTCAGTGAGAAGTATGCGCGGTCATTGCCGGTAATTCTCACGGTGAGGGCTGATGTCAGATTGATGCCGTTGATGAGCAGGTCGGTCGATACAGTATGCCCCACCGCTGCTTCCGGGAAGTCGAGCGATGTGCCCGACTCGGGAGATGTCAGCTCAGGGTCGCCGGTAATCGGAGGGGTGACTGTGCCGCCACCCTGTTCGCTGAGATAGAATGTCTCGGTGGTACGCGTACCCCAGATATATTCTGCCAGTTCGGGGAAGTCGATGAAAGGATTACGGTTGCCCTGGAAGCCATATACAGCTTCGTTGCGGTCTTTCTCTTTCTGGCTTACGGGGTCTTTGCGTGCCCAGTCGAGCAGCAGGTCTATGGCCCACGGTTGAAGCGAGGGGTATGTGCCGTCTTTTGCCATATAGGTGTATTTCCACGACAGGTCCTGATAGCATGTCACCATGTAGAAGTAGGTGCGTGCAAAATCGCCTTTATATTCATCGGCCGGTTCGAACACACGCGATGCATTGCCGCCCTGGCCGCTGACTGGAGTTCCGACACGTGTCACTCCATTGTCGAAAGTAGCGTTTTTCACCACACCTAATGGATAGTTGCTTTTGGCTGTATTGGCTTCCGACTCCGAGGGGTAGAGATGGTTTAGGTCGGTATAGCATGCGTTCTGGCTGCCGCCCCACCACGATTTCGGGAACGAGTGCTCACGGTTGAGACCGCTATAGCCGTTCCTGACGAGGAATACCTCGTTGGAGTACATCTCCCACCAGCGTTGTTGGCCGTTGTATGCCTCAGGGTATACATCGGTGGTAGGGAAATATTTCGGAAATAGGTCGTTGTACGACAGCACGGTGTGTGGCCGGATGACATTGCAAGCCGCCGTTTTCAAAGCCTCTTTCTTTTTTCCGTCCATAGCATTATAGTAGCCGGACGGAATGTCGGCGGCCGCCGACAGGCAGAAAGTTGCCGTGAGGGCGGCCGCTATGAACAGTCGTTTCATCAGTCGATAACCTTATATTCCTTAATATCTTTTACGCCGCGCTGGCCGAAATATTTGGTGATATTTCCGCGCACTTTGACGTGCTTGAGATACATGGCCGGGTTCTTGCCGAGTCCGAGTTCATCACGAAGTGAGCCGGCAGGAATGGCACACGGTACACTGTTGTCTACGCTTGTGGCTGTAGCAGAGTCGCCGAGTATGAAGTTGGTGTTTGCGAAGTCGGAAGATACCGTGCTGCTGAATGTAGCGCCGGTTGCCCATGTCATGCCGCTAATCCAACCTACTACGTAGCCTTCCACCCATACGTCGGTAGCGTCGGCCGATGTTGCTTTGACTTGAGCTACTGTGTAGGGAGTGTCGAATGAGCCTGTGCCGGTTGTGGGAGGGTCGACCGGTTCTGTAGAACCGCCACCACCTGTTTCAGAAGCACCGCCTATGTTGACATTGTCGATACAGTATGTTGAAGAGCCGTCGGCCGATGTTCCGGTATATTTCCAACCTATGTAGACTACACCGGAGAAGCTGCTGAGGTCGACAGTCGATTTAACCCATTCGCTGTAGCCGCTTGCGGGGATTGTGGGGAGTGTCACGTTGAGCAGAGTGAGCTGTGCGGTTTTGGGGTCGGCCGATGTCATGGCATAAACCTCAAGTTTAGAGGTCGTGCTCTGGTATGCGGCCTGGCAGATGAATTCGAGTGTCTTTTTGGGCGATTTGCTCAGGTCGACTCCCGGAGAGATGAGCCATTCTTCCCACGGGCCTTTGGAACCCTTGTAGGCTGTGGCTGAAGCATAGACATTTGAGCTGAATTCTTTGAGGAACCAGTTCTTATCGCCTGAAGTGGCAGTGTAGCTCCAACCGGCTTTGCTTTTGAGTTCTGATATCTGTGTGTTGTAGCCCTCGAAGTCGCAGTAGAGCGAAGCCACAGCCTCTCCGGGATTTACTGGGTCGTTGCCGCCGCCTATGTTTACACCGTCGATAGCAAATTCGGTGGCTGAGCCGCTGTTGTTGATTACACCTGCTGTGCCCATGAATGAATCGAAGCCACCGTAGACTTTAATGGCGCGTCCTACAAGGCCGGGATTGTCAAGAAGGTTACCGTATTTGCGGAGGTCTGAGCCCTGTGGCAGCTCCATTACGACGCAGTCTGACAACTTGTTGGTTTCAGGAGTAGCACCTATTACGAGGGTATTGTCGAGTTCGGCTGTAGCGCCCCAGGCAATCTTGCTGTCGGAGTCGATGTCCTGAACGCCGGCTTTCACGCTACCCACGATGTAACCCTCGACCCATGCAGTCTTGCCTGTGCCCTGCAGCTCGATAGCTTTTGCCACGTTGTAGGGGTCGGTTTTACTTCCTTCGCTGCTGAAGATGCAGTCGGCTGTCGAGCGGAGCAGGAGTTGCCAGTTGCCGTTGAAGTATGAGAGGATACCCATAACATCTCCTGTCCCGGAAGGAAGCTTCTCGCTCTTGAACGATGCATAGTTGGAGTTGCGCACGATGATTGAACCTCCGTTCACACCCGAGAGAGTGCGGTTTGTGCTTGCATCTGCTTCCGAGTATGTAGCCTCGCCGCCTTCGTCGAAGTACACGTTGCGGAAAATCACCAGCTGACTCTGCATTTTCTGCAGGTCGGCTGAAGTCTGAGGCAGATTGTTGATGTCGGCTTCAATGCAATAGATTTTGTTTTCAGGGCGTGCGCCGTCGGGAGTTACGTAGACAACTTCCTGGTCGGGCAGACCATTGAGCTGAGCGTGTTCGCCGAAGATTTCTGATGCCATGAACGACACCTGTGGTGTGCCGTTGTATTCGCCGTAGCCGCCAATCTGCTGCAGTCCGCTGTATTTGCCTATGCCGAGGCCGGTGACATTGACTACCACTTCCTGACCAACGCGATAGGTTGAATAGAGGCTTGTCTGATTGACTGAGAATGCCATAGCGCCTGTCTCGTCCTGTATTACGAGCGATTTATATATGTTGCCCGTGGCGTCGGAAGATACTACGCGACCGTGTACGACATAATCTTCGTCCTGGTCGTTCTGGCCTACAGTGACATAGTAATTCATGTCGTCCTGCCAGTATTTTGCCTTGAGGTCGGCTATCGTGACATTGGCTTTGATTGTGGCTTCGGGCACAATCAGTGGCGGATTGTCGAAGTTGTCCTGACATCCTGTAAGTCCGGCCGTGGCAATGAATGTCATGGCGGCCGCGCCTAATAAATATTTTAGCGATTTCATATCTTGAATTTATTTTTTATTTCCTGATTGATTGTGTTTTGCGAGTGTGTTGTCAGAAACGGATGCCGGCGTTGACAAATACGCGTATGCCCTGAGCATAATAGTATTTGGTCGGGAACTTCTCGACATTGTAGTTGGTGTAGTCGAAACGACCCTGCTGGTAGCCGCCGGTCTGTATGTTGCGGTTGTTGAGTACGTTGTTGACTGAGACATTGAAGTTCAGCGCACCGAATTTTGTGTATATCATCTTGCCTACCGACACATTAAGAACAAAGGCATTTTTCAGTTTATCCTGATGAGTGATTTCACGGATTTTATCTTTGAGTTCCTGTTCTGAATCGCATGTCAGGTAGAGGTTGGGCATCGCTTCATGGCGTATGGGAGCGAGGTCGACATATCCGTCGGCCAGGAAGTTGCCGTTGATATTGAAGAACCACTGTTTGGGTGCTGCCCAGTCGAGTGCGATGTTATATGCCTGCTGTGGAGTGCCACCTACATAGTAGTTTTTCAGGTAAACGGTCGATTCGATGTCTTCCATAGAGCCGTTCTCAACCGAACGTGTACCGTGAGGACGGTTGGTGTACTGATAGCGTGAGAAGCATCCGGCGGCCGACAGCGTGAGCGACGGTGTGATTTTGTAAGCCATGCCAAGTTCTACACCACGATAGCGTTTGTTTACTCCCGACATTACATAATTGACGAATGTAGAATACTGGTCGTCGTAGTATGATGTTTTTTCAGTACCGTCGTATGTATTTGTCCAGAAACCTGTGACCGAGCCACGGAAGTGGTCGTAGTTCCAGACATAAGATATATCGCCCGACAGGTAACGTTCTGAAGACAGACCTTTGATAGCGGTATCCTTGATGCGCGGAGATACGTAGGCAAAGTCATAGAAAGGAGCGGTTGTGCCGTAAGCACCGTGAGCCACGAAATAGTTGCGTCCGTTGAGTTTGTATGTAGCACCGGCTTTCAGACCCATATTGTCGAAAGTGTGGCGCTGGCCTGTGCCGAGTGAGTTTTCCGGAGCGCGACCGTTGCGCATGTTGCCGTGACGCTGGAAATTGGTGTAGCTTACCTCCATGCCGTAGTTCACATCCCAATGGCGTGTGACAATCTGGTTCTGCAACCATGCACGGGCTGTAATGCTGCGTATGTTGTAGTCATAACCAAATACATCACCTTTCTTAACGCGTCGGCTGGGATTGTCGAGGTCATTCTCAAGCATTGTCGGGTTATCGGGGAAGTCCCTTTCTGCAAAGTTGTCGACATCGCGCCAGAACTCACCTCCCAGCAGGTCCTTAACCTTTTTATAATAGTGAGAGTCGGTGTAGTTGAATGACACACCACCCTGCAGGGTCATGTTGTCGTTGATGCGGTGGTTGATGTATGAGTTGAACATCCACGATGTGAAATTGCTTACACGGTCTTCAAGAATGTAGGATGACTGTCCGCGGAGTTCGGGATTGCGGTCATAGTACTGACGGTTGAGCAGGTTGGTCTGGTAAATCTTATCCCAGTCAATCTGGCGGACTCCGCCGGTGTTGTTGCGCCATATCTGAGTATAATAGTCATAGACTTCTTCCTGCTGAGCATATAGCTCGGTGCCGGGGTCAGCCGTGGGCTGGAAGTAAGAAGGCAGATTGCGGTAGTAGTCCGGACGCGGGTCGGCAGCCTGATACCACGAGAGAGCTGAGCTGGCATATCCGTTGTAGCGGAGTCCGACTGCAGTGTTGACCATGGTACCCATCTTCGGTTTCCAAATCCAGTTGAGTATGGTTGAGGGGTCGAAAGAGTTCACTATCTTCGCACTGCGTTTCTTGCCGTTGAACCAACCCCAGTTTGGATTGTACAGGTTATTGTCTGCCAGTTCGTAAGCTTCGAGGAAGGTGGCCGATGAAGTTGCGCGCTCTGTTGGTGCACCCCATGTGGTGAGGTTTAGACTGTGCTTGTCGTTGAATACTTTCTGCACCGACATCGAATAGCCGAATGAATTGTAGAATGTACCCGGCGTCACACCTTCCGGTGCATAGCGCCCGATGATAGATGCGGAGAAAGCCCAGCCTTGCGAGTTCAGACCGGTTGAGTACTGCAACATTGCGCGGAGCATATAGTTGGAGTTGGTGTAAGACACATTGCCTCTCCAGCCGGGAGCATATTCCGATGCATAAGTAGTGAACGAATTTGTCCCGCCGATACCTCCGAACCCGTATGCTGTCGATTCAAGTCCGATACTTGCCGAGCGTGAGCGGAAGGCTGAAGATGTCATACCTCCGAGGCCCGAGAAGTTGAAGCGACCGCGTGCCGGGTCGTTGAAGTTCATTCCGTTGATGTAGCCAACCGTGCGCGAAGAGTCGTATCCGCGCAGACGGAACCGTGCTACGGAGAAGTCATAATTGGCTGCCTGGAAGAAGATGTTGTCTGTTGCTCCCTGGATAGTGCCGATTGTCTGGTCTGAGCCTTCGTCGTCGAACAACTGCTGCTCATCCATCAGGAAGTCATCGGCCGTATTTAGGGTCAGGTCATAGCCCGACGGAGTCAGGTCGAGGTTTCCGAGGTTAGACATACGGTCGGCCACGATATTGATGTCCTGAAAGAAATCCTCGTAGCCGTATGCTATGATTTCGAGGATGTCTTTGCCCTGGTGGGCGTTGGAAATGGTGAACGAACCGTCGGTCGAAGTGGTGACAAAGATATTCTGGTCACGCAGAATAATGTTTGCGTCGGCAAGCGGTTTACCCGTTTTTGCGTCGCGTACTATGCCCTTCAGTCCTGTAGCTCCCAAAGAGGGGAGTGCCAGACACAAGAGCAATAGTGTCAAGAGCTTCGTTCGCATGTTTCTGTTTTTTTATGTTTTGTTTAATTATTTACTTCTTTTACGAGGAATACTTCAGTAGGGAAGTGGTCGGAATATCCGCCGAGCCATGCGCCTCCGGCAAATGTGCGGAAAGGATAGCCCTTGTACTGGCCGTCCTGTTGTTTGAGAAATTCGCGGTTCAGCACCTCGCATTTCAGGTACTTAAGACCCGAACCACCTTGTTTGAGCAGATTGTAGCTCAGCACAATCTGGTCGAAAAGGTCCCACGAGCCGCGGTAGCAATATGAGCCTATTCCCTGGTCGAGCATGTTCCAGAAAGGATTGAAGAACCCACCCGGCTGTACATCAGCCTGTTTCTTGAGAGCTCCGAGAGTCTCGGACACACTCCGGTTGTGCGGGTCGTCGTTAAGGTCGCCCATGACGATTACTCCGATGTTCGGGTCTATGGCTAACAGTGAGTCGGCTATATGGCGCGACAGTTTAGCAGCGGCTTCACGCAGCCAGCTCGACTGTTCCGTGCCGCCACGGCGTGAAGGCCAGTGATTGACGATGAAAGCAATGCGTTCGCCACCGAGCAGACCTACCACGCACATCTGGTCGCGGGTGCGGAAGTTGGGAAGCTCCGGCACTACGAGAGTGTGGTTGGTCACATTGATAGGACGGAAATAGCGCGGGTTGTAGAGCAGACCTACGTCGACACCGCGGCGGTCGGGCGAGTCATGGTGAATGACTTTCAACCCCCAGGGTGCAATGGACGGCTGTGCCACGAGGTCGTCGAGCACAGAGCGGTTTTCAATCTCGCTCACACCTATTATGGCCGGACCGTTGGGGGTGAGTTTAGATTTCATCTGCGAAATGGCGTAAGAGAGATTGCGCAATTTCTGACGATATTTGTTGCCGTCCCATTTGTTCTTGCCCTGCGGCGAGAATTCAAGGTCGTACTTGCCGTTATTGTTTATAGTATCGAAGAGGTTCTCGAGGTTGTAGAACATCACTCCGAACGTCTGGTATCTTTTGCCCTGAGCGGCCGCGTCGGTGGCAAGCCCTATGAGCATTACTGCCGCAAGGAGCAGTGCGGTAAGATGTCGTCTGTTCATAAGCCGTTAGATTAGAAGAATTTGACTTCGCTGCCTTCAAGTTTTGTGAGTAATGCATTGGCCAGGCTGCTCGCGCCGATACGGAAGAGGTCGGTGTTGAGCCATTCGTCGCCGAGAACCTCCTTGACTACAGCGTAATATTTTAGCGCATCTTCAGCAGTGCGTATGCCGCCTGAGGCCTTGAAGCCAACCCTGCGACCCGTTTTTTCGAAATACTCCTTGATGCACCGGCACATGACGTAGGCGGCTTCGAGCGATGCTCCGGGGTACATCTTGCCGGTCGAGGTCTTCAGGAAGTCGGCGTCGCTGTGCAGGGCGAGAACCGAGGCCTTCTTGATATTTTCGGCCGTTTTCAGCGCTCCGGTTTCGAGGATTACCTTGAGTTTTGCATCCTTGATAGTGTGTCTCAGTTCGATAAGTTCGTCGGTGAGGTCTTCATAATCCTCATCGCGGAACATGCCCAGATTAAGTACAACGTCAACTTCGTCAGCTCCGGCTTCGCGTGCCAAAGCAGCATCGGCAATCTTGACCGCTGTAAATGTCTGGCTTGAAGGGAAGCAACCAGCCACTACGGCTATTTCCACACCCGTCACGTCAAGATGAGTGCGCACCACCTCAGCAAAGTTGCTATACACGCAGATGGCAGCTACATGGCCATACTGAGGATACTCTTCATCAAACTGGTTGACGCGGCGTGTGAACTCAGCCACACTGTTTTGCGAATCTTCTGAACTTAGAGTGGTGAGGTCTATTGAATTAAAAAGGAATTTGTAGACTTCGGGCGACTCGAGTTCGTGTGCTTTTTCTACGATTTTGGCCACTTCAGCAGCCACTTGAGCATCGTCTGTATTGACGTTGCTTGCATTGAGTGTTTCGAGGTATCTATCCATAGCATTGATAATTAATATGCATAAAATACTGAATATCAATCATAAGGCAGTGGCAAAAACGGGTAATGCCGCTATTTTTATGGTGTATTCCGAGCAAAGTTAATAATCATCTTCGATAATTGAAACAAGAAGCCGCCAAAACGTGAAAAAATATTAAAACAATGCTTTATAGTACTAATTGGATATGTAGCTGACGCTCTCTCGCCGCGCATCATTTGTAAATGGGCATACGCTGTTTATCCTTGTTGACACATCCTGCTTCTATCATTTTGCTACTTGAGTGTTAAAATCGTATTTTTTATGGTGCAAATATTTGGATTTCTCGAAATTCATCATTATCTTTACCGCAT
>CAYVNJ010000023.1:0-25112 GCA_964452865.1 uncultured Sangeribacter sp. | reverse complement strand
GCCGGAGCACATCATGCACTGGCCCTCCCCCTGGGGCGAGGGTTTCCCCGGCTGGCATCTGGAGTGCTCGACAATGGGTACCAAGTATCTGGGCGAGCAGTTTGACATCCATGGCGGAGGCATGGACTTGCTCTTCCCGCACCATGAGTGCGAGATAGCCCAGAGCGTGGCCGCCACAGGCCATGAAGCTGTGCACTATTGGATGCACAACAACATGATTACCATCAACGGTAAGAAAATGGGCAAGAGCTACGGCAACTTCATCAATCTGCGCGAGTTCTTCACCGGAAGTCATCCGCTGCTTGAGCAGCCGTACAGCCCAATGGTCATCAGACTGTTCATCCTGCAGGCCCACTACCGCAGCACCGTCGATTTCAGCAATGCCGCACTGCAGGCTGCCGAGAAGGCGCTGAACCGTCTCAATGACGCACGCCGCCGGCTCGAACGCCTTGTGCCGGCTGAAAAATCGACAGTCGATGTGCCGGACTATATGGCCATGTGCTATGAGGCCATGGATGACGACCTGAATACACCCCAGGTGATTGCTCACCTTTTCGATGCCGCACGCATCATCAATCAGGCCTCCGACGGAAAAGCCAACCTTTCAGCTGCCGACATAGACCGGTTGCGCTCGGCTTATGACACATTCCTCTACGGTATACTCGGAGTGCGTCGTGACACCGAGGCCGACGATACCTCGGCCAAAGCCTACGAAGGTGCCGTAGACCTTCTTATGGAAGTGCGTGCCAATGCCAAGGCTTCGAAGGACTGGGCAACGTCCGACCTGATACGCGACCGCCTCAAAGAGCTTGGTTTCGACATCAAGGACACCCGCAACGGGGCTGAATGGTCGATTAAGTAAATCAGAGAAATATTTACCTCAAATGTTATCGAGGCAATTGAAAAAAACAGGATTGAGGAGCGCTGCCTTTGTGGTGGCGCTCTTGGCCTGTGCCTGTGCCTCGATAGGTTCGCCCGGTGGGGGAGCTGTCGACGAAGAACCTCCCTACCCCGTGGCTGCCAACCCAGCATTCGATGCCAGAGGCGTGCCGACGACGCTGAAACGCGCCATGATAGAGTTTGACGAACTTGTCAATGTGAAAGACGCATTCTCGAAAGTGACGGTGAGCCCCGTGCCTCCAACCACACCTCGAGTCACATCGCAAGGGCGTCGGGTATTTGTTACGTTCGGCGACACATTGGCCACCAATACCACGTATACCATCGATTTTGCAGACGCCATCGAGGATGTCAATGAATCGAATCCCGCGGAAGGTGTGATATATAGTTTCTCGACAGGCGACGGTGTCGACTCACTCCGGATTGCAGGCATGGTGCTCGGCGCCCGCGACCTCGAACCCCGTCAGGGAATGCTTGTCGGTGTACATACTGAGCTGAATGACTCCGCTTTCAAGACGTTGCCGTTTGTCAGGATTGCCCGCACCGACCAGCGAGGACGTTTCGTTATCCGAGGGCTCAGTCAGCAACCCTACCGCGTGTTTGCTCTGGCTGATGCCAACCGCGACTATAAGTGGGACAACCCAGCCGAAGAGATAGCTTTCTATCCCGGAGTCGTGACTCCGACAGCCGAACCCTGGACTGCCGTTGATTCGGTCTATGACCCGACCACGGGCAGAGCGGACAGCGCAGTGTCGAGAATGTCTACACGTTTCTTACCCAACGACTTGCTGCTTAGCGCGTTCAGTGTGGACTATAAACCTCAGTATCTGATAAAGTATGAGCGTCCTGATTCGACAAGGCTTCAGTTTGTTTTCGGAGCATCTCCTGATTCATTGCCCCGGCTGAAAGCCCTGAACGCTCCCGGCGCACGAGACTGGCTGCTGACCGAGCACCACGCCGGTTCAGACACAGTGTCCTATTGGATTAGAGAGCCAGCTCTCGTGGCAACGGATTCGCTGCAGATAGCCTTGACTTACCGCCGTCATGCCCTCGACCGTGTGACTATGGAATGGGCTACCGATACTCTGCTGATGCGTCCGCCTAAAGTCCAGCAACCCAAGAAGAAAGATAAGAAAAAGGACGAAGAAGAGTCGGAAGGTCCTAAAATTCAGCCTCTTGTAGTGTCGTTGCTCGGAGGTACAACCCACGATGTGCATCTGCCGCTTACAATAGAGACCAAAGAACCGATAGTGCGCATTGACCCCGATGCATTCCGACTGCTGAGGAAAGAGGATACGTTGTGGGTCGATGTCGACCGCCCGCTGAACGTAAGGAGAGACACGACGCATCTGCGCCGTCTGACGATTGCATATCCGTGGGAATATGGCGCCACATACCGCCTTGAGCGTGACAGTGCAGCCATAGTCGGCCTATATGGCCATTTATCTGCTTCCGAAGAGACTACGCTGACTATAAAGAAAGAATCAGACTATGCGGCTCTGAGGCTTGATATATCCGGTTTGCCCGACTCCATAGCAGCCTATGCGGAGTTGCTCAACACATCTGATAATCCTGTGCGCACGGTGCGAGTGAATAACGGTGTAGCCGTGTTCCGCCATATACCGCCGGCGACATATTATGCACGTCTTTATCTTGATACTGCGGGCGACAGTATCTACACTACCGGTAGCTACGACCTGTTGCGTCAGCCTGAAGAGGTGTATTATTACCCAAAAAAAATTACCCTCAGAGCCAACTGGGACATGGCGCAGACCTGGAACCCGTTTGAGGGTAATGCCGACACACAGAAGCCCGAAGCCCTGCTGAAGAATAAACCAAAGAGCCGCAAACGTGGTTCTACAGTAAAGAAAGAAAATGCGACCGAGGACGAGGAGGATGACTATTTCGACCCCACGGCCAATCCGTTCGACCCCAATTCCCGGCGCAACAGACGTTGAAAACAATCACTTAAGAGAAACACAACAGATATGAGCGAAATGATACAACAACTCGCCTATATGAATGAGGACGACCGGTGCTATGGTCTTGCCGGCATGGCGGTCAGCCTTTATAAACTCGGAGGACTTGACCGTGTTGCTTCCGCCACTATCGACACCGAAGGTCCGATGGTAGTGTTCAGTCATGAATACTACTATTGCGGGTCACCGTCACTCTCTCCCAAAGCTGCCTGGAAAAATCTGGTGAATAATTACTATCTGACCCTGGGCATGGTGCTCGGCAATGTCATGGCCCGCACGATAGTCAGGTCCTCATCAGAGCCCGCCGAGAATTTGCTTGATGCAATCCACACGGAGGCCATGGCAGAAGGTCATGATGTATGTTCGCTCGAAGATGACGAGGTGGAACGCATTTTCAACTCCTCGGTGCGGCAGTTGAAGCGCCTGTTCTCAAATCCGTATGTCACACCGGGTGTTCATGAACTCGCGCGCACCATAGCACGACGTCGCACGATGTCGGGTGCTGAACTGAATGAGACACTCTATTACCTGAACATAGAATGAAGATAGAGATACCTTCGGCCGCCGACCTTGATACAGCCGCCGACCGCTTTGTGAGTGCAGTGGGCGAAAATCCGGGCACAGTGGCTTTTCATGCCCCTATGGGTGCGGGGAAAACTTCATTTATTGCCGCTCTGTGCCGCAGACTCGGTATATCCGATACTGCCAACTCACCGTCTTTCGCGATTGTCAACGAATATGCGCGTCCGGACGGGTCGCCGCTGTATCATTTCGATTTCTACCGCATAAAAGATGCCTCCGAGGCCCGGGACCTGGGCGCGGAAGAGTACTTCTATTCCGGCGACACATGTCTGATAGAATGGCCCGAACGGGTCGGAGACCTCCTGCCGGATGACACTCTGGTTGTTGAGATAGAGGTTGCGGCCGACGGGAAACGTACGCTTATTTTCGAGCCGTGAAAACTATCATACTTGATACTGTCGACTCGACCAATACGTGGCTCAAGAGTCATGCTTCCGAACTTGAGGACATGACCATGGTCGTGGCGCGGGAGCAGACGGCCGGTCGGGGTCAGAGAGGAAATTCATGGGAGTCAGAACCAGGAGCCAACCTCACTTTTTCGCTGCTGTTCCGTCCTCACGAATTTGAGGCTTCCCACCAGTTCGGCATCAGCGAAGCCGTGGCTCTTGCCATAGCCGATAGTCTTGAAGAGCTTTATGGACTTAAGGCCGAAGTGAAGTGGCCGAACGACATCTATGTCGGCAACCGTAAGATTTGCGGTATCCTTATCGAACACTCATTGTGCGGGCGGTTTATAGAACGTACAATTGCCGGAGCAGGCATCAATATCAACCAGAAAGAATTCCTTTCGGACGCACCTAATCCTGTGTCCGTCTTTCAGCTTACCGACCATATAAATGATTGTGACGAGGCCGCCTCAGTGGTGGCGCGAAATATAGAAAAGCGTATCGGAGAACTTTCAACCGACACTGCCGCACACCATGAAGAATTCATGCATAGACTGTGGCGTGGGGAAGGTTATCATCCTTTCCTTGACCGTAAGACAGGACGCCGCTATCTCGGGCGCATAGACCGCGTTGACGCCGACGGCATGATGCATATCTCGGAGGAGAACGGAACATCCCGCACCTATGCTTTCAAAGAAGTCGAATTCCTCCTTTGATACAGGTCATTTTGGGAATCAGAGATGCAGATTGCCAAAAAATACGTATCTTTGCCGAGTTAAACGAATTAACCGTACATAGAAACATATTTTCTTTAATGTTGAAACATCTACTCTGGCCTGCTGTTTTGTCGCTTGCAGTGCCGTTTACTTTTCAGGATGCATCGGCACAGACAACTCCTGCCGATACCGTTGAGAAACAACAGTTGTTAAAATTCGATGTTCAGGCGAGAGTCGACTGGCAATTGGACAATAACGACGGACATACCACCGACTCCAACACTGGTTTCAAGGGTCGCTATCTCGTGTTCCAGCTTGACGGACGCATCATCCCCGGCCTGACTTATTCGTGGCGTCAGCGCCTTAATAAGGCACATTCCGACCAATCGTTCTTCGATGCCACCGACTGGGTTTATCTTAACTTCAACACCGGCAAATGGAATTTCCAGGCCGGTAAGGAGGTTGTGGCCATAGGAGGCTGGGAGTACGACCGTGCCCCTATAAATCTGTTTGACTGTTCTGTGTTCTGGAACAACATACCATGCTATCAATTAGGTGTTTCAGCCGGATATGACATCACATCCAAAGACAGGCTGACGGCTCAGGCTGTCCAGAGTCCGTTCTTCACGTCAGACAACCGCAACATGTATGCCTACAACATCATGTGGAACGGCAGCCACGGAATGTTTGACGCAATCTATTCGGCAAACCTCGTGGAATATGCCAAAGGAAAATTCATCAACTACCTCGCCCTCGGCAATAAGTTTACATACGACCGTGTACAGCTCGAATTCGACTTTATGAACCGCGCGTCTTCACATCAGACATTCTTCTTCAAGGACTGCTCGGTAATGACCGAACTCGGTTGGTCGCCCAATTCCCGTTGGAGAGTGCACGGCAAATATACATACGACGTCAACCGTACCCGCACCTCTGCTGACCTTACTGTTCTGCCCGGTACAGAGCTCAATATGGCCGGAGGCGGACTGGAATTTTACCCCCTTCTTAAAAACAAGACATGGCTTCGCCTGCATGCTGCATGTTATTATTCCTGGGGCAAAAATACTAACACCGCCGATGTTATGCAGAACAAGTCGGTGTTCTTCTGCGCCGGACTGACATGGGATATGAACATATTCAACATTAAACGATAATACTGATTGCTGATGGCAACTGCTGAAAAAACAGCCGCAGGAGCGGCCAATAAGAAATCATCAAAATCAAGTTATTCGGGTCTTATATGCCTGGTGATAGTATTCGCCATATTCTACGGACTCGGAAGCGTAATGGGAACGGCCAATCTGCTGAATACCATTATGCACACGGCTCACGACCTTCTTCTCAACACAGTATTCTACCTCATGGCCATATGCGTGGTGACCGGAGCTCTGGGGCGCATATTTGTAGAATTTGGTGTCGTGCGTCTGCTGGAGAAACTGCTCCGCCCGCTGATGAAGCCTTTGTTCAACCTGCCGGGTGTGGCTTCGCTTGGTGCTGTGATGACATTCCTGAGCGATAACCCCGCAATCATATCGCTTGCCAACGACAAGCGCTTCTCTTCTTACTTCAAGAAATTCCAGTTCATCTCGCTCACCAATTTCGGAACAGCTTTCGGCATGGGTATCCTTGTCATTGTCTTCATGTTCGGACAAGGTTACAGCTGGCAGCCGCTGATTGGTCTTCTTGGTGCGTTCATCGGATGTATCGTGTCAACACGTCTGATGCAATATTTCGTCATCAAGAAATATCCTCATTTCGCTGCGGAAAGTGTGCTTGAGGCTGAGCAGAACGAACTGCTTGAAGAAGAACATGCCGACGAAGGCAAATCGTTGTTCATACGAATTCTCAACTCTCTGCTCGACGGTGGAAAGACTGGCGTGGAGGTAGGTATAGCCATTATTCCCGGAGTACTTATCATATCGACTCTTGTAATGCTTCTCACCTTCGGACCCTCTGAAGGCGGTGCTTACACAGGAGCCGCATACGAAGGCATAGAACTGTTGCCCTGGCTGGCGCAGAAAATCAACTTCGTGTTCGAATGGCTTTTCGGCTTTACCGACCCTCATCTGGTTGCCTTCCCCATCACATCTCTTGGTGCGGTAGGTGCAGCCCTGAGCCTTGTGCCCAATTTTGCAACCCAGGGTTGGATTGACGGCAATGCCATAGCGGTGTTCACTGCCATCGGCATGTGCTGGAGCGGATATCTCAGCACCCACACAGCCATGCTTGACTCACTGGGATATCGAGAACTTACATCTAAAGCTATTGTGGCTCACACTATCGGAGGTATCTGCGCAGCCATTGTGGCTCACCTGCTATACGTTCTGGTAACCATGATTTTCTGAAATTAAACAATACACGCTTCGATATGGCTAAGACTATGATTGCTGACATGCTGGGCAAACCATTATACTGGTTGCTACTTGTACTGATGATATTCCCCTTCGACCTTGTTGTCGGGAGCGAATGGCAGTTTATCACGCCCCCTATAGCTTTGTTCATAGGCCTTGTGTTCGCATTCGTTTTCGGTACGCCATACCCTAAGTTCAACAAGAAATTATCGAAGTATCTGCTTCAGGCATCTGTTGTCGGACTCGGTTTCGGCATGAACCTCACGGAGTCGCTCAAAAGTGGAGCTGACGGCATGCTTTTTACTATTGTCTCTGTAATCGGAGTCATGTTTATAGGCGTATGGCTTGGCAACCGCATGCGTATTGATTTCAAGACCTCCTATCTCATTTCATCCGGTACAGCCATTTGCGGCGGTAGTGCTATAGCGGCGGTCGGAGGCGTTATGAAAGCCAACGAGAATGAAATGGCGGTCAGCCTCGGCGTCATATTCATTCTCAATGCTATAGCTCTATTCATATTCCCACCTATGGGTATTGCTCTGGGTATGACCCCCGACCAGTTCGGCACATGGGCTGCCATAGCTATTCATGACACATCGTCGGTTGTAGGAGCGGGCGATGCGTTCGACCAGATGACTCACACAACCGGAGCTTGCGACCTGGCCACTCTTATCAAGTGTACACGTGCTTTGTGGATTATACCGCTGGCTTTTGTAACCATTCTTGTGTGCCGCAAGAAACATCTTACCGAAGGTTCGTCACGTGTTGCGATACCCTGGTTCATCGTGCTCTTTGTGTTTGCGATGATTATCAACACATACACTCCGCAGACTCTTCAGGCATCGGCACAGCCGGTCTACAATGTGATAGTAGTATTGGCAAAGAAGGCTCTTGTGGCAGTACTTTTCGCCATAGGTGCCAGCCTTTCGTTCAAGGTCATCAAGCAGGTGGGTGTCAAACCGCTCGTCCAGGCTGTGCTTCTTTGGATTGCCATAGGAGTGTCAAGCCTCTTTGTCGTGCTGGCTACAATCAAGTAATGCCCGTGCGTTGCGTCTCAGACCTTCAGCTCCACAACGGTTGAGCGGGGTGGATGCAAAGCGTGAGGAGAAATCTTCATCCGTTATTTCCGCAGCTTCCGCAGCTGTAAGGTTCAGAATATCGGATATCGGTCTGAAACAGTCGATTGCCTCGGTGCGGGACATGCGGTTGTGCGGACATACGCGCTGGCATATATCGCATCCGAACAACGACTGCCCTTTGCGCACTAATTCTTTCTCTTCATCTGTGAATTCACCGCGTTTCTCGATAGTGAGATAAGACAGACAGCGTCTTGCATCAACCGAGCCGTCGCACCTGAGAGCTCCGGTAGGACAAGATTTAACACACATACCGCAACCGATACACCACTCAGTCGACGGAGTATCGGTTGTGTCTGTTTCTATGTCTGTGAGTAATTCTGCCAGAAATACGCAAGAGCCTACTCCCGGCACGATTACGCATCCGTTGCGTCCGCGTACCCCTACTCCGGAACGGAGTGCCCAGTAACGTTCGGCAATAGGTGCTGAATCGATACATACCCTCCATTTGCCTCCGAATGTCTGCTTAAGTATCCCGGCCGCTTCGCGCATACGGCTTCGCAGGACGTCGTGATAGTCAGCTCTGCAAGCATAGGAAGCTATCTGTTCAGCGTATGGAGGACGTTCTCCGGTCGCACCATAAGGGAAGGCTGCGCAAATTATTGTTTTGGCTTCAGGAAGTACGAAATCAGTATGACTGCGCAACTGATTGTGCCGATGCATCCATTCCATATCCGCATTATATCCCTTATCGAGCCATGCGGAGAAATCTCGTACCATATTGTCGGCTGCCGCGCCTGCCACGGCGATGCCCACTGAGGCCGCTCCGAGCGCTTGTAACGTCTCTTTTGCGGTCAGGTAAAGGCTTACCCTTTCCTGCCGAAATCGGCCGGAATTTCGCCCCATTCCTCCGTGTTCCATTTCATTACTTTGTTAGGCCATGTGTGAGTGGCTACCCAGGCATCGGCACGTGTCAGCAGGGCGCGTATGCGTGCATTGGCCGGGGTCGGGATGATTTTCGTATTGGAATGACGGCGTCTGAGCCAGCTGAGTGCCGTACGGCTGTCTGAATAGATAGAGCGGGTGTCGCCAATCTGGGTCATGTGGGCTAAGGCATGTACTAATCCCAGATATTCGCCGATATTGTTTGTGCCCTGGGGGAACGGTCCTGCATGAAACACTTCGTGTCCGGTCGACAATTCGACGCAGCGGTATTCCGTCGGTCCGGGATTGCCGGCGCAAGCGGCATCAACACACACTGCGTGTATGTCTATTTCAGGGAAAGCTTCATAGTTTACCATTTCCGGCATGACTCTCGAGAGGTTGGCCAGCGGTCGTACAGCCTGAGGCCCGGCACGGTATGCGTCGGCGGCTGTCCGGCTGTCCGGAAAACTTTTATATCGTGCTCCGGGAAAACCTTCAATCTGTTCACGTGCATCATCCCAGTTGTCGTAGATACCCGGTTCACGACCTACCCACACTACATAATATTTTCTTTTAGGAGCGCTCATCTGTCGGCTGCTTTTATCCCGGCTGCTTTAAGTATTGCCGGGGCTATGTCGGTGTTGTTGAGACAGCCGTTGAGAGTGTCAGCTCCTGCGCCAATGGCATAGAGCGGAACGAAATTGCCGGTATGGTATTTAGTTGTCCATCCGATTCCCGCAATCTTGTTGAAGACATCGAGAACAGTGGTGGCAAACGCATTGTAGTCGGCATACAGAGTTTTGTCATCTTTCGAACTGCGTGACACGAAAGTTTCCTCAAACGCTTTCTCAAGCCGTTCTTCATCCGCTTTGTCAAGAGTCAACGCACCGAAAAATCCGAAATTCTGGCGGAGGAATTCTTTCATCTCGCTCCAGCTCATGTTCTTGTTGTCGGCCACACGAGACTTGCACCACTCTGAAAAACGGTCCTTTGATATTTTTTGGAAATCTACTGTTGCCAACCGTGTCCCTTTCTGATTGTCCTCACGGCCTAACGCCATGCCACCCGTGTCGTGGTCGGCAGTGATGACTATGAGTGTTTCGTCTGGATGTGATAGGTAGAAACGATAGGCCACGTCGATGGCTTCCTGAAAATTCAATATCTCCTTTATTACGGCCGCTCCGTCGTTAGCGTGTGCAGCCCAGTCGATATTGCCTCCTTCAATCATCATGAAGAAGCCCTCGGGCGCTGTGGCTGTGAGTTGGTCAAGGCAGGCTCTGGTAATCTGCGGCAGGGTCAGCGCACCGGCTATGGAGTCGATAGTGTAGCCTATCTGTTCGCCCTGAGGATTGCCACTGAGCAGCAGCTTCTTGGGGCGCGGCGATTTGTCGGCGGTAAGGGCGTCGTAACCGCTGTAGACGGTATATCCTGCTTTCTGCATGAGTTCAGTCCATCCGTTCGGCTTTCCGTTGTCATCGAGCGAACCTCGCCACATAGGACCACCGAGAAATTCAAAGCCGGACTCGGCTGCCTGAGGTGCGAGAGTATATTTCATTTTGCGGTTTGGCGCATGTCCGTAGAATGCTGCCGGTGTAGCGTCGTCACCGGCTACGGAGGATGCTACCCCTACCCCGCGTCCTGCCAGACTGAAAGCACGTGCGATACTGTAGATTGCCGTAGAGTCCGGAGCTGTACCGACCATACCATTGTCGGTCTTATGTCCTGTGGCCAGCGCCGTACCGGCTGCTGCCGAGTCAGTTATAGGATGATTGTGTGAGTAAGTGCGCACCTGTGTTGCGGTGGGAAATGTGAGCATCAGCAGCGGGTCTGGAGTCCGGAGAACATCACGTCTGTAGGTTTCTGTTGTATTGACGTGACCCATTCCCATGCCGTCGCCTATGAAGTAAAACACGTATTTGGCTTCGCTTCCGCTCGCTGACAGAGCTGTCGAAGTCAATATTATGGCAAATATCAGTCGGCAAATCAGATGTTTCATGACATTAAATATGATTTTTCAGAAATTGTTTGATGTTGAAAATTCCGGTTCAGGACGGTATGCCCATGTCTCGCGGAACAGCTCGAAATTCTCAGGTTGTGTTTTTAGTAAGAGCGTGGCGGGGGCAGGCGAATATGAGTCCGTCAGTTTTTGTATATCAAATCGAGCTGAACGGGTGGAAAGGGGTGTGTAAGCCGGTGGTAGACCTGACTTGTCGGCTTCAATGCCGAAATATGACTCTACCGCCTCAATAAGCATACGTGTGGCGCGTTGTTTCCCCTCGGCTGAATAACCGGCTATGTGGGGTGTGGCCGATGTGACAAGTCTGAGCAATTCGCGGTCCGGATTAGGCTCGTTTTCCCATGTGTCGATAAATAGCAACGGACCTCCTCGTCTGGCAGATGCAATCAGGGCTCGAGTGTCGGCCACCGCTCCACGTGCGGCATTGACCAATGCCTTCACACCCGCTTCTTCCATGAGCCGCATCTCTCTGTCTCCTATCATGTGATATGTCATGTCGTCGCCTTTTCTTGTGAGAGGCACGTGCAGAGTTACGATGTCGGAATGTGTAAGCACGTAGTCGAGGTCATGCCATGTTTGTGGGTTATACCCGGACTTGCTCAGTGAGCGGCTGCGCGGGGGGTCGCAGGCCAATACTTTCATACCTGCGGCTTCTGCCCATTCGGCAGTGATAGACCCCACATTGCCCACACCGATGACTCCCAATGTCAATCCTTCTATCGTTGGAAATGCATGCGAAAGGGATGAGAGTACGTATTGCGCCACGCCGGGAGCATTGCATCCTGCCGAGTTTCTGACGGTTATTCCTGCCGAACGGCACCACTCTGTGTCGATATGGTCTGTGCCGATAGTTCCGGTTGCTACAAGCCGGACATTTGATTTGCCGAGCAGTGCTTCGTTGCATATATCGCGTGTACGTACGAGCAGTGCATCGGCATCCCTGACCAGTTCGGGACAAAGTTCATGCCCCTCGAAATATCGGATGTCGGCCACCGGTTCAAGCCGACCCTTGATGAACGGTATTTTGTTCTCGATAAGTATCTTTGTTTTCTTATCCATAGATGTTCATGATAAAAATTGCGAGATATGTCGCCAATGCCATGATGAATATTATGCCTCGTCCTTTGCCGTTGTTGAAAGATACAAGCTGTGCCATAAGGATGCCTGAACATATATTGAGTAATCCGCCCCATGCGGCAGAGGCCACGGGGTTGAGCATTATCATGGTTGCTGCTCCCGCACCCAATGTTGTGAATGTGTACGACGATGCCCTGAGCCGTGCATTTTGCGAATAGATGCGTACCAACCCTCCCAACGCGCACATCAGCGCTCCTATTGCCGTTATACCGTATGTGAGCAAAGCGAAGAAAAGCGGACGTGACACCGAAGTTGCCCAGATAGGCTGTATTGCCGGCGGCAACCGAAAGTCAGAAGCATCAACAACTCCGAATGCTATAAGCAGCCAATAGGGTGTTATTAGTCCGAGCAGTATAGCCGCCCACCCCCTCCAATCGAGCAGACCGAAATAGTAGGTGCAACAAACGAAAAGAAGCGCCAGGACGGCAAATTCCCAGCATGTAGTGCTTCCGGCCGACAAGGCTGCGAAAAGCAGAAATACGGCCGTCGGAGAGGTTGTACGGTCGCGTTGAGACAACAGCAGCCATATTCCGCACAGCGAGATTGTCAATATCAGACATCCTGACCCCAACCGGTCGGAAAGAGCCGGCTGCGCTCCGCATGCGAGAAGAAATATTGACGAGTAAAGAGTGTCGTTGGTCTTCAGAAATACAAAATGCTTGTTCAGGAAGATGAGCAATATGGCGGAACATATTATTGTCGCGCATGCGGCTATGGCGGAAATTTCGTCGGAGGCTAACCATAGTTCGGGAGGAGGCAGACATACACCGGTCGTGGTGTATGTCTCGGCTGCCGGTGAGTACAGCGAGGCGGCGGTCATGGCAATAAGAGCCACAGCCGCCGTCAGTAATTTTGGTTTTCCTTCCGAGCCCGGACGAGTGGTTGTCATACGTCGAGTCCTATGTCTCTCCGGTGATATGCGTCGGTAAATGTGACACGGTCGGCCGCTGCCTCAGCGTTGCGTGCGGCTTCGCGGGTGTCTGTGCCGTAGGCTGTCAGTGAAATAACGCGTCCGCCCGAGGTCACAATTTCTCCCTGGGCATTTTTGCTTGTGCCCGCATGGAATTCTATACATCCGCTCTTGCCGAGGCCCACGACAGGCATACCTTTCTTATAGCTTCCCGGGTATCCTCCGGAGGTAAGCATAACGGTCACAGCAGCCCGGTCGTCTTCCTCAACCTCTTTTGAGCCGAGAGTACGGTCGGCTATACCTTCGAGCAGGTCAATCAGGTCAGACTTCAGGCGCGGCATGATAACCTCTGTTTCAGGGTCGCCGAGTCGGGCATTGTATTCTATCACCAGCGGATTGCCGTCGACATTGATGAGTCCGAAGAAAATAAATCCGCGGTAATCGATGTTTTCGCTTTTCAATCCTTTTATGGTAGGTATTATTATCTGGGTTTTGACACGTTCCATGAAGTCTGCATCGGCAAAGCTGACCGGCGAGACGGCTCCCATGCCTCCGGTGTTTGGCCCTTTATCGCCCTCTCCTACCCTCTTATAGTCTTTCGCTACGGGGAGCAGACGCCAGTTTTCGCCGTCTGTGGCCACAAACACACTGCATTCGCGACCTTTCAGAAATTCTTCGATAAGGACAGTACTTGACGCATCGCCGAACATGCCGCCGAGCATCGAGTGAAGCACCTCTTCCGCCTCGTTGAGGTTTTCGGTGATTACAACACCTTTGCCGGCCGCAAGACCGTCTGCTTTCAGAACGTAGGGTGGTTTGAGCGAGCGCAGGAAGTTGATGCCTTCGTTGAGCGTTTCGTTTGTCACGCTCATGTAGCGTGCCGTAGGTATCAGATGACGGCTCATGAATTCCTTGGCAAACTCTTTGCTACCCTCCAGGCGTGCTCCGGAAGCTGTCGGGCCGATAACCTTAACTCCTGTGTCTGCCATACGGTCGGCTATGCCCGCTACAAGCGGAGCTTCCGGACCGACAACTATCATGTCTACCCCATGGTCGGAGCAGAATTGAGCCACGGCCTCAAAGTCCATTGGGTCGATGCCTGCGTCCTCACCTTCCTGAGTGCCTGTGAATGGTGCGCGGTAGAGTTTCCCCAGGCGTGGGCTCTGCAGCAGTTTCCATGCAATGGCAGCTTCACGGCCACCTGCGCCAATCAGCAGTATGTCAATCTTATCCTTCATTGTATGCGATGTCTAAGTATGGATTATAGTAATTGTTCAGTCTTTCTTCTTGCGTGGGCGCATTTTCACGCTTCTGCTTTCATTCCGTTCTCCTATCAGGGGTTTACGGCCTATGACGTTGAAACCTTTCTTGCGGTGCGGCCGTTTTTCAAAGCCGTATTGTTCAGTCTCGCGATTCCATTCACGGTCGGTCATGCGTCGGACGGTGGTGCGTTCGGTTCTTTTCTCATTTTTGACACTTCCGCCGTCGGCACGGAATTCGTCGTATTTGCCGTCGAATATGACATACTCTTGCAGACTGCATTCCAGTTTGCCGTTGAGGATAGGATATTTTACCGAGGGCTTGAGTCCTATTTCGCGGAAATTTTCTGCATCATATCCGAGCACCCATGCGTGGTATCCGCAGAAGTTGCGTTTCAGTATGCTGCCCAGAGAATGGTAAAGTCCGCGTATGTCGTCAGGCCGGAGTCGCTCGCCGTATGGAGGATTTGTCACGAGAATTCCTTCAGCCGGCGGGTTTGTCCATGTATCGAGCGGACGACATTCAACCTCAATCATGCTTTCCAGACGTGCCGACTTGATGTTGGCCTTTGCTGCAGCCGCTGCAGCCTGGAGGATATCGCCACCATAGATTTTGTGGTTGAAAGGAACTTCGCGGCTGTCGTCGTCATAGATGTCTTCGAGAAGCTGGCGGTCGAAGTCGGGCCAGTCTTCAAATGCAAAATGTTTGCGGAATATTCCGGGGTTGATATTTGCGGCAATCAGTGCGGCTTCGATGAGCAGAGTGCCCGAGCCGCACATGGGGTCGACGAAATCGGTTTCGCCTCTCCAGCCGGTTTTCAGTATTATGCCCGCAGCGAGCACTTCATTGAGCGGTGCTTCGACTGTGGCTACACGGTAGCCCCTGCGGTACAGCGGCTCGCCCGACGAATCAAGAGAAATGGTTACCCGCGTACCGGCTATATGGACATTGAGCAATATATCAGCACCATTGAGGCGTATGCTCGGACGTCGTCCGTATTTGTCGTTGAAGTAGTCGGCTATACCGTCTTTCACCCTATAGGTCACGTAGCGTGAGTGTGTGAATTCCTCCGAATAGACTGTGGAGTCGATAGAGAAAGTCTTGTCAGGCGAAAGGATTGAGTCCCAGTTGAAGTCGCGTACTATGTCGTATAGCTCATCAGGATTGGTTGCTGTAAACTTATAAATCGGTTTGAGAACGCGGAGTGCCGAATGGAGGCAGAAGTTAGCTTTGTAGAGCATCTCCTTGTCTCCGCGGAATGATACCATGCGCAGGCCTGTTTCGACATCTTCTGCGCCGAGACCTATAAGCTCATCGCGGAGCACATCTTCAAGTCCGGAGAAGGTTTTGGCTACTATCTCGAATTTTTCTTCCATTTCTGTTCTTTTACGTCTGAATTACGCAGGGTGTTATTATTCGTCAAACATGATTGGTGCTTCGCCGGACATGGGGTGTGTCTTCGTGTCGGCATCATGTCTTTGTTCCGGCTCATGATTACGCAGACGCGCGGTCTGTTTCAGTTCATCCTTGATTGCCGGATTTCGGTTGTATGCAGGGTTTAATTCTATCTTGCGGATGGCTTCGTCATCATCAAACTGGTCAGGGCGAAGAACCACGTATTTCACCTTGGCTTTAGCCTGTCCGTGCTTTTTGATAGTCTCCTTACCATAGACTTCACGCATGCGCTCGGCAACTTCGGGGTCGACGATAGGTTCTTCAGGTTTTTGCACAGGCTTGGTCCCGAAAATTATTTCTTTGTCTTTTTTCTTGCTCTTCTTTTCGGACAAAGTGGTCATTTCGAAACCGGCTGCCAGAATTGTCATCTTTACCTTTTCGCCGAGGTCCGGGTTCTTGGAGTAGCCCCATTTCATCTTAATGGTTCTGGGCAGATTGTTGGTAAATTCCGTCAGCTCGTTCATCTCGCTCATCTTGAAGCGCTCTTCCATGTTGGGGTTGTAGCTCAGCTTGAAAAGCAGGCGTTTCGACGAGTTGATATCCGAGTTTTTGAGCAGCGGTGAGTTGATTGCATCCTGTATGGCCTTTGTCACACGGTTCTCCCCTTCTCCGTATCCTGTGGCTATAATAGCCGAATGAGCGTCTTTAAGTGTGCTTTTGACATCGCGGAAGTCGACATTGATTATGCCGGGTTCCGTTATTATTTCGGAGATTGACATGGCTGCATTGGCCAGCGTGTCGTTCGATTTGTCGAAAGCGTTTTCGAATTCCAGGTCAGGATATATCTCGGTTAGCCGCTGATTGTTGATAAGCAGCAATGCATCCACATATTCGCTCATCTTTTCCGCACCGTCCATGGCGGCAATGATTTTGGCATCTCCTTCAAATAGGAACGGTATCGTCACTATGCCTATGGTCAGTATGTCGGCCTCTTTGGCTATTTTTGCAATGACGGGTGCAGCTCCAGTACCCGTGCCTCCGCCCATTCCGGCAGTTATGAATACCATTTCAGTACCGTCAGATAGCAGTTTGCGGATTTCATCGGCACTGGCTTCGGCACATTGGCGTCCTATCTCCGGGTCGTTTCCTGCCCCGAGACCATGTGTTATCTCATAGCCCATCACCAACTGGTTCGGCACCGGCGACAGACGTA
The DNA here is from genome assembly GCA_964452865.1 of uncultured Sangeribacter sp. GTDB lineage: Bacteria > Bacteroidota > Bacteroidia > Bacteroidales > Muribaculaceae > Lepagella. Next base: position 8,266 of record CAYVNJ010000023.1, on the reverse strand, counting down.
GAGCCGTGCTGTCTGTATTGCACAGTGCGAAAGATACGCTCTTTATATTTTTGGTATACATGTAGTTGACGGCGTTGCCACCGCCACCCCCTACTCCGAGTGCTTTTATGATGCATGGCTCTGACTCGCTTTCCCGGCCGAAGATTTCGCCGTTACCTATGTCATTCTGATTGTCGGTGTCAAAAATACCGGCATTCTCTATTTTGTTTTTCTCGTCCATGGCGTGATTGTATTAGTGTGGGTGGTGTGGGCTTAAAGTTCTGGGTTGTCGGTATCTTCGTTGCCCGGGTCGAACATGCGCTTCAGCCAGCCGCGCACACGGCTCACGTTTTCGCCGTATTTGTCTTTGCGGGGTTCTTTCTTTTCTTTTTTCTGAGAGGTGATGTCCGGCTCATCCTCTATCTCCTGCCCTGTGGCGGGCAATTCCTCCCGACGAGGCATTTCGAGACATCTGTCGCCAGTGTCGATTGTAGCGGCAGCATATAGTACGCTTACCACCTGAAGGCTCTCAAGTGTGGGGGCTTTGGTGTCTTCCATATCGACGTATGCCGGTAGTCGTCCTATCCGTACGGGCAGGTTGCTCTGACGCTCGAGCAATTCGGTCATGCCGTTGAGCTTGAATCCTCCGCCAACTGCAATTATGCCGCCGGGCAACGACTCGTCGTTCATGCCGGCATAGGTTATCTGTTCGTTGATGTTGGCAACAATCTCCTCAGCCCTGGCCACAACGAGATTGTTGACGTCGGAGAGCTGTATGCCGTTGACATTTACGGATTTCTGATGTTCGGAGGCGATTGCCTGTCCGCTCGATACCTTTATGTCTTCGGCGTTTTCCTCAAGAACGTTCAGGCTTGTGATGTCGCGGGTTATGTTGCGTGAGCCGAGCGGCAGGGTTGCCAGATAGCGCAGGTTGCCGTGGCAATATATTGCCACAGTGGTAGTTTCAGCACCCATGTCGACCAGCATGCATCCGAGCCGTCTTTCATCGTCGGAGAGTATGAGGTGGCTCAGTGCGAGAGGAGTCACGACAAAACCTTCGATTGACAGTTTGAGTTTGTCCTGCACCACACGCTCTATATTGCGTTTCAGGAGGGGTGAACATGCAATAAGGTCGTATGTGCCTTCTATTTCACTGCCTATCATTCCGACAGGCTGTTTCGTTTCTGAATTGTTGATGCGGAATGAACGTGGCACAGCATCGACTGCTTCGAGCGAACTGTCGATGCTCTGGCGGAATGCTTCGCGGCGCAGTTCGTCGAGTATCGTCTGGTCTATTTCAGTGTCTTCCGGCAGTTTTCGGTCCACCTTGGCTACAATATTGCGCAAAGAACGGCCTGCCAATCCGACATACACGCCGGTAATGCGGCGTGGACTTATGGATGCCCGGCTCTGCAGCCGGTATAAAATGCGCTCAAGACGCAGATAGGCTTCTTCTACATTCTGAATACGTCCGTAGCGGACACATTCTACGCCACGTTCCTGTTCGACGGCAAGAACTGTCAGGTCTCCGCGGCCGCGGGTCAATCCGATAGCGCCAATTATTTTTGAGCTGCTTATTTCAATGGCCGCTACATATCTTTCTTTATTGTCCATTATCGCTCTAACTTCCTTATGGTGTGGTGGGTGTAGTATTGGTGGTGTTGGTCTGAGTTGTTGTATTTTCGTAGTGAAGCAGGTCCTGCAGGCCAGCCTCTTCGGGGTCTTCCTCTTCGGCGAGGGTCATATATGAATTGTCGGTGGTCTTGTTGCGGCGCGTGGCGGTGAGCAGACCGCGGAATTTCACGCTTATGGTGTCGTAATATTCCCAGCCCCGCAGCGGTAGCAGCTTGCGGTAGGCGAGTTTCAGGTCGACTAATTTCTCAGACAGGCGTGTTGTGTCGCCGAGGTTGACTACGTGGCCGCGTGTGCGTGGTATGAGCAGTATGTCGCGCGGACTGTCAACCTTAATCATCATGACGAGGTTTTTCAGCAGCGAGTCGCGCTCGATAATCCGGGTGAGTGGCAAAAGACCGCGTGGTGTGAAATTACGGCTGAATTTTCCGGTAGCTATCGGCACATTGGCATGAAACTCGGGGAGTGCCTGCATCTTTTTCCCGTCTTTGTTTATGTAGTAGCTTTCCGCATCGGTAAATACGCGTAGCTCAGGCACCATTTGTTCGACAAGAATATGTATCCTGTTGTCTGCACCACGGAAACATTGCACGCTTTCGAAGCTGTTCTGGCTGTCGAGCAGAGCCTCTATGGCATTCGTGTCGATGCTGCCTATCGGTTTGCCCTGCGACGATGTGACGATATCGCCCAGAGTCAGCAATACTCCTTCCTGAGTGATATATTCCGTACCTGACGCGCAGCTGACCGTTACATTGAAACCCTGGCAGGGACTCGATTGCTCAATGTGCGGACAAATGGCTGCCATTACTGTGGCATAGGCAAGCAACAGCAGCAGTACGCTCCATTTGAGTATCGTTTTTCGCATGGCGGGTCAGACTATCAATTTTCTTTTTCTATGATTATATCCTTGAGTTGCGGCAGCATTACATCAATGTCGGCCGCGCCCATCGTAATCAAGATGTCAAAGTTACTCTTTTTTATCGTATCAGGCAAATCTTTGCGCGCAATACACCTGACGGGAGCTTTTTTCATCAGTCTGGCAATGCTTTCAGAGGTCACTCCGGGTATCGGTTCTTCGCGTGCGGGATATATTTCGCAGAGGATGACTTCGTCGGCAGCATCAAGAGCTTCTGCAAATCCTTCTGCGAAATCGCGTGTGCGACTGTAAAGATGTGGTTGGAAAATGACTGTAAGGTGGCGTCCGGGCCAAAGTGCGCGTACAGAAGCTATAGAGTGTTCCACTTCCGAAGGTGAGTGCGCGTAGTCGTCCATAAGGACATGTGCCGGCGAGCGATACCACTCTTCAAAACGACGTTTCGCCCCGCGGAAAGTGCTGACAGCACTGCGAATGCTCTCATTGTCTGCTCCGGCCTCCAATGCGGCTGTTATGGCCGCCACTGCATTGTCTACATTCACCATGGCAGGAACACCAAGCTCAATATCCTCTATGTGGCCTCGTGGACCGACATAGTCGAAGTAGAGGTGGCCGTCTGAACATCTTATGTTTTCCGCCCGGCAGTCGGCATCGGGTGAGCCGTATGTTAGCACTGTCACGTCTTTTCCGGGGCGTGGATGCAGCTTCAGTCCTGTGTGGATGAGCAATATGCCTCCGGGGCGCACAAGCTCGGTGAAGTGGGCGAACCCTTCGAGATAGCCTTCTTCGTTGCCGTAAATATCGAGATGGTCGGGGTCGGTACTGGTAATAATTGCCAGCCACGGTGTGAGACGGTGGAACGAGCGGTCATATTCGTCAGCTTCAACCACGGTATATTCCGATGTGGGGTGAAGCAGCAGATTGGTATTTCTGTTGCGTAATATGCCTCCGAGGAAGGCATTGCATCCTACGGCTGAAGTGTCGAGGATGTGTGCTGTCATGGAGCACGTTGTTGTCTTGCCGTGTGAGCCCGCGACGCAGATAGCCTTGGTCGGGCGTGTAAGACGTCCGAGCAGTTCGGAACGTTTCACGACCTCGAAACCGTTGTCGCGGAAGTAGGAAAGTATGCGGTTGTCGGCCGGGACGGCAGGTGTGTAGACCACGAGTGTCTGCTCCGGGTCGCGCATGTCGGCTGGAATAAGTTCGGTATTGTCTTCGAAAACAATTTCCGCACCTTCGTCTTTAAGAGTATCTGTCAGTACGGTCGATGTGCGGTCGTATCCTGCAACCCTGTGGCCTTTGGCGAGGCAATAGCGGACAAGGTTGGCCATGCCTATGCCTCCCGCACCTACAAAGTATATTCTGTCTTGCTTCATTTATCGTATCACGTGGCTTATTCGGAAGTGTATTTCAGTTCTTTACCGTGGATTATGTCGAGTGCGATTGAGGCTATCATCTCAGCACTTTCACGGCGTGCCAGCTCAGATGCTTTCTCGCTCATGCGCTCCAGCTGTTTTTTGTCGGCCAAGGCGTTGCGCAGAGTGCGCTCCAGACTATCGGCCACTGCATTGTCCGGGAGGAGTATGGCAGCGCCACGGTTTGCGAGAGCCATGGCATTTTTTGTCTGGTGGTCTTCGGCCACGTTGGGTGAGGGAACAAGTATTGCCGGTTTGCCCAATGCTTCAAGTTCGCTTATAGAACCTGCTCCTGCACGTGAGACCACTAAAGTGGCGGCCGCATAGGCGGATGCCATGTCGGAAATGAAGGGCGCTACCACTACGCCTTTCAGCCCTTTGGCTGCAGCGCGTGCACGGTCGGCAAAGCTTTTTCCTGTCTGCCATATCACCTGTATGCCGTCTTTGGAGAAAGACTTGACAAGTTTCTCCATGGCTTCATTGATTGTTCGTGCGCCAAGGCTACCTCCGACAGCGAGCACCGTGGGTCGTTCGTCCAGACCGAATGTAGCCAATGCCTCCCGGCGGCTACGTGGTTCGAGAATGGCTGCGCGTATCGGATTGCCTGTCATGATGATATGCTCTGGCGGGAAGAAACGACCCATGTCAGGATAAGCCACACATACGGCCTGAGCTTTCTTGGCAAGGAGTTTGTTCGTCACGCCGGCATAGGAGTTCTGTTCCTGCAATAGGGTGGGGATACCTGCTTTCTGGGCTGCCTTGAGTGTCGGACCACTTGCATATCCGCCCACACCTATGGCAATGTCGGGTCTGAAGTCGCGTACAATCTTGCGTGCTTTGGTCATGCTTCTGAAGAGCTTCAGCAGCACACCGAAGTTGCGCCACAATCTGCGTCGGTCGAAACCTGCCACTGGCAGTCCTACAATCTTGTATCCGGCTGCCGGCACACGTTCCATCTCCATGCGGTTTTCTGCTCCTACGAAAAGAATGTCGGCTTCTACTCGCCGGCGCAGGGCATCAGCAATTGACAGGGCAGGGAAGATGTGACCTCCTGTGCCTCCGCCGCTGATTATTATTTTATATCGTCTGTTCGATGTATGCATTTTTGTCGTAGTTATTTATTTTTGCCGTAAAGCTTCATCGGGTTTTCACTCTTCATTTCATCCGGCAGTGCGTCAATCTCTTCTTTTATTTCTTCTTTAGAGCCATTGCGGACGGCACTTTTGCTCACAGACAGCATCATGCCTATGGCTGCGCTCATCACAAGCACCGACGTACCGCCTTTAGAATAGAATGGTAGTGGCTGTCCGCTCACAGGGAAAGTACCTGTGACTATAGCCATGTGGGTGAGTGCCTGGAAGACTATCAGAATGGCACACCCCATTATGAGCAATGCCGGGAATGCTCGGTTGCATTGCCCCACTATTCGTCCGGCGCGGGCTATGAGCAGAAGGTATAATATCATCAGTGCCACACCTCCTATCAGGCCGGTATCTTCCACAATGATTGAGTAGATATAATCGGAGAAGGCGAGAGGCAGACGCACACTCTCGCGTGATGTTCCGGGTCCGTTGCCGCGGATGCCGCCACGGGCTTGGGCGAAGCGTGCCATTATCTCCTGACGGTTCTCATCGTTGATTGTATCGCCGGGGTGTACGCCTCGCAAGTAGCGGTCGAAGCGTCCTTCATGTGTGCTCTGCCGGCCAACTTCTGCCACTTCCGTAGTTTCATGGTCAGTCTTGTCTTTTGAGGAGTAGAGGACTTTGTATGATATTCCGCCGAACAGGCCGTATATAAGGCCTATGAATAATATTTTTTTCCACTGCATGCCGCTTACCACGAACATGACTACGGACACGAACATGATAATCACCATGTTCGTAAGGCCGTTTTTCCATATAATACCACTGAACACCACAACTACGGTGGCTGACAGGAAGCATCCTTTGGTGCTTACACCCCCGGGTTCCTGATATTTGGCGAGCATGGAGGCCAGAAGCAGTACTATCGAGAGTTTGGCAATCTCTGCCGGCTGGATTGTCATGCCGGCTATTGATATGGCCCGTTGAGCTCCGTTGATAGTGACTCCGAAATATGACGAATAGACAACCAGCCCTAAGGTTATGACGGCGGTTATGACGGCGAATTTCCTGAAGTAGAAATATTTAATGTTTTCAAACCAGATTGCCACGCCCATGCCCGCTAGCAAAAATATGGCGTGACGCACAAGAGGTCCGTAGATGTTGGCCGAGCGGACTTCGGTACTGCTCGCACTGTATAGCTCAATCAACGACGTGACAATCAGTCCGAGGTATATGCCCCAGATGTATCGGTCGGGTTTGCGGCGGCGTACTTCCTTGACCGGTTTGACCGGTTTTGAGGGAGTCTCTCCAACAGGCCGTCCGTCGATTGTCTCGTCGATTGTTATGCCGGTTGTATGTGAGTCGTTATCTTGCATCAGGTGGCTTTGTTGAGGGTGGTGGTAGGGAAGTTATTTTTCGCGTGTCGCGCCCGGGAGTGACATGACGGCTTCCTTGAACAGCTTGCCTCGGTTTTCGTAGCTTGTGAAGAGGTCGAAGCTTGCACAGCAGGGAGAGAGCAACACGGTATCGCCCGCAACGGCATGGCGGCAGCATGCGGCAATGGCCTCGTCGAGAGAGTGGGTATCTTCGATTGCCGGTACTTTTCCTGCGAAAAAGTCCATCAGTTTGGCATTATCCTTACCCATGCATACTATGGCACGCACTTTTTCACGGACGAACTGCTCTATCTCGGTGTAGTCATTTCCTTTATCCTTGCCTCCGAGAATTAGTACGACAGGGGTTGTCATGCCTTCAAGCGCATACCAGGTGGAGTTGACATTTGTTGCTTTTGAGTCGTTGACCCAGCGCACGCCGTCAGTAGTGGCTACATACTCAAGCCGATGTTCGACGGACTCGAAGTTGCCGAGGGAGCGCATGGTGTTTTCCGGACTGATGCCGAGCAATGAGGATGCCAGCCCGGCAGCCATGGAGTTGTAGAGATTGTGTAAGCCTGCCAATGCAAGTCCGGTTCTGGGCATCTCCCATTCTTTTCCGGAAGGCAGACGGAAGTGAATGCTTCCTTCCGCATCAAGACTTGCGGCTGCCGAGGGGTCGTCGTCAGCAGTGAAGGGGAGGGTGGTGGCGTTTATTTCATGACACTGCAACTGACTCTGTATCACCGGGTCGTTCTCCCAGTAGATGAAATAGTCTGCCGGTGTCTGGTTCTGAAGAATGCGGAACTTGGCACGAGCGTAGTTTTCCATTTTATACTCGTAACGGTCCAGGTGGTCGGGAGTTATGTTGAGCACGATGGCAATGTCGGCCTTAAAGTCGTACATGTCTTCAAGTTGGAAACTTGAAAGCTCGATGACATATACATCTTTTTCTCCCTCGGCAGCCTGGAGTGCGAGCGAACGACCGACATTTCCGGCCAGTCCTACGTCGAGACCTGCTTCGCGAAGGATATGATACGTGAGCAGGGTAGTGGTTGTCTTGCCGTTTGAGCCGGTTATGCAGACCATTTTCGCTTTTGTATAGCGGGCTCCGAACTCTATTTCGGAGATTATGGGTATGTTCTTGTCGCGCAGTTTTCTAACAATAGGTGCTGTCTGCGGGATGCCCGGGCTTTTCACCACCTCGGTAGCATTTAGAATCAGGTTTTCCGTGTGAGAACCCTCCTCCCAGGCTATGCCTTTGGCATCGAGCATTTCTTTATATTTTGGTGCGATATTACCGAAATCGCTCACGAAAACGTCATAACCGCGGGCTGCACCAAGAATTGCAGCACCTGTGCCGCTTTCGCCTGCCCCGAGGACAACGAGGCGTTTATTGTCTGTATTTTTAATATCGTTCATAATGTTCGTCTAATCAGCGTATTTTTAATGTTACAAAGGTCAGTGCCGCGAGCAGTATACCTATAATCCAGAAGCGTATCACGATTTTTGATTCGGGCATAGGCTGTACAGGCCATTTGATTTTTGCCATGAGTTCGGGAGTATAGCCTTTCTGGAAGTGATGATGCAGCGGGGTCATCTTGAAGATTCGCCGGCCTGCACCGTAGCGTTTTTTTGTATATTTGAAATATGCCACCTGCAGAATGACGGAGAGGTCTTCGATGAAGAATATAAGGCAGAGCAGAGGTATGAGCAATTCCTTTCGTATCAATATGGCGAATACGGCTAATATACCACCGAGTGTCAGGGAACCTGTATCGCCCATGAAGACCGAAGCCGGGAAAGCGTTGTACCACAGGAAGCCTACCAACGCGCCGATGAAGGCGGCTGCATAGACCACCATTTCTTCTGACCCAGGTATATACATAATGTTCAGTAATGATGAGTATA
>CAYVNJ010000022.1:0-25146 GCA_964452865.1 uncultured Sangeribacter sp. | reverse complement strand
GTAAAAGATGAGGAAATTCTTGAAACTATAAAATTGATAACCAAATAATAATACATATCATGATAAGCAAAAAACTAACGGCAGGCATAATCATGCTTGCAGCCGCGTGGATAACTCCACAGGCCAATACGATGTTTTTGGAGTCGATAACCGGTTGTTATATTAAATACAATTATTTCTATAAAGATTTTGGCAATGGTGTTTTCAAAGTGGCTGAAACAGACTGTTTTGAAATTTCTTCTAACAACATAAGAGAACATTATGTTTACGATTATGATGCCGACGGACGGACAGTTTCCATAACAGCTGAAAGTTATGCTTATGAGACCGGAGATTTGACAAAAAGAGTTGTAACAACCTACAACTACGATGCCGACGGAAGAATGGTTTCAGAGTTGAAAAACGAGCTCACGACATTTGACAACAGCACTAAAAACACCTTTACCGAATATAAGTACGGCACTGACGGACAATTGATATTGATTAACATATACGACGGCTGCGACACATCAGGTAAAATAATGTCTTACGAGGAGTATCAATACTATGGTGATGCTTACGACATACTATTTTATAATTTCAACGAAGAGACAGGTGAGGAAAAGCTGAAAATGAAAAGGTCGTACTCGGCTGAAGGAAAACTACTTGAGGAAACCTGGTTCAGCACCACTACAATCTATGACCGCGAGAGTGAAGATTACGGAAAAACCATGGAGTGTTTCACCTGCAACAAGTATGTCTATGATGAAGAAACCGGTTTCCCGAAATTCCGAATAGAATATTATTCAGTGGGTCATGAACCTGCCGATGCCGACATGGACTGGATATATACCTACGGCGGTGTAGAGGATGAATATGCCGCTGTACAGAAAAACTATACAAATGGTGTACCGTATCAGACATGCCTGGTGAAATACAATAAGGATATTCCGGCCGATGCCACAATCATCTTGCCTGAACATTCAGGATTATACTCAAGAGATGAGCCTAAACCTATTACTATGGATTTCTACCGAAATTTTTCAAAACATCCGATAGACTGGACAGGAAACTGGAGTTTGTATGCAGCGAATTCAGCTCCGTCTCCACTTGTGTTCAATCCATCCGATACGTTCTTTTATGACTACGGTGAAGACTACATCATGACACGTAATGCTTCAGACCGTCTTGTCAAATACACTTATTCGGAAACAATGCCGTCTAAATAAATGAACGCCGTATAACATCTAAATCGTTTGATAATGAAAACTCTTAATAATTCGATACTTTGTCTTTTATTACTGGCGTCGGCCTCTAATGCGACGGCAGAGAAAAAGACAATCTTTGCTTCCTCGTGCACAGTCGACAATCTCGGCAAATGGGAATATTTCTATACCAAGCCAACCGACAGCGAGAGCTTGTGCCTCGTGAACCGCGTTGACTTCACTTCTGCTTCGCCCGAACATTCAGACTATACTGTGGACTACACCTATGACTCCAAAGGGCGGAAAACGTCGGTAATCAAATCTTCAAAATCTGACGGTATTTTATTAAACCGTTCGTTCTCTTACGACGGCGACAATATATCGCTGACCGAAACTGAATACTCCGGCGGTAAGAAAAGTGCGGTATGGCGCACCGAATATCTGTGCTCCTCAAACGGAAGAATTCAGAAAATCTTCAAGTATTCTGTTGAAGGTACGTCCGAACAACTTGTCGAAACAATCGAATATGAATACGCTCCAACTCTGGCATGGCACACGGAAACGGTTACATCAAATCCTGATTCGGACTCGCCGGAAGTGATGACGTTGAAATACGTGAAGCTTGCCAATAACGTACTCCGCGAGATGAAATTCAACGGTAAGTCTACCGACCTGCAGAACCTCATGTCTATCAAAACATTACCCACCTTAACCGGAGATATGGTCGGTAATATCGACATGACAACCGGAAATCTTTCAAAAATCACGGGTATGACGTCTTTGAAAAGCGACGGTGAGGAAGGAGTTTCGTTCGAATACGCAGTACTGCCCGAATGTTTCTTCCCCACAGAGGATTTCTTTATGTCGGAGAAAGAGCAGGCAGAAGTAACAGCCCGCGCTTTTCATCCAGGCGATAAACCGTCCGTTCTGCAATCTATGACTTTCTTCGATATGGACAACAATCCTCCCCTCCTCTGGGACGACATGGAACTTATCGCGCCTTTCGTCCTGCAGTATTATAGGAATATCGACGATTATTCTGCAAGACTCTCTGCCGTATATAAGCAGATTGGTCACATGGAACTGACTTACATCGGATACATGCCGGCAGTCTCTGTCGGGCGAACTTATTTAGATGGGCTTCAGCCATTTGCCGCTGTATGTGCCGACGGCCTGTTGTCCATGACAGGACTGGAAGACGGCGATGCGGTGAGAATTACCGATTTATCGGGATGCACCGTAGCATCGTTTGTGTTCGACGGAACACCGGCCGACATGTCTGCTCTGGACAAAGGCATATATATTGCCACCTCCGGAGGCCGTTCTGCGAAATTCACTCGCTGAAAACGTAAGAACATACAGAATAACAACTCTCATCGATTGTGCCGCGACAAGGTGTTGCGGCACAACTTTTTTTTGCTACTTTTGCAGTCGGAACATGTAAGACAAGCAAGATAATAGATGAACTATTCCGTAATCGACTTCATCAGCCTTCTCGGCGCGGTATGCCTCTTCCTCTATGGCATGAAAGTCATGAGCGAGGGTCTGCAGAAAGTGGCGGGCGACCGTCTGCGCAACATCCTGGGCGCAATGACCAAGAACCGCCTGACCGGAGTGATAACAGGCATTCTCATTACAGCCCTCATCCAGAGTTCGAGCGCATCCACTGTAATGGTGGTCAGCTTTGTCAATGCCGGACTGATGAGCCTGTCGCAGGCAATGGCCGTGATTTTCGGTGCAAATGTAGGCACGACCATAACCACATGGATTATCTCCGCATTCAGTTTTGAAGTCAATATTTCCGACTATTCCATACTGCTGCTGGCCTTGGCTGTGCCTATGCTCTTCCTGAAGAAAGCCACCTACAAGAGCATGGGCGAGTTCCTGATAGGCTTCTGCTTCCTCTTCATGGGTCTCGACCTTATCAGCAAATATGTGCCCGACCTTCAGCAGAACCCCGAGATGCTGAGCTTCCTGAGCAACTATACGTCGATGGGTATCGGTTCGGTACTTCTATTCTTTTTCATCGGTATTATACTGACAATGGTTGTGCAGTCGTCGGCCGCCACCTTTGCCGTTACCCTAATCATGTGTTCCCAAGGGTGGATTTCTTTCACCCTCGGATGCGCCATAATCTTAGGTGGAAATATCGGAACGACAATCACGCCTATACTCGCTTCGCTCAGTGGTAATCTCGCAGCCAAGCGCACAGCCATGGGTCATGTACTGTTCAACGTTTTGGGCTCAATAATTGTGCTTTGCATATTTTACCCCTTTGTCAATCTCGTGGCCGACATAACGGCGGCATGCAACGGGCTCAATCCGCTCGACATTGATGCCGCTCAGGACATGAAAATGGCCAACAGCACGCTGTTCAACCCCTCGGGAGGTTTCACGGCCAAAGCACAGGGAGCGGTGGCCTTCGGTCTGGCCATGTTCCCCACGGTGTTCAATGCATGCAATCTCATGATTATGATTTGGTTTACGAAACTCTACGTGAAGATTGTATGCTGGATAATGCCCACGCGCCACAAAGACGAGGAGGAAGATTTCTCGCTCAAATACATCGGCCGAGGCATGCTGTCGGCCTCAGAGCTCAACATTGCCCAGGCTCAGAAAGAGATTGCCCTCTATGGCGAGCGTGTGCAACGTATGCTCAAAATGGGTGAGACTCTAATCCACACCGATGCCGACGCCGACGAATTTACGGAAATATACAACCGGCTTGAGAAATATGAGGAAATTTCCGACCGTATGGAGATTGAGATTGGGTCATACCTCAACCATGTGGCCGAAGGACGCCTGAGTCCGGGAGGCAAGATGCGGGTGGCCGGTATGCTTCGCATTGTCAGCGAGATAGAGTCGATTGCCGACAGTTGCTTCAATGTGGCCAAGACCATGGCTCGCAAGGCTCAGAACCATGTACAGTTCAATCAGGTCATTTTCAAACAGCTTGACGCGATGTTCAAGCTCGTCGACGAAGCCATGGAGAACATGATTGCCCTGCTGCGCGAAATGGAGACACCCGAGGACTCTAAAATCATAGCAGCCTACAACAAGGAGCGCGAAATAAACAACTACCGCAACAAGCTTCGCGACGCCAACATCTTCAATATCAACAATAAAGAATACACATATACAGAGGGTATATTCTACATGGACCTCATAGGCGAAGCCGAAAAACTCGGCGACTACATGATGAACGTGGTCGAAGGCATAAAACATCAGTTCAAGGCCGACGCTACGGAATGACACCTCTGCCCTATATGCCATGAATACAACTGACATTTCCACACCCGACCGTCGCGCCCACCGCTACTGCGTAATCCTCTGCGGGGGTGTAGGCTCTCGCTTCTGGCCATTCAGCCGCGCGGAGATGCCTAAACAATTTCTCGACTTCTTCGGCACAGGCAGTTCGTTACTGCAGATGACTGTAGAGCGAGTGCGTCCGCTTGTCGAACCGGACCACATCTTCTTGCTCACCAACGAGACGTATGCCCCTCTGATACGCCGGCAACTGCCCGACATTCCGGCCGAAAACATTCTGCTCGAACCAGTGCGACGCAACACCGCGCCATGCATCTGCTGGGCATCGCACCACATCCATGCGCTTGACCCCGAAGCATCGGTCATGACTTTCCCTTCCGACCACCTGATACTGAAGCAGCATGCCTTCGAGCAGACAATGACATCCGGACTCGAATTTGTCGAGACCCACGATGCTCTGCTCACACTCGGCATCATACCTACCGGACCTGAAACGGGATACGGATATATACAGAAAGGAGCGCCCTCACCCGATGCTCCCGACTTCATGAAGGTAAAGACCTTCACCGAGAAACCGGATGCCGAAATGGCTAAAGTGCTGCTCGAAAGCGGAGAGTTTCTCTGGAACGCAGGTATATTCGTATGGCGTACGGCAACAATCCTCGACGCATTCAGCCGTCTCGCACCCGACATAGAGAGCGTTTTCAATAACGACGGAAACATTTTCGGCACACCCGGAGAGACTGCATTCATCGCATCAAATTTCCCGTCCGCTCCCTCAATTTCCGTCGACTACGCCATAATGGAAAAAGCATCCAACGTATATGTCCTTCCGGCCGACCTCGGCTGGAGCGACCTTGGCACATGGAAAGCCCTGTATGAGACATCGCCACACAATATGGCCGGCAATGTCACGCAACGCTGCAACGTACTCGACACCGGATGTACAAACACAGTGTTTGCCGTGAGCGACGACAAAATCGTAGTGGCATCCGGGCTGGACAACTACATTGTGGCCGAGAGCGACAATGCCCTGCTCATATGGCCTCTCAACGAAGAACAACGCATCCGTAGCGTTGTCAACGAGGTAAGAAACAGGTTCGGCGAAAAATATGTCTGAACCCTACAATCATCATTATCGGCTATGAAAACTAAATCAAAAATACTGACCGCCTCGCTGGTCATGATTCTATCGGGAGTCTCTGCATCCGGAGCGCCAGTAAGCCTCGACTCATGCCGCAACATGGCTGTACGCAACAACAAGACGCTCCATGCCGCCGACGAAACGGTGCGTAGTACAGGCTATGCCCGTCAGGCAGCCAAAGCCGCCTATCTTCCTGGCATCGACTTCAACGGCACATATATGTTCAATCAGCATAAGATTTCGCTGCTCAAAGAGGACGCTAAACTGCCTACTATGGTCTTCAACCCTCTGACCGAGAAGTATGAATACGACCTGCTGATTAATCCCGCCACGGGCCAGCCGGTGGTCGACCCGGCAAGTGGACAGCCCATACCTCTGGGAGTGGCCGTAATTCCGAAAAAGGCCATGGAGTTTGACACCCGCAACATTTTTGCCGGAGCTTTCACCCTGACCCAACCAATATATATGGGAGGACAAATACGGGCTATGAACGACATAACCAAATATGCCGAAGAGATGGCGCGCACCCAGCGCAACGCCGCTGTGCAGGACATAGTATATGCAGTCGACGAAGCATATTGGGGAGTAGTCTCGCTCTGCGCCAAGAAGCGGTTGGCAGAGAGTTTTGTCAGTCTGGTCGACACACTCAAGTACAACGTGACCGCAATGTACGACGAAGGGGTAGCCACCCGCTCCGACGTGCTGACAGTCGAAGTCAAGAACAACGAGGCACACATAGCGCTCACCAGGGTTGAAAACGGTCTTACACTCTCAAGAATGGCACTCGCGCAGTTGTGCGGCATGCCTCTCGACTCGCAGATGACTCTGGCTGACGAGGAACTACGCCACACCGACACCGTAGCACCGGCTCTCACATACAATCTGGCCGACGTCTATGCCTCACGTCAGGACCTCGCCACCGTACGCCACAGCATCAGCATGCTGCAGGCTCAGGAGCGGCTTGCCCTCGGCGACATGTTGCCCAAGATAGCGCTCGTAGGAGCTTATAGTTTCTCCAACCCCAACACAATCAATGGGTTTGAGAAGAAGTTCGGTGGAGGATTTTCCGTCGGAGCGACACTCACTATCCCTATCTGGCACTGGGGAGGCAACTACAACAAATACCGCGCCAGCAAAAGCATGACGGCCGCACAGCGCATAATCCTTTCCGACCTCGAAGAGAAAGTGGCACTGCAGGCCAAACAGGCAAAATTCAAATATGACGAAGCATACAGGACCTACGACATGACCCGCACCAACATGCTCAAAGCCGACGAAAATCTGCGTCAGGCCAACGTAGGCTTCAAAGAGGGAGTCCTGACTGCCGATGATGTGATACTCGCTCAGACTGCATGGCTGCAGGCTCATTCTGAAGAGATAGACGCCGCCATAGGCATACAGCTCTGCCGGGTATACCTTGACAAAGTGCTCGGCACTATGCCCTACTGACAAAGATAATAACCTTTAACCCACGATAATACTCACCCGACATGAAAGATAATACACCCGCAAACACCGATGAAATGCAGGTCTCTAAAAAAGAGAAAGCATTGATACTCACCGTAGTTGTAATAGTGGTAGCGGTAGCCGCCATTGCAGTGGCAGGCTTCCTGCTCATCAAACAAGGTCCGGACACGGTCCAGGGGCAGGGCGAAGCTACAGAAATACGCATAGCCGGCAAATTGCCCGGACGTGTGGTCGAACTGTTTGTAGAGGAAGGTGCTACGGTTCACGCAGGCGACACGCTGGCTCACATCCACTCGAGTCTGGCCGATGCCAAGCTCAGCCAGGCCGATGCCATGAAAGAAGTGGCCGAAGCAGCCGACCGGAAAGTTGACGCCGGCACTCGCAGCCAGATAAAACAGAGCGCCTACGAAGTATGGCAACAAGCGCTTGCAGCTCAAGGCATTGCAGAAAAAACATACCGACGTATGGAAGCTCTGTTTCAGAAGGGTGTGGTAAGCGCCCAGAAACGCGATGAGGCTAAAGCGGCCTACGATGCAGCCGTGGCCGGAGCCCGCGCTGCAGGAAGCCAGTACGACCTTGCAAAATCGGGCGCTCAACGTGAAGACAAGACAGCCGCCGCCGCAATGGTTCGCGCTGCACAGGGCACTATCAACGAAGTAGACGCTCTGCTCGAAGACCAGTATCTACTTGCACCTGCCGACGGCGAGATTGTTGAAATCTATCCGCACGTCAGCGAACTTGTAGCCACCGGAGCTCCTATCATGACACTCCAGACATCAGACCACTGGGCCGTGTTCAATATGCGCGAGAACCTTCTGAAAAATATACGCGTAGGCTCGGAAATCAATGTCCGCATACCGGCGCTCGACATCAAGACCAAGATGAAGGTCTTCTACATTCGCGACCTGGGTACCTATGCCAACTGGCAGGCTACCAAGAGCACAGGCGACTATGATGCGCGCACTTTCGAAGTGAAGGCTCGCCCGGAAAAGAAAATCAACGGTTTCCGCCCCGGAATGTCCGTCATCCTCGAACCATAATCTCTGCGGATGAATAAGACTACGGGAATGAAAGCGCTGCTCATGCGCAGCGTGCGACAGCTGGCCGGCCGGCCTATATATCTGGTCTGCATGCTGTTCATACCCCTGTTCTGCTTCGTGATGATAACAGACCTCATGAGCGAGGGTCTGCCCTGGCGTGTGCCCGCGGCAATCGTCAATCTCGACGACTCCGAAATGTCGCGCGACCTCAGCCTCGAACTGGCCGATATGCAACTGGTCGACGTGCGCGAAGAGTTGAACAGCTACACCGAGGCACGACATGCCATGCAGGAGGGACGCATCTACGGCTTCTTCCTCATCCCACGCAACTACAAAGCCGACCTGATGGCCGGAAGAGGGCCTGCAATCACGTTTTACACGAACATGACCTATTTCGTGCCCGGCTCGTTGTTGTACAAGTCGTTTAAGACCACGGCTCTATATACAAAGGCCGGTACGGTAATCAATGTGCTGCAGACAGCCGGCGCACCCGACTCTATGCTGCCCGGACTTCTGCAACCGGTCAATATAGCCACCCGCGGATTGGGCAATCCCGGACTTAACTATGGCATCTATCTTGCCAACTCCTTCCTGCCTGCCATACTGCAGCTCATGATTTTCCTCGTGACTGCTTTCTCCATATCTTCAGAAATAAAATACGGCACATCTGTAGAATGGATGCGAATGGCCGGAGGTTCTGTACTTAAAGCCGTATTCTCCCGACTCCTTCCTCAGACAATCATCTGGTGGGTTGTGGCTCTATTTATGGAGGCATGGCTGTTCAAATACAACGGCTATCCCATGCACGGCTCATGGCTGTGGATTACGTTGTCGGAACTGATGCTTGTGCTGGCCGCCCAGGGATTTGCACTATTTGTAGTGAGCGTGCTGCCCAATATGCGTCTTTCACTGTCGGTATGCGCCCTTATAGGCATTCTGACATTCTCGCTGGCCGCTTACTCCTTCCCTGTGGAGAGCATGTACGGAGGAATAGCCATTTTCAGTTGGTTGCCCCCTTCGAGATACAACTTCCTGATATATATCGACCAGGCTCTCAACGGGCGCGACATCTACTACTCACGCTTATGGTTTGTGGCCTACATAATCTTCATGTTCCTGCCCTTTACAGCGCTCTGGAAGCTGAAGCGCAACTTGCTGCATCCGGTCTACGTGCCATAAAAGAAGCATCCTTGTAACATCATGTTGAAGAAGATACAAAATATACTGCGACAGGTTACAGAAGCCTACATCCGGGAGTTCAGAATCGTACTCCACGACCCCGGTGTACTGCTCTTCATGCTCTTCCTGCCGATGGCCTACCCCGTAATTTATTCGCTTATCTACAACAAAGAACTCGTTCGCGATGTGCGAATGGTTGTGGTCGACCACGACCGCACCCCTGAGTCACGCGAACTCGTGAGGCGTCTTGACGCCACACAGGAGACATGGGTGACGGGATATGCTTCCAACCTTACGGAAGCAAAACACGCCATGGACGACCATGACTGCTACGCCATACTTGAGATTCCATCCGGTTTCGGACGCAAACTTGGTCTCGGCGAGGCATCCGATGCTGTGCTGTACTGCGATATGAGCCTGCTGCTGCGTTATCGAGGTTTTGTGGTCGCGACGGTAGGGGTGAGTCAGGCTATGGGCACTGAACTGTTGCACAAAAAAATGGTATACGAAATACCGGACGTTGCCTCTATAGCCGACGGCATGGGCGACCCCATGCCGGTAAAATCCATAATGATGGGCAATACACAGAGTGGTTTCGACTCATTCCTGATGCCCGGTGTGCTAATCCTCATTCTTCACCAGAGTATCATTCTGGCCGTGGGAATGCTCGGAGGCGCCCGCCGCGAACGGTGTCTCACACCAGTGCCACAACCTGGAGTGCTTGAATCAATGCTCGGCCGGATGCTTTGCTACATGACCGCACTCCTCCTGCCGATGATATTCCTTATCCACTACGTGCCACTGATATTCGCATTCCCGATGGCAGGCAGCGCAGCTGAAATATTTATCTTCCTGCTCCCCATGTTCATAGCATGCGTCATGCTGGGGTTCTGTCTGCAAAGCGTAGTGTGGGAGCGGGAGACAGTCTTCCTGCTCTGGGTCGTGACCTCTGTAGTGATGATATTCCTGACCGGCCTGACATGGCCACGCTACGCGATAGACGGGGTATGGCGTGTGCTGAGCGACATTCTGCCCGCCACGTGGGGAGTTGAAGGCTTCCTAAAGATGCAGGCTAACGGCTCGACAATCGCACAGGTCGGCAACTGTTACCACAACCTATGGTTACTTGCAGGCGCGTATACCGTGCTGGCCTACATCCTGCAACGCTGGGTAGTTCGCCCCACCGAACTCCACCCGAAAGCAAAATTTAACGGTCTTTAAGAAATTGGAGTTGTGATTTTTGCAAAAAAAATTATTACTTTGCAGTCTCATTATTAGCGAGACTGCATAAATGGGCAAAATAATAGCCATAGCCAATCAGAAAGGTGGTGTCGGCAAGACGACAACCGCCATCAACCTCTCCGCCTCGCTGGCCGAGGCCGGAAAGAAAATACTGCTCATCGACGCTGACCCTCAGGCAAATGCTACATCGGGTCTCGGACTTACACCGCGCAATCTCGAAGCCACGGTGTATGAATGTCTTGTCGACGGATACCCTATGCGCGGGGCGGTCACAAAGACATGCGTCGAAGGCCTGGACCTCGTAGGGTCGAGAATAGACCTCGTGGGCGCGGAACTGGAGTTGATAAACCGCGAACGACGCGAAAACATCCTCTCGCAATCACTCGAAGGAGTGCGCGATGACTACGACTATATCATAATCGACTGTAGCCCCTCGCTCGGCTTCATAACCGTCAATGCCCTCACGGCTGCCGACGCAGTAATGATACCCGTGCAGGCGGAATATTTCGCACTCGAAGGTATAGCACAGCTGCTCAACACTATACGCATAATCAAAAGTCGGCTTAACCCGGCGCTGGAGATAGAGGGCTTCCTGCTGACGATGTATGACGCCCGACTGCGTCTTGCCAATCAGATTTACGAAGAACTGAAGGGGCATTTCGCCGATATGGTATTCTCCACCGTCATTCCGCGTAATATCCGATTGTCGGAGGCTCCGAGCCACGGACTGCCCGTGACTCTCTACGACCCGGAAAGCCGCGGTTCGCTGAGCCACCGCCAGCTGGCCAGGGAACTCATAAGCCGCAATCGAAAACGAACACAACGTAACACACAGAGCAAGTAATGAATCCTCGACACAACGCATTGGGCCGTGGCCTCGACTCCCTCATCTCCATGGGTGACATACGCACCGACGGCTCTTCGGCAATAAACGAGATAGCCCTCGACTCCATAACCCCCAATCCGGACCAGCCACGCCGGATATTCGATGAAGAGTCGCTCGACGAACTGGCCACCTCAATACGCGAACTCGGAATCATACAGCCCCTCTCGCTTCGGAAGATGCCCGACGGCTCATACCAGATTATCGCCGGCGAACGCCGCTGGCGTGCAGCTCGTCGTGCCGGGCTTACAAGCGTGCCCGCCTATGTGCGCACCGTTCGCGATGTCGAAATAACCGAGATGGCACTCATCGAGAACATCCAGCGGGAAGACCTGAACGCTATTGAAGTGGCTCTTGCTTTCAAGAAACTGATTGACACATATCATCTTACTCAAGACCGCTTGTCCGAGCGTATAGGCAAGAAGCGCGCCACCATAGCCAACCACCTGCGCCTGCTTAAACTGCCGGCGGAAATACAGCTTGGCCTGCGCGACCGCAAACTTGACATGGGTCATGCACGTGCCCTGCTCACGATAGACGACCCTAAGCAGCAGCTCCGTCTCTACAATCAGATAGTAAAAGAAGGATTGTCGGTAAGAGCTGTCGAGAAAGCCGCCAAAGATATTTCTGAAGCATTGGCGCGGGGAGAACGGCCAAATACCAACCTCACCAAATCACGCCAGGCATCGCCGGCCGCCAATTATGATATGTTCGTCCGCGAATTGAAGACATACTTCCCGACACCCGTACGTTTCAGCCGCTCGGCCGACGGGAAAGGCTCTATAACTCTCCGATTTGCAAACGACGATGAACTGCAACAACTTGTCGGGCTATTCGAAAAACTGAAGAAAGATTGACCCCCTACGTCCGAAATATAGTCCTACTGTTCATCACCGTAATGCTGACACACCTGCCCGGAGCAGCAGTACGGCAACAACCCGACATATTCGAACCTAACGACACGGTAGTCAACGTCGAACTGGCAGTCCGCGTACACCCCGCTCATGAAGCGGTAGACTCCGCAACCAATATAGTGACTGCCGAAACGCCCGAATTCAAATTCAATCCCGACCCGGTGCGCGCCGTATGGCTGTCAGCACTTCTGCCCGGCCTCGGACAGATTTACAACCGGCGTTACTGGAAATTGCCGATAGTGATAGGAGGATTCATGGGGCTGGGATATGCAACCAACTGGAATAACAATCAGCTGCAAGACTATTCGCGAGGCTATCGTGACCTGCTTGACGATGACCCGTCAACCCGCAGCTATATGAATTTCTTTCCACCCAACACCGATGAGAGTCAGCTCGACAAGAACTGGCTTTCGCGCACGCTTAAAAACCGTAAAGACTATTACCGACGCAACCGCGACCTCTGCATAATAGGCATGGCCGGGCTATACCTTCTGTGTATCCTTGACGCCTATGTCGATGCATCGCTGTCGCATTTTGACATATCTGACGACCTATCGATGGATATCGGCCCGGCCGTCATGCCCCAGGAAACGCTACGCCGTCCGGCTCTCGGACTAAACTGGGCATTTAACTTCAAAGCTTACTGATTTTTATGAAAAAATTTCTGACCATAGCCCTACTGAGCATAACGGCGGTACTCCCGTCGGCGGCCGCACGCAATGTGCTCGACCTCAAACACAGTCTCGCCGATAGCGCGATTGTCTATCCTGAGAGCTTTGAGGTAGATACACAGCGCATTATGGAGAGCTGGTACATGCGCAATTATACTGCCACGGACGACGCCTACCGCACTAAACCCGATGTCAAAGTATCCGACGAAGTAATCATCCGTCGCCTCAAGGAGATGCCGACGGTAATCGAGATGCCATTCAATCTAGTGGTACGCTCATACATCGAGCGATACACTACTAAAGGAGGAAGGGCTCAGGTGGCAGCCATGCTCGGATTGAGCAACTACTACACCCCGATTTTCGAACAGGCTCTCGAAGCCCGAGGCCTCCCGCTCGAACTGAAATATCTGCCCGTAATAGAGTCGGCGTTAGACCCCAATGCAGTAAGCCGCGCGGGTGCGACAGGCCTATGGCAGTTCATGCTCGGCGCCGCGCGCGGACTCGGAATGGAGGTCAACTCTCTTGTCGACGAACGCCGCGACCCATACGTATCGTCAGAAAAGGCAGCCGAATTTCTGGAAGACCTCTACAGCGCATACGGCGACTGGACTCTGGCCATAGCAGCGTATAACTGCGGTCCAGGCAATGTCAACAAAGCTTTGCGCCGGGCCGGTACTGACGCAAATCTCGACTTCTGGAACATCTACCGCTATCTGAGCCCTGAGACACGTGGATATGTGCCCGCATTCATAGCCGCCAACTATGTGATGACCTACTACCCGGAACACAATATCAGTCCTGTACTCGCCACAAAACCACTCGTGACCGATACAGTCAAAATCAACACACGTCTGCATTTCAATCAGATTTCGGCAGTACTTGACATTCCTGTCGATGAATTACGCATATTAAACCCGCAGTTCCGTGCCGACATAATCCCGGGAACTCCAAGCCGAACATATAATCTCATCCTTCCCACACAGCAGATACATGCTTACATATTGAGCGAAAAAGAGATTTGCAATTATGAAGCTGACCGATACGCACAGCGCGAGGTTGTAGAACCCGGTGTAGCGCCCGATGATACATCAGGCCAGGAATTCATGTCGGCCGACGACACGCAGGCCGAACAAGAAGTTGAAGCTGTTAAATCGGCCGCGCGCCAGGCAGCTGTCGCCAATCAACCCAAGACAGCAGTTCCGGCCACAGCACCGGTTGTCAGCGGTATCCACAAAGTCGTTGCAGGCGAAACATTATCTTCGATAGCTGCAAAGTACAATGTGACCATCGAGCAAATAAAAGAGTGGAACGGTCTGCGACGTAACGCAGTCCGCACCGGCCAGCAACTCCGCATTACGGGAACATCGGCCGATGTGGCTCAGAACGATAACCTACCTCGAAACACACGCACCAAATGGCGCGAACAACAGGCTGAAACTCAAGCTGTCCAGGCCAAACCAGCAGCCAAATCATCTGCTGCCGACAAAGCCGCTAAAGGTAATGGTAAAGGCAAGAACACCAAAAAGAAAGAATCTGCCGCTCCTGCAAGCCACACCGTAACTAACGGCGAAAGCCTCGCCCGCATAGCCAAGCGCTACGGCACAACTGTGGAAGCCCTGCAGAAAGCCAACAAGCAACTCGACGGCACAACTCTGCACCCCGGCGACAAACTGAATCTTCCCAAAGGCTCAAAAAATACAACAGCCAAAAGCAAGAAGTCGGGCAGCGGTAAATCGTCCGGGGCTTCTTCGAAATCGAAAAAAGGAGGTAAGAAGAAACGCCGCTAAGAAGACGTGAAGCCAATGGCTACACTCCAACCGCTGACATACAACGCATTCAAGCGCTATTGGCGCTACGGGGCCGGAGGAATTTTCCTTCTGGCCCTTGCCACTTATTGGCTCACACTCGAACCGTCCGGCTCATACTGGGACTGCGGTGAATATGTTGCTTCGGCTGTATGCCTTGAACCAGGTCATCCGCCGGGCAATCCTATCTACTGGCTGGCAGGGCGTGTGGCTGCTACCTTCGCTCCCACTCATGCAGCACTCTGCATCAATGCTCTTAGCGGGCTGTTCAGCGCCCTTACAGTAGTACTGCTCTTCCTGACACTGCGCATAATGGCATGCAGGTTGTTGCACATAGTCCCCCCCCGGGACATACCTGTTCATAAGGCACTCACCGTAATAGGAATTGCAACCACCGGCTCTCTCCTTTTCGCATGGAGCGACACGTTCTGGTTTTCTGCAGTAGAGGCAGAGGTCTATGCCTTCGCATCCTTGCTCACTGCACTGGTGTTCTGGGTTATGCTTGTGTGGTATGAGCATGCCGACGAGCCGCATGCCGACCGGCGTCTTGTGCTTGTGGCCTATCTGCTCGGACTCAGCCTGGGCGTTCATCTGCTGGTACTTCTCTGTCTGCCGGCGCTAACACTTATCTGGGCTTACAGGCGATACCCACATCTGCACCTGCGTGGCGCACTACTTGCCGCCTTGGGAGGAATGATTGCGATAGCGGCAATACTTTTCGGCATAATGCCAGGGACACTACGACTCATAGGCTGGCTGGAAATGACTGCCGTCAACAGGTTTGGATTGCCCTTCGACACAGGCGTATATGCATGGGTCGTCTTATTCTGGGGCAGCATGATTGTTGCGCTCATAATTCTTGCTGGCAGAAAGAAATACACACTTGCCGTTCATCGCATCTCGATAATTTTGTGGTGCATTGCCGCAGTAGTGCTCGGTCTTACATCCTATGGTGTGGTATTGCTGCGCGGACGGGCTGCTCCACCGATGAATCAGGGCGAACCGTCTGACATATTTGCATTGCGTGCATATATGGAGCGCGACCAGTATGCTTCGCATCCCCTGCTCTACGGCAACACACCCAATTCAGCCATATTACTCGATAAGTCAACCGGCAAACGTGCCCGAAAAATCAAGTCGACCAAATATATACGCTCCGAACACGACGGCAAACCTCAATACGTTCAGGCGGGCTATGTATACGACTACATGTATCAACCCGAGACACAGACATTCATGCCCCGCATACACTCATCAGCACACTTGGATGGTTATGCCGACTGGGCCGGTATGAACGATTCGACCATGAGCAAAATACGGGCATCTGTCTATATCGATTCAGCCGGAAACCTTTCGGGGCAAAAAGAAGTGCTCGTACCGACAGCTACACAACATACGGCCTTTATGCTCGGCTACCAGACCGGATATATGTACCTGCGATATCTGATGTGGAACTTTGCCGGGCGACAGAATGACCGTCCGTCGCAAGGACAGGCGGACGCAGGCAACTTCCTGACCGGTATAGCTCCTCTTGACGATGCCATGTTGGGGCCTCAGGACAGTCTACCTGCACCTATAGGGCGTGACAATCCCGGACATAATAACTATTACATGCTTCCGATGCTGCTCGGAATAGCCGGCATGATATGGCAGTTCAGGCGTGGCAGGAGAGGCAGAAGACAGTTCAACGTAACTCTCACACTGTTTCTTATGACCGGACTGGCGATAGTCATCTACCTGAATCAGACACCTAACGAACCGCGCGAACGTGACTATGCCTTTGCCGGGTCATTCTATGCATATGCCCTATGGTGTGGAATGGGTGTCGGGGCAATAGCCCGTTCAATTGCATGGATGCTGAAAAAATATGGCAGTATATCCAGATATCTTGTAACGGCGGTGGCCTCGGCAGCAGGCCTCGGAATAGCAGTTCTTGTACTATGGCAGAACGCCGACGACCATAATCGTGCCGGACGCACGACAATGCCCGACTTCGCATTCAATACACTGATGAGCGTTGGTGACGACGGAATACTTTTTACCGACGGCGACAATTATACTTTTCCTCTCTGGTACATTCAAGAAGTTGAAGGTGTTCGTACCGATGTGCGCGTTGTCAATACAACATATCTTGCCACCGACTGGTACGGGGCTCAGCTGAAAAGACGCGCCCGACAGTCCGCACCTCTACCAATGACGGCGTCGGCTGATGTACTTAAAGACAGCCGCTTCCGAGCTATAACCCTAACATCTTCACGCGACACAATGGATGCCGTGGATGCATTACGCATCTTATATTCCGACACATCAGCCTCACCAAAACTTCATGGAGGCTATCTTCGTCTTGGTTCAGGAGCAGCCAACGCTATTGTCGATGTATCGCAGGACCTTACCGGGGGTAAAGGTTATGTAGGAGCACGCACACTGACCATTTTCGATATTGTGGCTACCAATGCATCCCTACCTGCCGACAAGCGACGCCCTATACATTGGATTTTCAGGGCTCAGTCAGGAGATATGGCCGGTCTTGACGCCATGACCACACGGCGCGGAGTCACATTGCGTCTTGACTCCGTAAGACACGGTAACCGACCACTCGACAAAGCGGCTACTCTCCACCTCGTCAACCGTACCTTCAAATGGGGAGGCGCTCCGCAAGGGTCGGCCACCTATATTGACCCTACGTCAGCCCCTATGGTTGAGGAGACACGCCGCATGATGTTGCGTCTGGCAACGTCATTGACCGATATGCACCAATATCCGGAAGCACTCGGCGTGCTTGCAAAAATGGAATATGAACTACCTTATTCATCGTTGGAAGCCGGAGTCTCCACCTCAGAATATATGCTGACAGACGAAGGTGGGGAGGCCGGACGTCTTTATTGCCGTATCGGTCGGGCAACGGGCAATGACCGACTGACTGCCAAAGGCTTGCGACTCATAGCCGGACGCCTGGCAGCTGCAGCCGAATACGTACGATACTTCAAAAGTCTCAACACACGCGAAAGGCATGCCCAGACTATCCGTAGCCTTAACAGCCGCAATATATATGGAGGTATAGTACAGGCATGGCTTGATTGCGGAGGCAGCCTCAAGCAACTCAAAAGACTGAAAGGAGCACGTGGAATTGATGTAGAAGCCGAGCTTAAGGGGTGGCAACGTCGCTCGCTGCTACGCAGACTTCTCGGGGGTGCACGTCTACAGGCACGCGCATCCAGGCTCACACCCGACCAGTACGCCACACTGAGCGAAGCCGAACGGAAGACTGATACAGCGGCATGCCGTCAGGCCGCACTATGGCTTTCAACCTACGGCACACATGACGAACTGGAGAAGTATGCAGAAATGTCCGGCTTCGATTTCGCCAGAGCGCTGAAAATCTCATCCGGCAAATAAAAATAGGCCAGTATACCTGCGGAAAGATTTTTTTGTATATTTTTGCATTCAAGATGCAACCGATATTTCTGACCGGCTTCATGGCATGCGGCAAGAGCACTCTGGGCCGCGCATTAGCTAAAGCTACCGGGTGGCAGTTCATCGACCTTGACCTCTATATCGAAAACCGCTTCAGACGCAGTGTCAGCGAGTTGTTTGCCGAAAGGGGGGAAGAGGGATTTCGCCGTCTGGAAAGCGTCATGTTGCGCGAAGTGGGAGAAATGGAAAACGTGATTATAGCTTGTGGTGGGGGTACTCCGTGCCATGAGTCAAACATGGACTATATGAACACCCGCGGCATGACCTTGCGCCTGCATGCATCGGTAGAGCGAACTATCGAGCGCCTGCTGCGTGTGAAGCACAAACGTCCTCTCATAGCGCGCCTGAAAACTGAGGAAGAAGTGCGCAGCTACGTAGAAGCCGAAATGCAACGACGCGAACCGTATTACTCAATGGCAGAGATAAGCATCGAATCCGGCCGACTTGAAAACCGTACGGAAATAGCCGAAACAGTAGCGGAGGTACTCAAATTAATACCGACACTGCGCACCAATATATAAACGAAAACCAAACAATACAGACATAATGACATCGACCATGCAAACCACTCCGGAGACATGTCCCGAGACGCAAGAAAAGATTACCGAGAATAATAAACCCGTCATCGGTCTGCCTGGAAACTACCCCGATACCGACGAAACACGTATACTCATGACCCCCGAAGGGTGTGGAATGATGGCCTCGCTTGGCTTTGCCATTTCTGTAGAACGCGGCGCCGGCATAGATATCTCCTATTCCGATGAGGACTACAAAAACCAAGGTGCTGACCTCGTTACCCGTCAGGAGGCTTTTCATGCCGATGTGGTAATCACCACGGAAGTACCTCGCGTCGACGATATAGCCAACATGAAGCCCGGCAGCACGCTTCTCTGCTTCATGGACTCTCCTCTTTTCGAGCGTGAACGCATCGAGGCTCTTATTGCCAAGGAAATAACCTGCATCTGTCTTGACAATCTGATAAGCACAAACGGCGAACCTATCTTCGCAAACATCATTGATGAACTTGACGGCCGCGCAGCCGTGATGTATGCGCAAGACGAACTGTCATTTCTCGGTGGCGGACGCGGCATCCTGCTTTCGGGAGCAGCGGGAGTCAACCCGTGTGAGGTACTTGTCATCGGACAAGGCATGAGGGTTGTATCCGCAGCTAAGGCGGCACTGAATGCAGGAGCACATGTCATGCTGATGGACAACGATGTATCTGCCCTGCAGGATGCCAAATCAATTTGCGGAGACCAGCTGTCTACTTCGGCTCTGAATCCCCGGGTAGTGTTCAATGCCATCAAGAAAGCAGACGTAATCTTCGTCGACAACTGCTCTCGCGAATATCTGCTTCCGAAAGAGATGAGTGTAGCCATGAAAGAGAATGTGTATATGCTTGACTTAACGCAGACACACCCTTCGCTCAGCGTTCCTCGCACTGTAGCAATGGCTATGTCGAACCTATTGGTCAACCTGATGCACGACCTCATTTACAGCGGAGGTGCTGACAACCTAATTATCAGCACAATGGGTGTACAGGAAGGGGTAGTGACATACCATGGCCACCTCACCAACAAACTCATAGGCCTCAACACCGGTATTCAGGCCGTTGACCTTGAACTGATAACCGGTCCTATCAACTGACACCAGCTTCCACGTGGCCACAGGGCGCGTAATACATCTTGTGCCCCACAACCGGTGGAGCGACGTGGCCAAGTATTCGCTTGACCTCTGCCTGGGCCTTACGGCAGCGGGCCGGAGCGTCACAGCCTACACATGCAATGCCGTAGCGCTCGACCGTCCGTTTGCCGAACACGGCATAGACCTGCGGCATGCCCCTATGCACGGACTGTGCGATGTCGCTACAGCCGGCATTCTGGCACGTCATTTCCGCCATGAGGCTCAACATACAGTGGTGCATACTCATCGTTTTAGAGATGCATTCTGTGCTATAGTAGCGGCACGCATAGCGCTCCGACCGGACATAAAGGTAGTGATTACACGTCACATTCCACGTACCGCCCATAATTCGTGGATATACAGGATGATATACCGTAATATCGACGCTTTCATCTTCACCTCCGAAAAAGGTAGGCGTGAGTTTCTGAGCACATGGAAAGGAGACTGCCCCATACCTGCGGAGAAACTTCATGTGGTGAGACCCTCGATACCGGATGCACCCGCAACCCCCTGGCCTGAGCCGGCTACAGGTCCAATCATAGCCCGCTATGCCGGTTTGCCGGCACCCGGATGCGGTTTGGAGACTCTTATTGACGTACTGCCCCAACTGCGCGGGCGAAGAATACGCCTTAACATTCCATACGCTCCCGACCCTGATTATTCTGACACGTTGCGGCAGAGGGCAGAAGAAATAGGGTGTGCGGATTTGATAGACTGGAAATCCGAAACATCGGCAGGAGGCAACGGAATACGCCAGAGCCATATTTGCATACTGCCCTCGGGGCGGGCAAACACATTTCTCGACACCGAGCTTGAATGTCTGGCCGGAGGCCGGCCTGTGATAGCCCCCGGGCGTGAGCGAAGTGGTTGGTGCGTAGGAATAGAAGCCGATGACACTAATGCTTTGGCCGATGCTATAATACACCTCGGTACTGACGCTGAAATGCGCCATAAAGTAGGCATGCGTGCGTTCGCACGTTTTCATTCCCACCATTCATGGAGCGACTATATGGATGCCATGACGGGGGTATACGAAAAATTTTCATTAACTTCGCATCATAAATAAGATTAAGTAATCAATAGACATGTCGATAAGCGAAATAATATCCGGCTCGGTAGCCAAAGCTGTGGCCGAACTATACGGCATCAATGTCAATCCTGATGAAGTGGTCACACAGAAACCCCGCAAAGATGTGGAGGGCGACATTTCTGTGGTGGTATTCCCCTTCGTCAAGGCGGCACACAAAGCCCCGGAAGTCGTTGGTGCAGAAATAGGTGCATGGCTGAAAGCAAATGTGGCCGAAGTCGAAGATGCAGAACCTACCAAAGGTTTTCTAAATATCAAAATCAACCCGACACACTGGACCGGGGTGCTCCGCGACATTGCCGCTACTCCCGATTTCGGGCTGCGTCATGCCGATGAAGACTCTGACCTCGTCATGGTTGAATATTCAAGTCCTAACACCAACAAGCCGTTGCATCTGGGTCATGTGCGCAACAATCTTCTGGGCTATAGCCTGGCACGCATTCTTGAGGCAAACGGCCACCGTGTCGTCAAGACAAACATAGTCAACGACCGAGGCATCCACATCTGCAAATCGATGCTGGCGTGGAAAAAATGGTTTAACGGCATAACCCCTGAAGATGCCGGCAAGAAAGGAGACCACCTTATCGGCGATTGCTATGTGGCTTTCGACAAACACTACCGCGAAGAATTGGCCGAACTGCAGGCAAAAGGCATGTCTGAAGAAGAAGCTGAACAAGCATCTACCTTAATGGCCGAAGCGCGCGACATGCTCCGCCGCTGGGAACAAGGCGATGAGGAAGTGCGCGAACTATGGCGCACTATGAACTCGTGGGTGTACGCAGGATTTGACGATACATATCGCCGTCTTGGTGTCGACTTCGACAAGATTTACTATGAGTCCGACACATATCTCGAAGGTAAAGAACTGGTGCTTAAAGGGCTGGAAGAAGGCTCTATGTACCGCCGCGATGACGGCTCAGTATGGGCAGACCTCACTACAGACGGACTTGACCATAAACTGCTGCTCCGCTCCGACGGCACTTCTGTCTACATGACTCAGGACATCGGCACAGCCAAACTCAGATACCGCGATTATCCGATTGATAAGATGATTTATGTGGTGGGCAACGAACAGAACTACCATTTCCAAGTGCTTTCGCTATTGCTCGACCGACTCGGATTCAAATGGGGTAAGGACCTGGTTCACTTCTCTTACGGAATGGTGGAACTGCCGGAAGGTAAGATGAAGAGCCGCACCGGAACGGTGGTCGATGCTGATGACCTCATGGACGAAATGGAGGCACAGGCACGTGAGGCCTCGGCAGACCGTCTGGCTGAGATGCCTGAGGAGGAAGCCCGTGACACTGCACGTAAAATAGGACTTGGTGCACTCAAATACTTCCTGCTGAAGGTCGACCCGAAGAAGAACATGATGTTCAATCCGCGTGAGAGCATCGACTTCAACGGCAATACCGGTCCGTTCTTGCAGTACACATACGCCCGCATACGCTCTGTGCTTCGTAAAGCTGGAGAATATTCAGAAGCGGAAGCTGCAAAGGCTATCCCCAACGAGAAGGAAAGCCTGCTCATTCAGAAAATCAGCGACTTTCCCGATGTTGTGGCAGAGGCAGGGCGCACATATTCGCCCTCAATCATAGCCAATTACGCCTATGACCTGGCCAAGAACTACAATCAGTTCTACCATGACTATTCGATACTGCGCGAAGAAGACCCAGCAGTGCGCGCGTTGCGTCTGATGCTATCCGACGTCACCGCACGTACACTGCGCACGGCTGTCGGACTACTCGGCATAGAGATGCCCGAACGTATGTGACACACAACATTATCTGTCGGCATACGTTTACATAATAAACAACCAATCAAAAAAATAACACAATGGATTACAACAACAACGGCCGGATGACACCCCCGCCCTACTACGGCGATAGCGGCCGCAATTTCTCGCTGGCGCAGCAGATGCACTCAGTAATGACCCGTGTGTATGTGCGCATGTTCATAGGTCTGCTCGTCTCGGCGCTATGCGCCCTCGGCATAGCCTCTTCTCCTGCGGCAATCCAGTTTATCTACGGCAATTCGTTCGTATATTGGGGCATGTTTATCGGCATGCTTGCCATGGCATGGATTATACCCGCCAACCTGAACCGCATGAGTACCACTACGTGTATGATGCTTTTCATACTCTTCTCCGCACTCATGGGATGCTCGCTTGCGTCTATCTTCCTTGTATACAAACTTGGTGCAATCGCCCGCACTTTCTTCATAACCGCCGGAGTGTTCGGGGCAATGAGTGTCTATGGCTACTTCACCAAAACGGACCTTACACGAATAGGCACATACCTCACCATGGCTCTATTTGGCCTGATTATCGTATGTGTGGTCAATATTTTCGTTAAGAGCAGCACACTCGACTGGATTGTATCAGGCATCGGAGTACTCCTCTTCATCGGCCTGACTGCATGGGACACTCAGCAAATGAAGGCAATAGCCGCTGCCAATCTTTCACCCCAGATGACAGATAAGCTTGCCACCATGGGCGCTCTCAATCTGTACCTCGACTTCATCAACCTCTTCCTCTTCCTGCTCCGTTTCTTCGGGGGCAGTTCGAACGATTGATTTATTCTACAACACTTTTATAATTAAGAAATTAGAGTTAGTTCTTAGCTCTAATTTCTTTTTGCCTTGACAGACTATCATGCGACTGCCTGAACAACACCGTCAATTACTGCGCCTCGGCTTCCCCGTTCTCCTTACGGAACTCGGGGTCATCACTGTGTCTTTTGCCGATACTATGATGGTAGGAGATTATGGCACAGACTCTTTGGCAGCTGCAGCGTTTGTCAACAATTTCTTCATGGTGTCTGTGCTTATGCTCATAGGCTTTGCAGCAGGACTGACACCTCTCATCGGCGCGCTCTACACCCGCAAAAAGGGTTATGACGCCGGGCGTACATTCCGCATATCGTTGCGGCTCAACATATTGCTCACACTGGCACTCACGCTGATTATGGGTATCCTCTACTTTCTTCTCGACCGTATGGGACAACCGGAAGAACTACTGCCGCTCATCCGCCCATACTATCTCATAGTGCTTGGCACATTGCTCCCCACAGCCATATTCAACGTGTGCCAGCAGATGGCCAACGGTGTCACCGACACAAGCATGCCGATGTGGATTATTCTCGGTTGCAATGCAATGAATATTCTGGGCAATTACATACTGATTTTCGGACATTGGGGTGCTCCGGAACTCGGTCTCATCGGCGCCGGGCTCAGTACTCTCTTATCGCGTTTGACCGGAGCTATTGTCATATTCGCCCTAATCCGCAGGCGCAAGCGCTATAAAGATTATCGTGAGGGATTTGCCGACGGACGACGCGACCGTAAACTCTCCGCTCAGGTGTTCCGCACCTCCTACCCTGTCATGATACAAAGCGGCATAGAATGTCTTATGTGGAGTCTGGGAGCAGTAGTGTGCGGGTGGTATGGCAAGATAGAACTGGCGGCCTATCAGGTTGTGGTTACTGTCAGCCAGCTCGGCTTCATGACATACATCAGTTTCGGCATAGCAACATCAATCAAAGTTGCCAACTTCATGGGTGCGGGCGATGTGGACGCAATCCGCAAAACGTCACGCGCCGGATTGGACATCAATCTCGTTTTAGCCACATTGGCCTCAGGCATTTTTATCATACTGGGTCGAAATATGTTAGGCCTTTTTACATCGGATGCTGAAGTAATAGCCGTCGGTATGCTGCTTCTCGCTCCGCTGGTCATTTATCAATACAGCGATGCCGTACAGATTGTCTATGCCAACGCGCTGCGCGGCACATCGAATGTCAGACCGTTGCTCACCGTCTCGCTGCTTGGCTATATAGTTGTTGGTGTTCCTTGCATGTTGCTTTTAGCCGTCTGGTTCGACCTAAAAAGCGTGGGCGTCTACTACTCCTTCTGCGTGGCACTGACCGTGGCTGCAGCCATGCTCTACCGCTCCTTCCGCAAAACCCTCTCCCGTGTTATCACTTCTAATTAATCATCTTAGCTATTTTTTGCTTACTTTGCACTCGAAATGACAAAGGATGAACTTGTAGCTAAGCTGCACGACATAGAATGGGAAGATTTTGAGGTTAAGACCGCAAAATCCGAGT
>CAYVNJ010000021.1:0-25232 GCA_964452865.1 uncultured Sangeribacter sp. | reverse complement strand
ACACCCATATCCGAGCCTGCAGCCTTCATCACCTCCTCCATACACATTCGCATGAAACGCATCCTGTTGTCGAGCGAACCTCCGAAACTGTCGCGACGATGATTGGTGAACGGCGAAAGGAACTGCGAAATCAGATAGCCATGCCCGGCATGCACCTCAACACAGTCAAACCCTGCGTCGCGAGCCGTGCGTACCGCATCGCCGAAATCGGAAGCTATCTTGCCCAACTCGTCAGGACGCAATGCACGACACCACGTCGGCGAATAAAGATTGAACCCGGTCGATGCACCGACAGGAGTACATCCGGCGGTCGAACGGTGAGTCATATTGCCGCAATGCCCTATCTGAATCGAGGCCTTGGCGCCGGCTGCATGTACACCGTCGGTAATTTCGCGCAACGAATGTATGATTTCCGGACGAAGCCAAAGCTGGGTATCAAACGACAGACCCGAGCGGCAAACGGCAGCATAGGCCAGTGTGGTCATGCCGACACCGCCCCGGGCCACACTCAGATGATAATCGCGAAGCATCGGGGTGGGATTGTTATCACGACCCATACCTTCGAAAGCCGCCGAACGTATGGTCCGGTTGCGCAGACTGACAGGACCAATGGAAGCGGAAGTGAAAAGTGTGTCTGAGGCCATCTGTATCAGAAAATAAACGGTATGATATAACGACGGTTTAATGCGGTATATTCCTGACCGAACTCGCTTATATAGCGGCGGTGCAGGCTCATTGCCCGTGGCGCGAGATTAGCGAAGGTCCACAACGCGAACACAGCACCTGCCCACGACCACGTCAGAATGGCGAAGCCGGTCCATTCAAGCACCTCGCCGAAATAGTTGGCCGAGGTGACATAGCGGAACATCCCGCCACGCGGAATGTAGTGACCCGTCATGCCGGGTTTACGCAGATTGCGGATTATGGAGTCGGAATTGATATTGACCGCCACACCGAGTAGAAAAACCAGAGTTCCGAGAATGAACAACGGGCTGTAGAGCCACGATGCGGGATATTCATCGGCCGGCGACATATAGAACAACCAACCACCTATCAAATAAGTGTTGATTGTATTGAAAAGCATTCCCATGGCTATGATAGTGAGCGGCATCCGCCCTTTCCCTTTGATGAGCAAAGGGAAGATTATCGTGCGTTGAATGTAGTGCGCGCAGAAAAGCGAAGCCATTACGGCCGGTGCGACATCGCCGGCACGCTCCGAACAGCCCCACAGCAGACCCATTACTATAAGCGTGGGGGCTTCCATAGCTATCCACCCCAGACGATTGGAAATAGTAGGACCCCAACGACGGGTGTACATCGAGCCATAACCGGCTGTTATCCTCGTCAGCATCAGGAACACCGGCACGCTCAGCACCGCCATGCTGATGAGCAGTGTATAATAAAAATCGGTGGTAAAAATATCTGACATAACGGATGCAAATGTAAGAAATTAATTCAACCCCTACAAACCCGGACAAACCTTGCCATAGTCCGCGCAATATTCCGCCACATGAGGCGTTAAGTCTATATATGATGGGTAAATGCAGCTCCACTTACATGCGTCGGGCGGCAGCCGTTTTCATGGCTGTCGTCATATTGGTGTGCATGGCCGCTTGCTCTACGAAAAAAAACACACCGGCTTCCAGGCAGTGGCAGGCCTTCAACACCCGTTACAACGTCTACTTCAACGGCTCGGAGCATTACAAGGAGCAACTGGCCGACATGGAGCGTGATTATGAAGACGACTACACACGCACGGTGCTCATCCACCCGGCCGAGGCCCGGGCCGACAATAAAGCACCTCAGCCTAAAGGCGACTTCAAGAGAACTATCGAGAAGATGCAGAAGGCCATACAGCTCCACTCCATAAAGAAAAAACCGGCTAAGAAAGGCTCCTCTGTCAAGGAAAAGGAATTTCGTGCACGCGAGGAATTCAACCCGTTTCTCCATAACGCATGGCTAATGATGGGTCGCGCACAATACTTCAACGGCGATTTCAGCGGTGCTGCATCGACTTTCTACTATATATCGAAACATTTCAAGTGGCTTCCCGATGTTGTGACCGAGGCCAAATTGTGGCAGGCGCTCAGCTATGAGGCTATGGACTGGCTTTACGAAGCGGAAGACATACTCGTCCATATCAAGGAAAAACAACTCACCGGCAGCAAACTCCGCGAGCTATACAACATGGGCATGGCGGGGCTGAAAGTCCGCTCGGAACTTTGGGAAGAGTCGCTGCCCTATCTCACTCAGGCTGCCTCACATGCATCCGGCAGTCAGAAGCGACGCCTCTATTTCTTGCTCGGACAGGTCTACTCACGTCTCGGGCGCAAAAACGATGCCTACAAAGCCTTCGGTAAGGCCGGCTCGGGCTCAGGCACATCATACCGCACAAAGTTCAATGCGCGCATCAAGCAGAGCGAGGTCTATACCGGCTCGGACATACGCCCTGAGGTACGCCGCCTGAAGAGTATGGCGCGCTACAGCCGCAATAACGAGTTTCTCGACCAGATTTACTATGCCATAGGCAATTTGTATATGAGCCGCAAGGATACGGCCGAAGCAAAGAAAAACTACGAACTCGGTATAGCCAAATCCACCCGTGGAGGCATCGATAAGGCTCTCGTGCAGCTTGCGCTGGGCGACATACTCTTTGCCGAGCGCCACTATGTCAAGGCACAGCCGCTCTATGCCGAAGCCGTGCCACTGCTTTCCGACAACTATCCCGGCTATAAGGCTCTCAAACGCCGCAGCGATGTGCTCGACGAACTGGGGGTATACTCGGGCAATGTCGAATTGCAGGACTCTCTTCTCGAACTATCGAAACTATCCGAAGAGGAGCAGATGAAAGTATGCCAGCGTCTGGCCGACGAACTCAAAAAGAAAGAAAAGGAAGAAGAGGAAGCTGCCCGACGTGAGGAAGCAATGGCCAATGCCCAGGGCAGCGGATTTCAGACTCCCAACAGCAATGCTCCTACCACGTTCACGATGAATACCGACAAATCGTGGTATTTCTACAACACCATGACCCGAAACGCCGGCAAGACGGAATTCCAGAAAAAATGGGGTAGCCGTCGCCTGGAGGACGATTGGCGTCGACGCAACAAAAGCACATTCTCTCTCGACAACGACGACGATACTGCCGATGATGATGAAAATTCCGAAGGCGGAAAAGAAGGCGAACCTGCCGACAGTGTACAGATGTCGAAGGAAGCAGACCCGCATTTTGCTGAATACTACTTCGCACAGATACCACACACTCCCGAAGAAATACAGACATCAAACGATGTCATCCAGGAAGGCCTGTACAACATGGGTCTTATTCTCAAAGACAAACTCGACGATTACACCGCCGCCCGCAAAGAATTCAACGAACTCGACACGAGATACCCGGACAATATATATCGTCTCGACGTCTACTACAACATGTATCTCATGGCCGTGCGCCAGGACAATGTTGGAGAAGCCGAGAAATACCGACAGCTCATAATCGGAGAATTTCCCGAAAGCCCCTACGGCATGGCCATGCGCGACCCTGCCTATTTCGACAATCTGCGCAGGATGAACGACATCCAGAACGACCTGTACGAACAAGCCTATGCCGCATATCTCGAAAACGACAATAAAGAGATCCACAAACTGACCGAGGAAATGGAGAAAGAATTTCCCTTGTCTAAGATTTTGCCCAAGTTCGTATTTATCGATGCGTTGTGCTACGTGACTGAGAAAGACTACGATAAGTTCAAGGAACGCCTGACGGAACTTCTGCAGAAGTGGCCCGACACCGACATGACCCCCATGGCTTCTTCAATAGTCAATGACCTCAACAAAGGACGCACACCTTTGGCGAGCACTACCAACAACCGGGGTATGATATGGGACATACGACTGTCGAGCGACTCTACGGCCACCCCTTCCGACACTCCGCTTAACTTCGACCTTGACCCGCAGAAACCGCAATACCTCGTATTTGCCTTCCCGCTCGATTCAATCAGTACTGAAAAGGTATTGTTCGATGTAGCCCGTTTCAACTTCTCGACTTTCGTAGTCAAGGATTTCGACCTCGAAACAATGAATTTCAGCAACATAGGCCTCGTCATAGTCAAAGGATTTACCAATACGGCTGAAGTAGAGCATTACCGAACCGTAATGGGTCGCTCGGAAAATCTCGACCTGCCGCAATGCGTACGTCCTATTATGATTAGTCAGGGCAATTTCGAACTTCTTTTGCGCGAAGGACGTTCTTTTGATGACTACTTCCGTTTCCGAGCGGAAGCTGCCGAAAACGCGCCTCTGCCTGATTCCTCGAATAATCCCGAAGAATCCGAGGACTCTGAATTATCTGACAACTCCGAGAACCCAGAGAACTCCGGGAACGCCGAGAATTCGGAGAATACTGAGGAGACTACTCCACCTGAGGCCGAAAATACCGAAACCACTGAAACACCACCCGAAAATGGACAAGATACTCTGGGTCGATGACGAAATAGACCTCCTTAAGCCGCATCTGCTCTTCCTCAAACAGAAAGGATATGATGTTGACACCGTGTCAAACGGACGTGATGCTCTTGATGCGCTCGACCGTCTGCAATATTCACTTGTACTTCTCGACGAAAACATGCCCGGCCTTTCGGGATTGGAAACCCTGCAGCTCATAAATCAGAACCATCCAGAAGCAAGAGTGATTATGATTACCAAATCGGAGGAGGAAGACATCATGAACCAGGCCATAGGCAATCAGATTGCCGACTATCTCATTAAGCCGGTCAATCCGATGCAGATTTTGCTAAGTATCAAAAAAAACCTGCATAGCGGCGAGCTTGTGGCGGCTCAGGCCGATGCCGACTACAGGCAGGAATTCATGAAACTCTCCGACCTTATCAACCGTGCGTCGACAGCCGACGAATGGTATGATGCATACCGTCAGCTTGTGTTCTGGGAGCTGAAACTCCGCGATGCAGAATCTGGAATGAACGAGATGCTGCAGATGCAGAAAAAAGAGGCCAACGTCAATTTCTGCAAATTCGTCAAGGCGAACTATGAACAATGGGTCACCTCGGACAATCATCCCCTGATGAGCCACGAAATAATGCGCGACAAGGTGTTTCCATTGCTTGATGCCGGTGAGAAAGTATTCTTCATCCTTATCGATAATTTCCGGCTTGACCAATGGAGAGTGGTTCAGCCCATGCTTGCCGACATATTCAATGTCCGCGAAGAATTGTATACCACCATTCTGCCCACATCCACACAGTATGCCCGCAACGCGGTGTTTGCCGGACTGATGCCGTTGCGCATTGCCGACATGTACCCGCAATTCTGGGTTGACGAAGATGAAGACGAAGGTAAAAACATCTACGAAAGCGAGCTGATACGCACGCAACTCTCACGTTTCCGACGCAAGGAAAAATTCTCCTACACCAAATTAAACGATTCCGATGCAGGCGAGAAATTCCTAAGTCGTCTTTCCGACCTGCGTGATTCGCAGTTAAACGTGGTTGTGATGAACTTTATCGACATGCTGAGTCATGCTCGTACAGAATCGAAAATGATTCGTGAGCTCGCCAACTCCGACGCTGCCTACCGCAGCCTTACCGAGTCATGGTTCAGACATTCATCCGCTCTCGAAATTTTCCGGCGTATAGCTGCCACTGGAGCAAAAGTGATAGTCACCACCGACCATGGCACAATACGGGTAGACCGTCCAATAAAAGTTGTAGGCGACCGCAACACCAATACCAACCTCCGCTACAAAGTGGGCAAAAACCTCAACTACAACCGCAAGGAAGTGTTTGAGATGACCGACCCGCGCCGGTTCGGACTACCTTCGCCAAATATCTCGAGCAAGTACGTCTACGCATGCAATGAGGAATTCTTCTCCTACCCCAACAACTACAACTACTACGTGCAATACTACATGGGTACATTCCAGCATGGCGGCATATCTATGGAAGAAATGCTCGTACCCCTCATAACCCTCTCTCCTAAGTAATGAGACACTCCCTGCTCACTCTCCTCGCATTGTTGGCCTTTGCTGGAGGCTCACAGGCCGCACTCCCTCCGGACAGTACCGCCATTGCACGCTTGCGTAGCGATGCATTGGCCGGCGATTCAGCTGCACAATACCGCTTTGCCTTGGCACTCGAGCGAGGACTTCCGGGACTTCCGGCCGACTCTGTAGCTGCCGATTCCTTAATTGTACGTTCAGCCAAAGCCGGCTACAATCCGGCTCTCAACCTTCTCGGATTCAAATATTACCGGGGAGAAGGACGTAAACGCGACACATCCGAGGCATTACGCCTCATCGAACGGGCTGCACTCAACGGCGATGCAAAGGCGGCCAACAATCTCGGGTGGCTGCTCCTCGAGGGAGAAGGGGTGGAACACGACCCCGCTAAGGCCGCCCACTGGTTCAGCCGTGCCGACGAGGCCGGACTCCCTGTCGCATCTGTACAATTGGCCGACCTCCTTGCCTCAGGCCGTGGTGTTGAGCGCGACAGCCTGCGTGCAATCGAACTATATGAAAAAGGAATACGTGGCGGCGTCAGCGATGCTGAGCTGAAGCTCTTGCGCCTCATACGTACTGACCATACGTTGCCCGACGGAGAAACACTTCTTGCAAAAGCCCGACACTACGACAGTATAGGAGCTCCGAGAGTTGCTTACTTTTATCTTGCGTCTGCCGAGCGTCGGGATGATGTACCGGCAGAAGCACTACGTCGTCTTGCAGATATGTACGCCCTCGGACGAGGAGTGCCATACGACCATGCTGCCTCCATGAGATTATATCTTCGCGCTGCAAGAATGGGAAATCCTGAAGCGCGACACATTCTGGCTGAGACACTGGAGATATTTCCTGATGCACTCGACGACCCACGTCTCGGTCTTCCTGACGACCTTACTCCGGCAGAACGCACCGCATCCTACTGGCAATGACCACACACCCCGCTGCCGGTTATTTCAATCCCGACAAATCCACAACATACTTCTCAGGAACGAAATTCTTTGGCACTATACACATAGTCATGTATATCGGGAAATAACAAATACCTTCTGCCACTTCAACATTTCCCATACATAACACGACCGATTCTTTTATGCCATATTGGTCGTTACCCATTAAATTGGTAAGCGCTGAATGTCTGATATAATCTTTTCCCGACTTCACCTCTATAGGCAACACAGCCCCTTCAAAAGGTATGACAAAATCAATCTCTCCCTGCTTCTTATTATTGTAATAATATGGCGTAATATTATGGGCGATAAGTTCTTGAGCCACAAAATTTTCATAAACAGACCCAAAATTTACCGATGAATCACCGGACAACAATTTCAACTGCACACCGTCAGCATACTGCGAACACAAAAGTCCGACATCATTAGAGAAAAGCTTGAATAAACTTCTATTAACCGATAGCTTAAGCGGCATCTTTGGTTCTTCCACATTATAAACAGGGATAGCCACTCCCGCATCGGCCAACCAAAGAAAACTATTACGGAAACGCTCATATTTCGCACTCTTCTGCAATTTATTAAGTATAAACCGCTTGTTTTTCGCATCAAGTTCAGAAGGGATTAAATCGAAGATTTCTTTAATCGTAAGTTTTTCGTTAGCTACCGAATATTGTGCTATGTCTCGCCTGTACATTACAACAATATCTTCTTGCACTGTCAGAACCTTACGCATATTATTACTTTCAATATATGCATTTACTGCTGCAGGCATTCCTCCTACTACTGTATAAAGACGGAAAATCTGCATTAATCTGTCATGAACCATACTATCTACCGGCCTGCGCTGGCGGTACGCCTCTTCTACAGAGGTCAATATTCTTTCCGACACTCCGAGATTAACCATAAACTCTCTCAAGTCAAGTGGATACATTTCTTTCACACCCATATAACCTACAGGCTGAGAACGAAGGTCGTTTAGTTCAACTCCCAACAGTGACCCACTCAATATATAACGATAGGAACCCTCGTCAACTAAAAATTTTATAGCGGTGACTATTTCCGGACAAACCTGAACCTCATCAAAAAATATCAACGTTTCACCCGGAATTAAAGGACTCGATGTTAAGGCTGATATTCTCAACATCAATTCATCGGCATTGTGTGCGTCTGCAAGACGCATTGCATCTGGAGTCTCGATAAAATTTATCTCTACAAAACTCTTAAACGTTTTTCCAAACTCTCTTATAGAGTAAGTTTTACCTATCTGTCGCGCCCCCGTAATCAACAAGGCATTCCGAGAATCGGCATAATACTTCTTCAGATACGACGCAATATTACGATACAACATGATT
This sequence comes from uncultured Sangeribacter sp., assembly GCA_964452865.1. GTDB lineage: Bacteria > Bacteroidota > Bacteroidia > Bacteroidales > Muribaculaceae > Lepagella. The sequence continues at coordinate 16,926 of CAYVNJ010000021.1, read as the reverse complement.
TATAGTGTTGATTTACAATTATATAAAGTCACCGATGCCACTTTTCCATGCCAAAATCAAGCGTTTTTGCCACTTTTCCATGCCAAAATTAGGTGTTTTTTGCCACTTTTCCAACATCATACATATAATTTACCCGGAGCTGACTATGTCAACCCCGGGCGTATGGGTAGAAGTGTAAGTCTCGCGCTTATCAGCGAACTGCCACTTTTGCTGTCTTAGAACCGTAGCGTACTACGTAGATACCTGCAGGCAGGTTGGTAGAGCCTGTACGGATACCGTTGAGATTGAATATCTGAGCACCGGCAGGAGCTATGATTTCACCACGGCCACCATAAATCAGCACGTTGTCATCAACTTCAATGTCGTTAATACCGTCGTCTGATTTCGGAGAATACTCTATAGCAAATGATTCTCCATCTTCAAGGTCGTTGGGAACGAAGGTGAATGGCTCTGAAGGTTTGCCGGGGAAGCCGTTGAACGGTGTGATTGTCACCGACACTTTTGAACGAAGTACAAGGTTAGCAAGGTCATCAATCATCACCTTGTTCTCTTTACGCTTACCCATCAGATAGTTATACAGAGGCACACCATCATAAGTAATATCAGTAGGAGAACCTGCCGAACCCTGGAATGTGGCTGAAATGAGGAAGCGGTCGATAGTGGGGTCTGAACATGTCCAGGTCACTGTAAAGCCGTCTCCTTCCTGAAGCATGGTTGCACCGGTGATTGTAACGTCGCAGTCGGGACCCTCGGTTTTCATATCATATTCAAGAGATGATTTACCTGTAGCCGGGTCATAATTGATGTTAGTCAGGTTGATAGGCATAGCCTGCTTGTAGTCATTGAATACATAGAAGAATTCATCTGCAGCTGTAATCCAACGACGGTTGGTGCGGCCGGGGAACTGCGGAGCATTATAGTCACCCTTGATAGCGGGTACGGTACATGCACGCGGACGGTCAGGAACTGAGTTGACACGGTTGTTAATCCATGTAGACTTGTCGTAGTCAATGTGCCAGATTACCATACCTTCGCCGGGAAGCGCCGAGTCCCAACGGTTGTTCTTCGAACGGCTTTCGAAAATGAAATACTCATCGTCGAAATACTGCTCAGAGAAAGGACCGTAGGCTGTGATGCGATACGCCTTATTGTTGCTGGGGCTAAGCGCCGGGATGTCATACTTATTCATAGGAAGCATATCCTCATATTCGACCCATTTGAGCATCCATTTCTCATAGCTGCTGTACATCGGGGGGCATGCGCCGTCGCCGTTGTATGTACCTGAGTCCATGGTTGTCCATTTGTCCGGAGTAGTACATGCTGTGTTGTAGTTGGGGTCATAGAGGTCAGGAAGACCGAGTGCATGGCCGTATTCATGAACAAAGGAACCAATACCGTCAATCACATTGTCTTTCAGCTTGAAGTGATGAGCACCGCGAAGCTCGCTCGAGCATGCGTAAGACTGCACTGACTTACCGTCAACTCGCGGACCTGCAAAGCCCATTGTGCCCTGGTGAGGCCAGATAGTGCCCTTCATCGAGGTGTCTGCCTGGCCGTAACCGGCGTAGATTACATATACGAGGTCGACCTGACCGTCGTTGTCAGCGTCATACTTCGAGAAGTCGATTTCACCATCGAGTTCCTTGATTGCATAGTCAAGAGCGTTGACAAAGTTTGAGTACTTACCGTTTGCACCGCAATAGTAAGAGCTGGACATAGGCAGTGTCACTACGCGTGAAACGTCGAATGTCGGTTTGAACTTACCGTTCGATGAGTCAATGTAGAAGTCACGGGCAGAGCCGGGATGACCGTCTTTGTTATAACCTGTTTCGTTGAGCAGGCGGTCAAATTCTTTCTGAGGGTTATCAATCACGAATTTGATGTCGGCATATTCGACAAGGATAACGAGTGAACGCACGTTCTCGCCTATGCTGGGGAAAAGTGTACGGCCATCGTCGCCAAGAGCTGCCGATTTCTGCGGGCCTGCACCTTTGGCAGCCAGAGCCTGCACTTCGGGAAGCATCTGCTCCTCGGCCTGCAGCATGGCACGGGTGTTGGCAGTATTCATCAACTGTTTGCCGTTACGAACAAAAGGTTTTACAAAACCTTTGGCGTCGTATTTCAGAAGTTTCTCGCCTGACGCATCTGTCATGATGCTGAAGTGCTCGTCGCCAAACAGACGGACATCGACAGTTGTGCCATCAGGATTCTCTACCGTGATGATGCCGGGGTATGCCGGCTTCGCAAAGCCTATTGCCGGCAGGCAGGCTACTGCGAGGGGGAGTAATACCTTCTTGAGTTTCATGAGTTATTGGTTTGTGTTGTTATATATTTCGTTAATTTCATTGCCGGGCATACATTACCGGCTCGTGTACCTCCGAGGAGAATCGAACTCCTATCTAAAGTTTAGGAAACTTCTATTCTATCCGTTGAACTACAGAGGCTGTTATGGCCATTGTGTGGCATACCAAGGCATATGCACGCTATGGTTTGCAAATATAGTGCTAAAATTCCGCGTCCGCAAGAGGCCGGACCTTATTTTTAAGTATACGTACGAATTTTTAATATTTTTTTGCTAAATCCGGAGCTTCTGCTGTGTAAACACACACTGTGCCCGGGAAAAGTCCGCGCCATTTGGCTCGGACAAATCCGACTCCGGTCATTTTTTGACACATAGTGTCACGCTGAGGTGCTGCCGCTATACTGCGTGGCAGATAGGAATAGGCCGCGCGGTCGCCGGACATCATTCCTCCGAGCAGGGGAATGACGAGCCGCGAATACAGCCTGTAGGCGGCCCTCACAGGTGCGAAAGAAGGCTCTGCCAATTCTATGATGCACAATAGGCCACCTGGTTTCAGTACTCGGAGAATCTCTGACAGACCCTCTGACAGCCGGCTGAAGTTGCGTACTCCGTAGGCTACAGTCACCACATCGAACGAGGCGTCTGAATATGGCAGCGCGAGGCAATCGGCTTTATCAAAACTTATTTTGCAACCGGCCGGAGCGCCTGCCGACAGCCGTCGGCGGGCGACCTCAAGCATTCCTTCGCTGAGGTCGGCTCCCGTCACGCTGTGTGCTCCGTAATGTTCGGCAATCCGGAAAGCGACATCTCCCGTACCGGTGGCGACATCCAGTACATCCGCTCCACAAAGGCGGCCCGCTATTCCTTTGAGAGCCTGCTCACGCCATCTACGACAGAGCCCGAATGTCATGGCTCTGTTCATACGGTCGTAGGCCGGAGCTATAGTGTCAAACATCTGCTCCACCTGCCGGGTCTTCCCTCCCTCAGGGTCGGAGACATAGGGGAATACCCCTTCGGCGCCATCGGTATTTTCAGAGTGCCGCGCTGACATTAGCCTGGATGCGGGCTGCAGGGTCGTCGCTTTCGGCCTTGACGAATTCACGACCTGTTATGTGTTCGTATAGTTCAATATAGCGCTCCGATACTTCGCGACAATACTCATCGGTCATTTCGGGTACTTCCTCACCCTGACGCCCCATGAAGCCTTGTGAAATGAGCCACTGACGCACGAACTCCTTCGAGAGTTGACGCTGGGGTTCGCCGGCAGAAAGACGTTCTTCGTAGCCTTCGGCATAAAAATATCGTGAAGAGTCGGGAGTATGGATTTCGTCTATCAGCATGACTCTTCCGTCCTTGTCAAGTCCGAACTCATATTTGGTATCAACCAGTATCAAACCACGGTCGGCAGCCATTTCAGTACCACGTTCGAAAAGGGCCAGAGCGCAACGCTCCATTTCTTCATAAACCTCGCGGGTTGCTATTCCGCGGGCGATGATTTCGTCGCGGCTTATATTTTCATCATGGCCTTCATCGGCTTTGGTCGTAGGAGTGATGATAGGGTGCGGCAGACGCTCGTTCTCACGAAGACCGTCGGGCAGTTTAACTCCGCATATTTCGCGGTTGCCGGCGGCATAGTCGCGGGCGGCGCTACCGGCCAGATAACCACGGACAATCATTTCCACCTTGACCGGGGTGCAACGGCGTCCGAGTGTGACCATAGGGTCAGGACACGACATCATCCAGTTGGGTACGATATCGCGCGTGGCATCAAGAAAATATGCTGCTGTCTGATTAAGCACCTGCCCCTTGAAGGGAATGCCTTTAGGCAGTATGACGTCGAAGGCCGAGATGCGGTCGGTCGAAACAACGGCCAGAAGGTCGTCGGCAATGGTGTAAACGTCGCGGACCTTACCGTGGTAAACGGCTGTCTGGCCCGGGAAATGAAAATCAGTGTTGGTCAGTGTGGCTGACATAGCTAAGTCGTATTTAGTTGGGTTATTATTAATTCTTTTTTACTCCGCAGGAGGGTCGATTATGTCAGATATCTGACGCACGACTGCATCGGGAGTGAACATTTCAGCACGCTTCTTGGCGGCCTGCGACAATTCGGAGCGGAAACCGGCGTCTGAATAAACACGCCACATCCCCTCGGCCAATGACTCGGGAGTCAGGTCGACAAGGACTCCGGCTCCGCGGTCGAGCATTTTGTCAGGGCCTGTCACACAGGTCGACACCACAGGTCGACCGAGCGACAATGCCTCGGCCACTACAAGGGAAAACCCCTCGGCGTCCGAAGATAGTACAAACATGTCGGCAGCGGCCATTGCCGGATATGGATTGGACACGAAACCGCGGAAATTCACACGCGCACCGAGCCCTAAATCTTCAGCAAGCTTTTCGAGGCGCTTTCGCTCGGCACCTTCACCAAAGATGTCAATATAAAAGTCTGCTCCGCGCTTTGCCAATATTGATGCAGCCTCAAGCAGACGGTCATATCGTTTCACTGGCACGAGTCGTCCTACAGCAGCTATGGTGAAGCCCTGCTTGGCATACACCTCTTCGGCGGCCTTGACCCGGATAGCCTCTGCATCTATCACATTCGGCACGACATGAAGACGTTCCTTTTCCGGAGAATAAAGCCGGAAAAGAGCCTCGGCCGCACCCGGCGACACGCAGACCACCGAATCTACACTTCGGTAGAAACGTTCTTCTTTCCGACGGCTGATGATGGGACGTGTCCATGGGTTGGCTTCCATGTCGGTATGAACCCATGTGGCATGGCGCGCTGCCAGGCTGAGCAGTGCTGTATGTAGAACCACTGCTTCGCCTTCTATGAAAGACAGTATTACATCCGGACGGAAATTTCCGAGCAGACCGAGTGCCTTACGCCGCAGCAATCTACGCAACAGCGGGGCTGGAATGCGCCACAATCCTTTGGGAACACGCTCTTTGAACAAACTGCCGACAACCATATCCTGCGGCAATTCGCCCGCAAGAGCCCCTCCGCCGGCAATCAGAAGTACGCGCACATCGAAACGACGACGGTCGATACGCCGCAGCAGCGAGACAAGAGCCCGTTCAGCTCCGCCTCCGCTCATACTCTCCTGAATAATCAGAAGACGGCACTTGGTGTCGGCATTTTCTGCTGCGCTCATCAGAAAGATTAGTCTTAATTATACGTTGAAACGGAAGTGCATGATGTCGCCGTCCTGCACCTCGTATTCTTTTCCTTCCACTCCCAGGCGTCCGGCCTCACGGACACCTTGCTCGCCACCGAGGTTGACATAATCGTCATATTTTATTACCTCAGCGCGTATGAAGCCTTTCTCAAAATCGGTATGTATGATTCCGGCACACTGCGGAGCTTTCATGCCGTGGCGGAAAGTCCATGCACGTACTTCGTCTGCTCCGGCGGTGAAATATGTGCGCAAATCAAGAAGTGCGTATGCAGCACGTATAAGTCGCGCGACACCGCTCTCTTCCAGTCCGGCCGCTTCGAGAAACTCACGTCGCTCCTCAAAAGTTTCGAGTTCGGCAATCTCACTCTCCATACCGGCCGCCACAATCAGGATGCCTGCATTCTCGCCTGCGGCTTCAACAGCTTTGCGTACGGCCTCCACATAATGGTTGCCGGTTGCTGCCGATGCCTCGTCGACATTGCAGACATAAAGTACCGGTTTGTCAGTGAGCAGAAACAGCTCGCGCGCATAACGCCGCTCATCGGCGGTTTCGAAACTGACGGAACGTGCGGGACGTCCGGCAGTGAGTGCTTCATGGTAGGCCTCAAGCACTCCTACGGCAAGACGGGCTTCCTTGTCTCCGCCTGTCTGTGCGGCCTTCTTATTTTTGGCCAGTCGGGCCTCTACGGTCTCAAGGTCCTTGAGCTGGAGCTCCATGTCTATTATCTCCTTGTCGCGGACAGGGTCTACACTACCGTCGACGTGGGTTATGTTGTCATCATCAAAACAACGGAGCACGTGGATTATGGCGTCTGTCTCGCGGATGTTGGCAAGGAACTTGTTCCCCAGTCCTTCACCCTTCGACGCACCCTTGACCAGACCGGCAATATCGACAATCTCTACGGTAGCCGGCACAACACTCTTAGGCTGACACATCTCGACAAGACGGTTGAGCCTGTCGTCGGGCACACTGATTACACCCACATTGGGCTCAATAGTACAGAAAGGGAAATTGGCCGATTGGGCTTTTGCGTTGCTAAGACAGTTGAAAAGTGTCGATTTACCCACGTTGGGCAGTCCGACAATTCCGCATTGTAATGCCATATCGTATTCTTAATTAATGATTTATCTTTGTTATTTAGGTAATAGATGCCATGTCAGCGTGCCTTTTGCGGGGGGTGCGCCTTCCTTGGCGCTCCACCGCGCCTTGCGACTCTGCCGGACACATGCGTCGCGCAGGGCAACATTGCCGGCACCCGGCCCGCTGTCGGATGCGAACGAAGCCGATGTGACATGTCCGGCCGCATCTACAGTGACGTTGACCACTATAGAGACACTGCGCGCAACCTCGACCTTTGGCTCGGGACATCCGAGAAACGTGCGACCCTTGAGGCGGCCGGCAGCTCCGCTACCGCTGCCTCCGCTACCGGCATTGCTGCCGCTGCCGTCGGCACGGCCGTTCTTGGCATTGAATTTATTCTTCATGCGCGAGCTTACTTCGGCTTCCTCCTCGTCGCGCTTCGAGGGTTTTACAGTCTTTACAGGACTTTCGGCTTTCTGCGTCACAAGCTTCTCGGCCGAATTGTTAGGTTTCGGATTGTCGGCTTTCACTACAGGGCGCTCGACAGGCTCTTCGGCCTCAGCCGGCGCTCCGGTCGGTATGGGAGCGGCTTCTTCAGTCGGTTCTGGTGCTTCATCGCCGGTGGCAAGAAATTCCGGTTCGAGAAATATATCTTCTTCCTCGTCAGACTGGTCCTGCATGGCTACCCGGTCGTCTTCCGCGTCGCGACCCACATCAATAGTACCGACTATAAGAAATACGACAATCAGCCCGGCCAGCAGCAGGGTTAGAGCGGCAGCCACAAGGCGTGTCCTTCTATTGATGTTGTCGTTCATCTTATCCGGGCATTAATATTATCAGTTGTCGGTACGCACAGGCAGTTGCATGCCTTCAGGCGTATCACCTGCCGCTGCGAGTTCAGGGTCGACATCGGCGGCGCGTGTGGCAAGCACCATCTTCATGCCGCGGCGTGCCGCCATATCGAGTATCTCGACCACCCGGCCATAGTCAACGCGTGTGTCTGCATAAAGAGCCACAGCCCGCAATGAGTCGAGAGCATGGATGCGGGTCAGCTCAGCGCCGAGTTCAGCGGCATCCAGGGCTCGTGGCTCGCGGTTGGCTACATTGAGCGAGTCGTTGCGGTCCACGACCAGATAGGCCCTGTTCAGCGAGTCAAGATATACTTCGGTCACGGGTTTGAGCGATGTCTGTTCGCTACTGTTCGGAAGGTTTACCTCCAGAGCTGTAGGGAATATTATGGTCGACGTCACCATGAAGAAGATGAGGAGCAGGAAGATAATGTCCGTCATCGACGACATGGAGAATGTGGCCAGGGTCGGAAATTGGTTTCGCAGAGCCATGGTCAGTCGGCAGGTTCGTTGAGCAAATCCATAAATTCCATGGTCTTGCCTTCAAGACCCGACATGACCCGGCCGATGCGCGCCACGAGGTAATTGTAGGCGAAAAGCGCTATGATACCCACAATCAGGCCGGCCACTGTAGTGACAAGAGCCTGATATATACCTCCAGACAGCACACTGATGTTGGCACTGCTGCCGGCACTCGCCAATGAAAAAAATGCCTGAATCATGCCGATGACCGTGCCGAGGAAGCCGAGCATCGGGGCACCTGCTGCGGTGGTCGACAGCCATGTCAACCCGCGGCCCAACTGGGCCACTTCAAGATTGCCTGTGTTTTCTATAGCTACGAGTACATCCTGTACCGGACGGCCTATGCGGCTCAAACCCTTCAGAATGAGGCGGGCTGCCGGCGTATCGGTCGACTTGCACAAGCGCTCTGCCGCCGAGGTGTCGCCCTCGTGGACATAGTCACGTATGCGTCGCATGAACGAAGTGTCTTCTTTCGATGCACGGGTTATCACTATACACCTCTCTATAAATATGTATATGCTTACAAGCAACAACAGGGCAAGAGGTATCATTATATATCCGCCATCGATGGTCAGCTGCCATAGCGATAGCGACTGTGGGATTGGTGTGGCCGCCATATTTATTGAAGTGGTATTATTGGGTTAGTAGATGATATTTTTCAATGTACGGTCTTCTCAACGCAGGCAGTCGAGATAGGCGCGGATTGTATTTTCAATACCGAGATACAGGGCATCGCATATCAGTGCATGACCGATTGATACCTCGTTGAGATATGGCACCGAGTCATGAAAGAAGCGCAGGTTGTGCAGATTGAGGTCGTGGCCGGCATTCAGACCCAAGCCGCAGCGATGAGCCGCCTCGGCAGCTGCCGTATAGGGTGCGACGGCTGCCGGGGAGTCGAGTTCGAAACCGTCGGCAAAGGCTTTGGTATAGAGTTCGACTCGGTCAGCACCCGCACGTGCAGCGCCGCGTATCATCTCCTCGTCGGGAGCAACAAATATGCTTGAACGGATACCGGCTTCGCGCAAGCGGCCGACAATCCCTGTCAGAAATTCAAGATGTTCCACCGTATTCCAACCGGCCGAAGAAGTCAGTGCATCGGGAGCATCGGGTACGAGTGTAACCTGTGTTGGGCGCACACCGAGCACCAGCTCCATGAACTGCTCCGAAGGATACCCTTCGATATTGAATTCCGTCTTGACCACCGGCCGGAGCTTAAGCACGTCGGCACGCGTGATATGTCTTTCGTCCGGACGGGGGTGAACAGTAATGCCCTGTGCACCGAAACGCTCGCAATCGCAGGCAAATTTCACCACATCCGGCATATTCTCGCCACGCGCATTGCGCAAAGTGGCGACTTTGTTGATATTGACACTCAGATTTGTCATAAAAGGTCTATATTCTTCGTAGTCGTTATGTCAGGATGACACCACCCGGACCTATAACAAGACACAAAATTATGAAAAAATAATTTGCCACCAAAGCCGGTATGAAAAAAGCCGCTCTGATTGAAATATTTACGGATGTGATTTTTTCGAAAAAATGAGAACTGAAAGCTTGGTATAAAAAATAATTACTATATTTGCGGCGCAAACCGACGTAACATATCAAACAATAAAAATAACAACTGTATGAAAAAAGTTTTTACCCTCCTTTGCGCTGCTGCACTTTGCGGCATTACCGCACAGGCCGAAAAGTCATGGTGCCTTCAGCAAATCACCTGCGAGTGGGCTTTCGAGACCACAGACTATTATTACAATGATATGGGTCTCGTTACACAAGCTGTAATCGAAAACAACGATACCCGTAGCAACTCTTACTACGCCAACTACACCTATGATGGAGGCAACCTTATCAAGGTTGAAGAGTTTCAGGACGCATTCGAAGAATTCGACTTGGACAAGTACCTCCCCGTAAACTATGTGGAGTACAAATACAACTCACTCAACCAGCGTGTAGAACGCCGTAACTTCAACAACTGGCGCGCTAAAGAACACCCCGATGAACCTAACTTCATTCTGGGTGCCGTGATGATATATGAATACAACATGAACGGCACACTGGATAAAGTGACAACTTACTGGGACAACAACCTGACAAGACTTCACCAGGTTGACAACTACATCTACAATGACAAGGGTCTGCTCGTTAAGCGCGAACTTTCTATGGCCGACTTCCAGAACAACCTGACCCACAACGTCAATGTAAACTACATCTACGATGAAGGCGACCAGCTCATCGAGGTACAGCAGTGTCAGTATGACGAAGCTACAGACCACGAAGAAATCGAATATTGCAATGTCTATACCTACGACGCACAGGGCAATATGACCAGCGATTCTAAGATGACAGCTTCGAAGATGACAGTTAAACACAAATTCGAGTACAACTATGTAAATGACGTTGACGGTCACACTATCGACGACATCTCTTATCCTATCGATTATGAAGAGGAACGCCAGACCACTCTCTTCCAGGGTCTTCGCCACGTACTCGACTCTTACTCAGAATGGGATACCGACACAATGACAGACCAGCTCGTGAAATTTGACACATTCCACTGCCACTACGGAGTACTTCGTGAGACAGGCATCAAGAACGTTGATGCAGCACGTCCTGAAGCTATCGGCCTGACATTCGCAGGTGTTACCGGCAATCGCCTGATGCTCCGTGGCATCGAAGCAATGGACAATGTACGCGTTTACGACATGGAAGGTCGCCAGCTCATCAGCGATGCCTACACAACATCAGGTATCGACGTAACCAACCTGCCCGCCGGCGCATACATCGTATCAACCGCCAATGGTGCAGCTAAGTTTGTGAAATAATCCACACAACACCATACCAACCCCGAAGGCGCATCACACACGATGCGCCTTCTTTACTTTCTATCTATAAATGGGTTTCGGAAAAAATTGCTAAATTCGCAGTCGTAAGCGACATAGCAAAATGAAAATAGCAATCATAGGAATGGGCCGTATGGGCCAAATGGTGGCCGAAACGGCACGCAGCCGCGGCCATGAGGTGGTATGCACCATAGATGTGGACAATCAGTACGATTTCGACTCTGATGCATTCCGCAGCGCTGACGTAGCCATCGAATTCAGCATACCCTCCGCGGCCGCAGCCAATGTGACCAAATGTCTGAAAAGAGGCGTGCCCGTAGTTTGCGGTACTACAGCGTGGGATGCTGAACGCCCCGAAGTGGAGGAACTTGCACGCCGTATGGGCGGCCGTATGCTGGTGGCATCCAATTTCTCGACAGGGGTAGCCCTGTTCAGAGCTATCTGCCGCTATGCCACAGCTCTCATGGAGCATTATCCGGCCTATCGCCCCGAAATTATAGAGACTCATCATACAGCCAAGCTCGACCACCCGTCGGGCACCGCTGTCACATTGGCTGAGGACGTCCTGCCCCACATGAGCCGTATGAGCCGCTGGCAGGAAACCGATAGTCCTGCAGAGGACACTCTGCGTGTCGAGGCACGCAGGATAGCCGATTGTCCGGGGACACACACACTGAAATGGAATTCGGCCGCCGATTCAATAGAAATAACCCACACTGCTCACGGCCGCAGCGGTTTTGCCTCAGGAGCTGTCGACGCAGCCGAATGGCTTGCCGCCAGACAGCCGGGCATATATACTATCGACGACATGTATAAATTTGATATTCAGAACGAAAAATAACTCCTCATGACAACCGACAATAAACACACGCCGACATCTTCAGCCTCTTTTTCCAAGCGACTACGGGCTACAAAAACAACTCGCTGGATACGCTTCGGCGTTGTCACTCTGGTGCTCCTGCTCTGGACAATATGGATGGGCAATCCCTGGCTCTTCCTCATCTGGTTTCTACTGTTCGACATATACATAACAGGTTATATCCCTCTGACCTGGTGGAAGAAATCGAACAACAAGACTGTCAGGCTGCTCATGGGATGGATTGATGCCATTCTGTATGCCCTTATCCTCGTCTACTTCATATTCGCATTTTTCGGTCAGAACTACCGCATACCGTCGTCATCGCTCGAAAAGAGCCTTCTGGTAGGCGACTATCTCTGGACAAGCAAGGTGACCTACGGCCCGCGTGTGCCCCAGACACCACTCCACTTCCCGCTGGCACAACACACCCTCTTCGGCGATGTCAAGAGCTATATTGACAAACCGCAACTGGACTATCACCGCCTACCAGGCCTCCGCAGTGTCGAGAGAGGCGACATCGTGGTATTCAACTACCCTGCCGGCGACACTGTGGCCACCGCTATTCCCAACCCGGACTATTATCAGCTGTGCCGTATGCTCAAGGCAGAAGGAGTGTCAGACCCCAAGAGTTTCATAGCCTCCAATCCGGGTCGCTTCGGCAAGGTGGTGTGGCGTCCGGTCGACCGTCGTGAGAATTATGTGAAACGCGCAATCGGCCTGCCGGGCGAATGGCTGCAAATCAAAAATGACACAGTGTTCATCAACGGTAGCCCCATAGCAGAGCCGGACAATGTACAATATAACTACATCATACCCGTCAGCTCGCCCATATCGACAGAGAAATGGCAGAGTGTGGGTGTGCGCATGGAAGACCATGGCACAGCACCTCTCGATGCCTCGATGCTCGGATACCCCTTCTATACAGTGCCGCTGACGCGTGAAGCCCGCGACATAGTAGCCAAATGGCCCGAGGTGAGCGGCCCGTTGCGCCGGGAAAGCGAATACTTCAACGACGGCCACGGCGACATGTATCCATACGCCGCATCCTACGGCTGGACACGTCCCGACATAGGCCCGCTGTGGATTCCGAAACGCAGCTCTACCCTTCACCTCACCCTGAACAATCTGCCGCTCTATCTGCGCCCCATATCGGTGTATGAAGGTAACGACGTAGAGGTGCGCGACGGCAAAATCTACATCAACGGGAAGCAGACCGACCACTACACATTCAAAATGAACTACTACTGGATGATGGGTGACAACCGCGACCGCTCGGCCGACTCGCGCTACTGGGGCTTCGTGCCCGAAGACCACATTGTCGGCACACCGATGTTTGTAATTTGCTCGTTCGACGAAGAGAAGGGTTGGTTCGACGGCAAGCTGCGTCTCAACCGCATACTGCGCGATGCCAATCCCGACAAGAAGAAATGGAGCGGCACGGCAACCGACTGAGCAGGGACTTTCCCCCATACGCTGCCTCGGTGGGCTGGTATGCAGAGGCTTTGGCAGCTCTGGCCGAGGGCATGCCCTACCCCGGAGCAGAGGGGCGGCATCCCAACCGCACTCTGATTGCCGGGTCGGCGGCCACCGAATGGCTGATTGTGCCTGTGGCCGGAAGCGCATCCGCTCTCAAAAGCACAGCCGGACGCCCCCTGTTGCTCTCCAACCACGGCGACTGGCCACGGCGACATCTGGCCGCACTTGAGGCTGCCTACGGCCGTACCCCCTATTGGCCGCACTATTCGCCGGAACTGGCATCCATACTTACCGACCCGGGCACTACGTTGTCCGGACTCTGCCGCAGCATCGACACCTTTGTCCGCCGTGTCATCCCTATCGAAGATACGGCTGCCGCCATAGCCGGAGGGCGTCTGCATTGCCACATAGGCGCACCTGTACACCCATGGCCGCGCCACCGACCGCTCCCCCCGGAGGTAGAAATTTCCACGCTCAGCGTGCTCGACCTGCTCTTCTGCCGCGGAGCGGAAGCAATATTGACCCTGGCTCCGCCGTTATAAACTACAAACACATCAATCGACGCAGTAGAAAATGTCCTTGCGCTACATCCTGACATTCATCACAATAGCCATAGCAGCTGCCGGCAATGCCGCCGAACCGGCATTGCCGGCACCGCCGCCGCTGAAAGTACAGTACATCCGCGGCCGCTACCACTTTGTCGATGAATACGGCGATACGGTGACAATGACCATATACCGCGACCTGCACGTATTTACCCCCCTTAAGTTCAAAAACAAAAAAGAAGAGGAGTTCTACTGGCGCACTGTGCGCGACGTGCGACGCACGCTGCCCTACGCCAAGCTGGCGGCCGAAGCCCTGTCGGAAACCTACGAGTACATAATGACCATTCCCGACAAGAAAGAGCGCGAGCGACATCTGAAGAACCTTGAGAAAGACATCTTCAACCAATACAAACCAATACTGAAGGGCTTCACCAAGACTCAGGGCAAAATAATGCTCAAACTCATCAATCGCGAAACCTCGCAATCGTCCTACAACATTGTCAAAGCATTCTTAGGGTCGTTCCGAGCCGGCTTCTGGCAGACATTCGGCCGATTTTTCGGGCTTAACATGAAGGTTGGCTACGAACCGGATAAAAACAAAGAAGACGCCACAATAGAACGCATTGCCCTCCTAATCGAGCAAGGCGCCTTGTAATCCATTACAATTTGTTTGGAAAATTTTTCTGATATCATCCATATATTACAATCATATCTGGATAATTTTTCTTATTTATTAAATAATAATTGAAATTCACTGGAATATTAAAAAATTATTCCTAAATTTGACCCGAACAACACTCCCTGCTATAGTTTGCCATCCGCCGACATTTCAAAGTAAGTTGTTAAGCATCAACTATTAACCCCTAAAAAACATAAAATTATGAGAAAGAAAGCAAGTAACAGATTCAGATTTTTAGTTTCAGTGTTAATAGCAGGAGTGGCATTTACAGTCCAGGCAACAGATAATATCCCGCCATCAGGCCTACAATATATCAATACCAACTATAAGTTTATATATCATGGAGATATAAACATGAGCGATAGACTTAACAATACGTATTGGGAGAATGAAAGTTCCAAATATGATGTGGATTACCAATATGAATTTTTGGGAGAACGAATATACGACCATAAAATATATTCTACATTTGTATTAACATGCCAAACCAGATATGAACACCCCAGAACCTACTATTCTAATTTCAAAACTGAACATACTCAGCATTTCTATCATGTGTTTCTCAGACAAGAGAACGGAAAAGTTTTCGCACGAATTAAAACACCTGATGATTTGATATGCGGATTATCGTTATATGGTGGATTTTTCAGTGGTGTAGATAACCCTGATAAAGGTAAAGAACGGGCAAGATTATGTTTTTATGGTTCAGAAGATGAGGAGGTTGTAATCTATGACAACAATCTTGCAGTCGGAGAAACATATTGCCCAACCAATAACAGTGAAGATTTCGGTACGCCGGAAAACGAAAACCATAAGCGCCTGGTTCTTGACGAGATTGCAACCAAAGAAAGTTTTTTGAGTCTTTGGAATGACGGACGGCTAACGCTTGAAAAAATATCTTACGACGACGCCGGCCGTGAGGTAAGGACGTTCCGACAGGACCGCACGGAATGGTGGAACGGCTACATGCTACATGACGACACCGCAGAGGAAGCGCCCGAATCGCGCACATTCGAATTTATCGAAGGAATTGGCTGCACAAAAGGTTTTCTCTTCAACCCGGGAATGTATCCTCCTTATATAAAACCGATGAAAGAGTCTGACATGGCAGAACTCACGAAACCGTTTGCAAGTCCGTCGATTACTCTGCTGCGCGTGATTGACAAACGGGACGGAAGCATTGTCTACGAAAACAAGTCGGTCGGTGTGAAGGACGTAGCGGCCGATGAAGCCGTATTCGTGGGTGAGCCTGAGTATTACAACCTGCAGGGGTTCAGGGTTGAGAATCCCCGGCAGGGTGAAATATACATAGTCCGTCAAGGCTCTAAGAGCCATAAGGAAGTGTACCGCGCCAGATAATCAACGCCAACAATACCAGAAATGTCTGCCCCGCATGGCCACCCCATGCGGGGCAACTATATGAAAGATAGTGGTTAGTTCGGAAAGTTTTTAGTAACTTCGCGCTGGCTAAAGCCACGGATAAATACTAAAGCGAACCGACGTAGCAAGATGAATGAAGGTCTGAACGACATACGGCCTGACGTGATAAACTATGACGACGTGTGCCGCATGGCACCGGCTCTCGCTCCACATAGGAAACTGGTAGAGAGGGTGTTGCGACTTATCTGGATGGACAGGGTCAATGCCGTACACGGCCGGTATTGCCGCACACCGGGAATGGCTTTCTCGCATGCGTTGGTGGACACAGAGTTCAAAATAGACCTGCGGATAGACAATGAGAAGGTGCTGGACCGTTTTGCGGGCAAACCGTTCATTACCGTCTCAAATCATCCGTTCGGAGGATTTGACGGCATATTGCTGACCCACATCGTGGGGAAACATAGGCCTGACTACCGGGTAATGGTCAACATGTTTCTTAATCATTTGTCGGCCATGAGGTCGGGGTTCATAGCCGTCGACCCGCAACAGACATCCGACCCGGCCAAACGTGCCGTGACGATGCAGGGCATCCGCGAAGCCATACGCCACGTGCGCTCAGGCCACCCGTTAGGGTTCTTTCCAGCCGGGGCAGTGTCGAAAATAAACGGTGCGCTCCGCATACGCGACCGCAAGTGGCAGCCATCGGTGCTCAGGCTGATAGCGCAGCTCGGTGTGCCTGTAGTGCCTGTCTACTTCCATGGCCGCAATTCGAACGTATTCAACATATTGGGTGTCATAAGCTGGCAGCTGCGCACACTAAGGCTGCCCTACGAGGTTTTCGACAAAACGGGCAAGCGGATGCAGGTGAGCGTGGGCGAACCTGTGAGTCCGGAGAAGATAGCATCTTTCGGCGATGACATAGAGGCGCTGGGCAACTATCTGCGCTCGGCCACATATTCTCTGTCAGCACTTAAAGAACACGGAATATGAGTATGCCTGCAATAAATAATCCATATAACCGTGCTGACGTGCTGACGGCATGCCGCCGCTTCGGTATCGTGGGGTCGAGCCCGGCTCTGCTGGAGGCCGTGCGGCGTGCGCTGACGGTAGCTCCCGTCGACCTGTCGGTGCTCGTGACGGGCGAGAGCGGCACCGGCAAGGAGTTTTTTCCGAAAATAATACATGCCTTCTCGTCGAGAAAGCATAACA
>CAYVNJ010000020.1:0-26779 GCA_964452865.1 uncultured Sangeribacter sp. | reverse complement strand
TCGGCGATAGGTATCATAAGCGTCAGCTGGCTTGGTGAGAGTCTCCAAGGCGCATAGAAAGTACCTGTGAAAGAACGGTACGAGAAGCCGCAGGACCAGACTGATACAATCGCTACCAATCTTACTACAGAAATCAATATTCTCAAAATACGCCGTGATGACGACCTGGTAGGATATAAACCGTATCAGGTATATATTAATTCAGGCGAATATCCGTTATTCAGAAAAGTGTATATGATTACAACGGCATCTAATTCAAGCCTTGTGCACGGCTTCTATAGCTTTGTCACCGGTTTTGTAGGCCAAAAGATAATATCACTCACCGGAATCATGCCCTACAACGTGCATGCCAGATTAGTAGAATTACAATAAATTATATAAAAACGAAGACTTTAACACATGAAGCATCTGAAATTATTTCTTAGCCTCGCATGCGCCGGGGCAATGTGTACGGCGTCAGCACAAAATTACAAAGACGCCATAGAGTATTATAAGGCCGGTCAGGAGAAAAATGCTCAGGAACTCCTCACTCGCAACCTGAATAATGCTGACACAGATAAAGCTGCATCATACTACTATCTTGGCTGTATAGCTCTTGACAATAAGAATTTAGCACAGGCAGAACAGAACTTCAAGGCAGGCATCGCAGCAAATCCCGCTTATGCCTACAATTACATCGGTCAAGGCGCTATAGCTCTGCGCAAACATAATATAAAAGAAGCTGAGACATTCTTCAAAGAAGGCGAAAAACTTGGCAAGAAAGATGCCGGGGTACACGTGGCTATCGCCAGAGCATACTATGATGCCGACCCAGCTCTCTATGCTAAAGAAGTTGACAAACGCATAGAGAAAGCACGCCGAACCAACGAACAGTCGCCGGACATCTACATGTTTGAAGGTGACCAGTTTGCCGACGGAAAAGAATGGGGTAAAGCGGCCGGACGTTATGAGATGGCAACAAATTTCGAACCCAAGGCAGCTGAAGGTTATGTGAAAGGCGCCAACATGCTTTTCCACCTCAATCCTTCTGAATCAATCAACATGCTCCGTCGCCTGCTTCAGAACAGTCCTCAAAGTGCTCTGGGACAGAAAGAGCTTGCCGATAAATATTATGACAACGGCGACTACAAGGCAGCCTCCGAAGCATACGGCAAATACGTTGCCAATCCTAACCATTTCAAGCAAGACGAAGACCGTTATTCTTTCCTGCTTTTCTACGGGGGCGACTTCAAGCACGGCTATGATTATGCATCGCAACTGCTCGCTGCTAATCCTGACAACTTTACCGCAATGCGTTATCAGTTCATGAACGCCGCTCAAATGCCCGAAATGAAAGAACAGATGATACCGATGGCTGAAAAGCTGCTTAAAGCCCATGCCTCATCATCAGAGAACCGTTTCGCACCAATTGATTTCACACTTATATCAGATGAATTCAAAAAAGCCGGTCGTGTAGATGAAGCTATTGATATCCTGAAGGAAGCTTGCAAGGAGATGCCGGACAACGCAGCATTTAACAAACAGCTTGCCATGATGTTTGTAGAGCAGAACAAGATTGCAGAAGCATCGGATGCATTCGAAGGTTTTATTCAGAAAACCCAGGACCCCACATACAGCGA
This sequence comes from uncultured Sangeribacter sp., assembly GCA_964452865.1. Lineage (GTDB taxonomy): Bacteria > Bacteroidota > Bacteroidia > Bacteroidales > Muribaculaceae > Lepagella. The sequence continues at coordinate 25,160 of CAYVNJ010000020.1, read as the reverse complement.
TTATTTCCAGCAGGCCACATTTGCTTATTACGCAGGAATAGAAACAAAAGCCAATGACCCTGAAAAAGCAAAGTCATACTTTGACAAAGCTCTGAATTTTGCCCAGAAAGCTCAGGAAAAGAATGGAGACATGCATAAGTCGGCAAAAATGCGCGGCGATGTTAAAATCCAAAACGCAGCTAAAGAAGCTGCTCCTACTGTAGCATTTGATGACTATTCTGAAGCCGCACGCCTTCTGGAAGCACTCCCCGACCCCAAGGCTTACACTTCTGATGCCAAAGCCATTTATATCTATCTTGGCAATTACTATATCAATAAGAAAGATAACGCAGCTGCGAAACAGGCGTTCGGCAAATATCTTGAATATGACCCCGAAAATGCAGACGTTCGCAAATACGCGGATTCTCTCTGATAATTGTAAAACTCAACATTTCAATCCGGGAAAATGCACAATGTGCGTTTTCCCGGATTTGTATTTTCTTAACAAAAAATTTTTTCGTAAATTCGCGGCATTAGTAATGTGCATTAGAGTGCACTTAATTCTGCTCAGTAGGCATCAAACTGAGATTGATATGGCAGAGATAATCAAAATCAAGAAAGGGCTCGATATTCCGCTTATAGGAGCGGCATCCGACACCATTACTACGGACACCGGTTCGAATCTGTTTGGAATAACTCCTGATGACTTCCCGGGACATGCGTGGCGGCTGGAAGTAGCTGAAGGCGATGAAGTAATGATAGGTTCTCCGGTATTACGCTCAAAAGCCTGTGACAAGATATATCTCGTCTCGCCGGTTAGAGGAAAAATCGAACGCATAGCGCGGGGTGAACGTCGAAAACTTCTCAGCGTTAGCATACGCCGTACATCTGCCACACCAGCTTTCGATACCAACTTTCCTGCTGCTCCCACATACGATGCACCACGCCACGAAATAATCGATGCCTTGTGCCGTTCGGGACTTTGGTCGCTCATGCGTACAAGACCTTACGACATAGTACCAAATCCCGACATTACACCAAGAGACATTTTCATTACCGCTTTCGACTCCGCTCCTCTTGCGCCTGATATAGTGACTCCGGCGGAGCATGACATGCTTGAATCCGGTATAAAAACACTCTCACGCCTAACTGATGGGAAAGTCTATCTTGGAGTAAGATTTGGTTCTGGAGTTTCATGTCCTTCCGCAGAAGTAATTGAGATACAAGGACCCCACCCTGCAGGCAACGCAGGGGTTCAGATAGCGGCAGTCAAACCTGTGAATAAAGGTGAGACAGTATGGACTCTGGATGCACGCACAGCAGTGCGGGTGGGTCGATTTATGTCTGGTCAAGGACTTGACACCCTTACTACCGTAGCTATCACAGGAGAAATGTGCTCAGACCCACATCTGATTAAGACGACAGTCGGAGTTTCAGTTAATCACCTCACTAAAGGACTCGTACGCAAGGATGGACAACATGTCCGTATAATATCGGGTAATGTACTGACAGGCCACACCGTAGTTCCTGATATGGAGTTTCTTAGATTTCCATACCGTCAGGTTACCATGATTCCAGAAGGTGATGACAAAGAAGAATTCATGGGTTGGGCATCCGTCGACCCTCGCAGATATAGCGTGAAACGCTCTTTCCCGGCATTTCTGCGCCGCAACACTCCATTCTCGTTCGACTCACGACTCAAAGGTGGTAAACGTGCCATGATACTCAGTGGTGAATACGACAGAGTGTTTCCTATGGACATCTACCCTGAATATCTAATCAAAGCCATAATGTCCGGAAATATCGACCGTATGGAACAATTGGGTATTTATGAAGTCGCGCCCGAAGATTTTGCTTTACCTGAATTTGTCGACACTTCAAAAATACCTCTGCAACAGATTGTACGACAAGGTCTTGATAATCTGCGAAAAGAAATGGAATAAAGCCTATGGATTCGAGACTTTGCTAAACCCTCATCATACTAATGAGTAAACTAAAGAAAAAAATAGACACGGCACGCCCGACATTCTCTAAAGGAGGCAAACTTTCCGCATTCGGGTCTGTCTATGATGGTTTCCATACTTTCCTATTTACACCGGAAACACGTTCCGGACAAAATGGAGTGCACATACACGACTCCAACGACTCCAAGCGCACAATGATTATAGTCATCCTGGCACTCTTGCCATGCTGCTTGTTCGGAATGTTCAACATAGGTTGGCAACACTATCTTGCCATCGGTGAAAAAGCTGCATGGTATGAATGTTTTATCTACGGATTTTTTGCAGCACTGCCTCAGATTATAACAGCATACGCTGTGGGTCTTGGCATAGAGTTTACAGCTGCCCAGATAAGGGGTCATGAAATACAAGAAGGCTTTCTCGTTTCGGGATTGCTTATCCCGATGATATGTCCGATTGACACTCCATTATGGATGCTTGCCGTGGCTGTGGCATTTGCCGTTATATTCGCAAAGGAAGTATTCGGAGGGACTGGATATAATATACTGAACGTCGCGCTCGTGACCCGGGCATTCTTGTTTTTTGCCTACCCGTCGAAAATGAGCGGTGACAACGTTTTTGTATCTTTAGGTAAATCCACGCCTGTCAACGGCTTTTCAGGAGCAACGCCGTTGGGTGAAATGTCGACCGCAACAGGACAGTTTCATCTGACAGACGTTCTCGGTAACGCAATTCCTATGTCTGATGCATTCTGGGGGTTAATTCCCGGGTCATGGGGAGAAACATCTACTTTCTGTATCCTGCTCGGAGCTTCAATACTTTTTCTCACCGGAATGGGGAACTGGCGCATTATGCTTTCAGCATTGGCCGGAGGATTGCTAATGGGAGTGATTGCTCACAATTGGGCATCTCCGCTCTACCCAGTGACATATCTTACGGCAACCGAACAACTTCTTTTCGGAGGGTTCATGTTCGCGATAGTGTTCATGGCTACTGACCCCGTGACGGCGTGCCGCACTATCAAAGGGCAATATATATATGGTTTTCTCATTGGTGTCATTGCAATACTTATCCGTTGTTACAATACAGGATACCCTGAAGGAGCAATGCTTGCGGTTCTGCTGATGAACTGTTTCGCCCCGCTGATAGACCATTGTGTTGTAGAAGCAAATATCCGTAGACGCCAACGACGCACAATATCAGCGAATTAATCGACACTCAAGATTATGAACAGACAAAGCAATACATACACAATAATATACGTCACTTTGCTTGTTGCAATAGTAGGACTCGGACTATCGCTTGTATACCAGGCTCTGCATCCGCTGCAGCAACGCAACATGTCCGACGACAAGAAAAAACAAATTCTCGCGGCCGCTCTGATTTTACCGAAGAAAGGAGAAAGTATATCCGACCTATATTCCAAACATATCGTCGACTCTTATTGCGTAAATTATTCCGGCAATCGCATTATCGACCCGAAAACAGTTCCTTTTGACGTCGAAATGTCTTTGGAAGTAAAAAAACCGGCGACAGAACGTGAACTACCTGTTTTCGTGTGTTCAACAGATGGAGCAATCAGATACATTCTACCCGTCTACGGAGCAGGGTTATGGGGCCCTATTTGGGGCTATGTGGCCGTTGACAATAATGGCGACACTATTTACGGAGCCTATTTCGCACATCAGGGAGAGACTCCAGGTCTGGGTGCTGAAATAGAAAAGCCATTCTTCTCAGAACGTTTCGCAGGAAAACAGTTATATACCGATGGTGTCTTCACATCTGTCGCGGTCGTGAAACCGGGTCAATCACCTGCAATTGGTTCGTATGTCGACGGAGTGAGCGGAGCGACAATCACAAGCCATGGTGTAAGCGAAATGCTTCGAAACTCTCTTGCAGCCTACAACAAGTTCTTAATCAATCTGCAACATCGTTCTACGGCACAGGGCGACTCAATAAATTCGTAATAATGTCTGCAAAACTGAAAGAAAATATAGGAGTATTCACACGTCCTCTACTAAAAGACAATCCGGTCATCGTACAAGTACTCGGCATCTGCTCAGCACTTGCCGTCACGGCCAAACTCGAACCGGCTTTCGTGATGACCATTTCCGTTACGGCAGTACTCGCTATGGCGAATGTCATAATCTCCTTTCTGCGAAACACAATACCCACTTCAGTCCGCATCATAGTGCAACTCACTGTTGTCGCGGCATTGGTAGTCGTTGTCGACCAAGTACTGAAAGCATATAATTACGAAGTGAGCAAGCAGTTGTCGGTATTCATAGGCTTAATCATAACCAACTGCATATTGATGGGTAGGCTTGAAGCCTTTGCAATGAGTCACAGACCATGGCAATCATTCCTTGACGGCATCGGAAATGGTCTGGGCTATGGAATAATCCTGATTATAGTAGCTTTTTTCAGAGAATTACTTGGCAGCGGAACTTTGTTCGGCATACAGGTCATTCCACAATCATGGTACGATGCAGGCTATGAAAACAACGGTCTCATGATACTACCACCTATGGCATTGATTGTCGTGGCATGCATAATATGGGCACATCGCTCACATAGTAAAGATATCACAGAATAATACTGCCTTGTTATGGAAAATCTCAACCTGTTCATCCGTTCGATTTTCATCGACAATATGGTGTTCGCCTATTTCTTAGGCATGTGCTCATATCTGGCTGTATCAAAAAATGTTAAGACAGCGTTCGGCCTCGGAATAGCAGTATTGTTTGTACTCTGCATAGCACTTCCTGCCACCTGGTGCATAAACCAATACATCTTACGTCCCGGCGCACTAACATGGCTTGGGCAGGAATATGCTGCAACCGACCTGAGTTTCCTCGGGCTTATAATGTTCATAGCAGTAATAGCCGCGTTAGTTCAGCTGCTTGAGATGATTATTGAGAAATACCTTCCCTCCCTTTATAACTCTCTGGGCATATTTCTTCCTCTTATCGCCGTGAACTGTGCCATTCTCGGTGCTGTCCTGTTCATGCAACAACGAGACTTCTCCAATGCATGGACCGCTACAGTCTATGGTGCAGGTTCGGGAGTAGGTTGGCTTATGGCAATAACCTGTCTTGCAGCAATCCGCGAGAAACTTGAATATGCAGATATTCCCCGACCACTGCGAGGCATTGGCATAACATTCATTGTCACAGGACTCATGGGTATTGCGTTCATGAGTTTCCTCGGAATAAAAATTTAACATTCAGACAGCTACTTACGATGTACAATACGATATGCGAAATACAATGGGCGTCAGTATGGGCCGCCACACTGATTTTTCTGGCTATTGTCATTATTCTGACCGTTCTTCTGCTCGTAGCAAAGCGCTTTCTTGTTGCATCGGGCGAAGTCACGATAACTGTCAATGACGACACGAAACTGAACGTGGCCGCCGGTGGTTCACTGTTGACCACGTTGGCAGACGAGGGTATACATCTCGCATCGGCATGTGGTGGCAAAGGCAGTTGCGGACAGTGCCGGTTACAGGTATTCTCCGGAGGTGGAGAAATCATCCCTACTGAGGTCGTCCACTTCACCCGCCGGCAAATCAAAGAACATTGGCGTCTTGGATGTCAGGTAAAAGTAAAAAACGACATGAGCATAGGTGTACCTGCATCCGCTCTCAATGTCAAGGAATGGGAATGCGAAGTCATATCAAACAGAAATGTTGCCACGTTCATCAAGGAGTTTATCGTCAAACTTCCCGAGGGTGAACATCTCAACTTCATTCCAGGCTCATACGCGCAGATAGCCATCCCTGAATATTCAATGGACTATGCAACTGACATAGACCGCTCTATGATTGGGGATGAATATCTACCCGCCTGGGAGCAGTATGAATTATTCTCGCTGAAATGCAAGAACACCGAGCCCACCGTGCGAGCTTATTCAATGGCCAATTATCCTGAAGAAGGTGACAGGATAATGCTGACCGTGCGTATTGCCACTCCTCCTTTCCTGCCAAAACCGCAGACCGGATTTATGCCTGTTAGCCCGGGTATTGCCTCTTCGTATATCTTCTCTTTAAAACCTGGCGATAAAGTTCGTATGTCAGGCCCTTATGGAGATTTCCACCCTATCCTAAATTCGAAATCAGAAATGATATGGGTTGGAGGAGGTGCCGGCATGGCACCGCTACGTTCTCAGATTATGTGGCTCACACGCACATTGCATACCACAGACCGCAAAATGAACTACTTCTATGGAGCTCGAGCGCTGAACGAAGTGTTCTATCTTGATGATTTCCGGCAACTGGAGAAAGACTTTCCAAACTTTAAATTCCAGCTGGCACTCGACCGTCCTGACCCCGAGGCCGACAAGGCCGGTATACCCTACACACCGGGATTTGTGCACGACGTCATGTATACCACATATCTTAAAGACCACCCAGCGCCTGAAGATATCGAATACTATATGTGTGGTCCGGGCCCGATGAGCAATGCTGTAAACAACATGCTCCACAATCTTGGAGTAGAGAAGAGAAGCATACATTACGACGATTTCGGTGGTTAACAATTTACACCTGATAAGACTTATCAACAAACTAATGCAATAATAAACCAATGAAGATTTCACTACAAAAATTGATGGCGCTGCCTGCAGCCACACTGTTGCTCCTCAATTTCGGCGACGCTGTTGCCAAGCGCATATCGCCTGAACAGGCCATCACACGCATCAATGCCGAAGCACGCAATGGCGTATCGGAAATGCCTGCCGTAAAGCCTGAAGCACTCAAACTGGCATACACTTATAATGCGGAACATTCGATTGAACGCCCTATGATGTATGTGTTCACTCCTTCATCTGGCAAAGGATTCGTGCTTTCTGCCGCCGATGATGAATTTCCCGCAATCATAGGCTATAGCGATTCCTCAACTTTTGATGCGTCGCACATGTCGCCGACACTGAAATGGTGGCTTGGTCAGTATGAAAAGGAAATGGACTGGATTCTCCAACATCCCGAAGCTGCCGCACCTGAACGCGCTGAACTCGGCACATCTGTAGAACCGATGCTTACTACCCTCTGGGACCAGTCGACTCCATACAACGACCTCGCTCCTACAATGGACGGGCGCAAAACCATGACTGGTTGTGTTGCCACAGCCATGGCTCAGATAATGAAATATCACAACTATCCTAAAACAGGTAAAGGCTGGATTAATTATAGCTGGAACAAACAGAACCTGTCTTTCAACTTCGGCATTACAACGTTCGACTGGGAGAACATGCTCGACAAATACACGACCGGCGAAAATCGTAATTACTCTCAGGATGAGGCAACTGCAGTAGCCACACTGATGCAGGCCTGCGGATATGCCGTCAAGATGAACTACGGAACAAGCGCTTCGGGAACATCAAGCTATACACCTGCGCCTGCATTTGTTGAATACTTCAACTACAGCAGCGACATCCGCAATATATCGCGAGATTTTTACACTATTATGGATTGGGAGAAAGCTATCTATGCCAGCATAGCAGCCAAGATGCCCGTATTACTCACTGGTCAATCAGGCACAGGCGGTCATGCATTTGTATGCGACGGCTACAGCTCAAACCATTACTTCCATATAAACTGGGGCTGGGGAGGATACCAGGACGGTTATTTCCTCCTCTCCATGCTCAATCCGAGTTCAGGTGGTATCGGTAGCTCTGTAGGTGGCTATAATTCACTTCAGACAGCCATAATCAACATTAAGCCTCAGGCTGGCGGTACTCCTGCTGAAGCTGAGCTTGTATGCGACGGAAACTTCACATACGACGGATTGGTTGAAGAAGACAATGAATATGCTTTCAAGGCGCTTGGGGTTGACCTTCCCGGTTTCTACAACCTCGGTTCAACCATTTTTAAGGGAGAAGTTGGTCTTATCGTTGAAAACCCAGACAAGACTACTGTCGATTATCCTTACAACTATATGGTAGATGTAGAACCCGGCTATGGTGTGTCTTACATTCCTGCAGCCGCCGGCGAAGTACCCGCAGCAGGTGTATACAAAATTTATCCTGCATACCGACTTGGCGATGAGGGCTCACTCAAAAAGATGAAAGTGTACAACGGTTGCAATCCTTATGTGGTAATGACAGTTGACAATCAAGGTAATGTATCTTTTGCCAACGCACCGGACGAGAGGGAGATTGCAAACATAGAAGTGACCGATTTCGAATCAACCGAAGAATTTGCATACCGAAACTTCCCATCGACATTCAAAGTTACTGTTAAGAATAACTCTGCCGATATAGCATACTCCGACCCTATCACCATGAAGATATGCAAAGGCTCGAAGACCGTTCAGGAAAAACAGATATTCGTTTCTGTATGGCCGGATGAATCTTTCACACAGACCACTGCATTAACCTGGACGGCTGTATCAGGCGAATACGATGTAGTATTTACTGACATCAACGGAAAGACAATCGGCTCAGGCTATAAGATGCAGATTGTCGACGGTACTCCGTCAAACCTGCAGACTCACATCAAAATGACCGATGTAACACCGACGAGCTTCAACCCAAGCAAAAAATACACCCTCAACATCACCTTCACAAATGATTACCCGGCACCTCTCTCTATTCCTTTAAGCATCGTCATCTACGACGACAAACAGGAAGAATTGTTTGACCTGAATATTCAATCTATCACCTTCCCAGCAAATACTACTAATGTTCTCCGTACCGAAGGTTTCGAAACAGACTTCGGCACAGGCAATTTCTATATGCAATTCTACAGTAAAGGTGATGCGATAAGCGAGAAATTCCCCTTCCGTGTAGGAGAGCCCGCCGAATCTATCACTCTGACTCCAGCGACAGTCACTGTTGAAGCCGGTAAAACGGTAGAGTTAACAACAGAAATTCTGCCTGCTGATGCTGTAATAGGCACACTGATATGGGAATCGCAAAACACCTCGATTGCAAAAGTATCAAGAACGGGAGTAGTGACCGGCGTAGCACAAGGTCAGACAACAATCACCGTGTCAGTAGGCACTGACGGTCCGAAAGCTACATGCGAAGTGACTGTCACTCCTGGTGCAGGAATCGACGAATTGTTCAGCGATGAAGATACAATATCATCCGTGGTAACATCAGACGGCGTGACACTGCAAGGAATATCTACAAAAGAGCAACTCCTGTCTTTACCCGCCGGAGTATATATTGTAAATGTTTCCGGTCGACAGACTAAAGTAATGATTGGCAAATAAGAATACCAGTACTACTGATTTCAATGTCCTTAGCGGGCTCCGGTCGTTTCAGTTTCCGGAGTCCGCTACTATTATGCATTCCCCTGATAAAAAATAATCGCCTTGATAACCCGCGCATTTCAAATTTTTAGTTAACTTTGCTCAATATATACCTTATGTGTAATATTGAATGGCAGTAATAATCAACATCGAGACATCGGCCGACTATTGCTCTGTTTCCCTGTCAGAAGGTGTGGAAACTATTTGCCTGAGGTCGGATGACGAAAAAATGGCTCACGCCCGCCGCATCGGTCCGTTTATAGCCTCTGTCATGGAAGATGCTGCAAGACGCGGAATTGAAATTGATGCCATTGCAGTTAGTTCAGGCCCGGGGTCGTATACAGGGCTACGCATCGGCATGTCGGCAGCCAAAGGTCTGGCATTCGCTCTGGATAAACCTTTGATTTGCATACCGACTCTTCAGATAATGGCAGTCAGCGCCATGTTTCGACGTATGGATATAGACCCCGACACACTGCTTATGCCTATGCTTGATGCACGTCGTATGGAGGTTTATACATGCATCTACGACTTTGCGCTAAAAGAAATCGTCAGCCCCCATGCACTGATTCTTGCAGAAGGATGCCTGGACGCTATCGAACCCGACAGACCTTTGGCATATTTTGGTCCCGGAGCTGAAAAATGTTCTGACATGATGTTGCGAAAGAATGGTATCTTCATTCCGCGTATCAATCCTTCTGCTGCAGATATGGCTCCGCTTTCCAACCGCATGTACGCTGCTTCCGATTTTGCAGACACGGCGTATGCCACACCATTCTATCTTAAGGATTTTCAGGCAGCAAAACCAAAAGACCCATTTGCAAACCTACCGCACAAACATTCTCGCCACAATGAATTATAACACTAAGCGACCACAGTTAATACTCCCCGGCTACGGACGCGCTGTTCAGCAGATGGCCGACCATTGTCTGACTCTTCCGGACAGAAGCGAGAGGCTCAGATGTGCACGCCGGATTATTTCCATAATGGCAAATCTTTTCCCGGAATATGCTGATGCAAGAAGCGGCAATAAGAAACTATGGGACCACCTGAACATTATGACAGGCGGCAAACTGGACATCGATTTCCCATGCGATGTCGCTTCGCTGGAAACTCTTCACCCCACTCCTCAACCTATACCATATGCCCAGGGCAAGGTTAAACTTCGACAGTACGGGCGACTAATCCAGCTTACAGCTGAAATGGCAGCTCAGATGTCCGACGGAGAAGAACGTGACAGACTCGTCTCAATGACCGCCCACTACATGAAACGCAGATTGGCTGAAACTGGTGTTCAAGAGGCTTCAGATGATGTTGTATTAACAGACCTCGCCTATTTCACCGACGGCGCTATTTCGCTCAACGCTGACATGTACAGACTGGGACGTATTACCGATGACCCTGCACAGGCCAGGCTGCAGAATGACCTTACTCCCTCCAAAAAGAAGAAAAAGAAAAAGAAGAAAAAAGCGCAGTTCTGACTTCAATCCAACAATTAACACAATCAGGCCATGAGTACATTCATTGTAGAAGGAGGACATTCACTCTCCGGCACTATCACACCCAAGGGTGCTAAAAATGAAGCACTTGAAGTAATTTGCGCTACCTTGCTCACCCGCAGCGAGGTAGAAATATCCAATGTGCCGGACATTCTCGACGTCAGAAATCTCATTGCCCTGCTTGATGAAATGGGAGTTGAAGTGAAACGCACTGCTCACGATACTTACGTTTTCAAAGCAGACAATATACGCACCGATTACCTTGATAGTCCTGAATTTGCACAGCGTGCCCGCTCACTTCGTGGTTCGGTAATGATTGTCGGCCCTCTGCTTGCACGAATAGGGCATGCCACTCTGCCCAAACCAGGTGGCGACAAGATAGGACGCCGAAGACTCGACACTCATTTCCTCGGACTGTGCAGACTTGGGGCACACGTTGATTACGATTCTGCCGAACGACGCTATGTCATAAAAGCCGATAGTCGCCTCAAAGGATGCTATATGCTTCTCGACGAAGCTTCGATAACCGGGACAGCCAATATAATCATGGCGGCTGTCACTGCAGAGGGAACAACCACTATATATAACGCAGCCTGCGAACCGTATATTCAGCAGTTATGCCGCATGCTTAAAAGCATGGGTGCGAAAATTTCCGGCATCGGGTCAAATCTGATTACGATAGAAGGCGTTGAGGAACTTCATGGCACTCACCACCGATTACTTCCCGACATGATTGAGGTGGGCAGTTTCATCGGCATGGCTGCCATTACAGGTTCTCGTCTCACCATAGCAGATGTCAATCCTTCTGACCTCGGCATCATGCCAGACGCTTTCCGCCGGCTCGGACTTTCAATCGAAACCACAGACAAAGACCTCATAATTGATGCTTCGAAACAATACGAAATAGAAAATTTCATCGACGGCTCCACAATGACCTTTGCCGACGCTCCTTGGCCAGGACTCTCGCCGGATTTGCTGAGTGTATTCCTCGTGACCGCTACTCAGGCAAGCGGTAGCGTGCTGATACATCAGAAAATGTTTGAGAGCAGGCTCTTCTTCGTCGACAAACTGCTCGACATGGGTGCGCGCATTATTCTCTGCGACCCGCACCGTGCTGTTGTAATAGGTTCGGGTAAGCGTGGGTCGTTGCATGCGACAGACATGGTAAGCCCAGACATTCGTGCAGGTGTAGCAATGCTCATAGCCGCAATGGGAGCCAGGGGCACAAGCCGTATCCAGAATATCGACCAGATTGACCGCGGCTATGAAGAGATAGACATCCGTCTCAATGCACTTGGAGCTAAAATAACCCGAACTGAATGACCGTTATGATAAACTCTGAACAATTGACTGAAGCAGCGCTTGCCACCCGTACTCACGGCACTCGCGGAGAAATACAGGCAGACCCTTACGTCAGTCCGGAATTTTTCATCAAAGGTCGCTGCCTTATTATCGAGATTGACGGTATATTCGTACCCTTCTTCATCAGCAATGTAAGACCGAAAGGCTCAATGCTCTTGCTGACATTTGATGATTTCGACTCTGCCGAGAAAGCGAAAGAAATAACCGGAAAAACACTATATGCTCTGACAGAGGAAGTTCCTGAGACTGATATTGATGACAATGATGCCATACGGATTGACGAGTTGGAAGGATATAGCGTAATTGACGAAGACGAGACTATATTGGGTAGGGTCATGAGAGTAGATTATTCTACAGCCAATGCCCTGCTCATCTTAGAGACCTCTGACGGGTATGACCTGTTCATTCCCGCTGCTGAAGGAATCATAACCCACATCAATCCGCAAGAACAAACTATCCACGTCTCGCTTCCAGAAGGATTGATAGACCTTAACAAATAACTACTGACATGAAAGAAAATGACATTCCCGTATATGATGAAGATGAGGCTGTAAAATTCATCAGACAAGCAATACCGACCGACGTAGCCTCTGAATATACCGATGATGATATTTTATTCATAATCGACTCTATATGGGATTATTACGAATCTGCCGGCATGACAAGTCTCGACAATATAGAGACAGATGCTGAAGAAGCGGACATGAAGGCTGTTACAGCCTACGTTGAAAAAGCTTTGAAATCTGACGGACATATTCTGATGACTGATGCCAACATCAGCATGATAGTTAAAGCAGAACTACAATATGAAAAGACTCTCGAAGATTTTTCTGATTAATCTGCTGGCAGCTATATCCATAGCAGGAGGCCAAGCCATACATGCCGGCAATACAAAAGAGAACAGAGCCGGAGTGGAAAACCGCATTAAAGACCTTGACGAGATGACCAATGAAGAGTTGATTGCCTCGATTGAGACCGGCCGCTACTCTGAAATGGTGAAAAAATTCCAACAGAATGAAGCACGTACTTTGCTACAGGGCAAATACAATCCAAAGACAAGCCCATGCAATGTAGAAACCATGCGCAACCGCGAGGTGCTCATTGTGACTATTCCTGCCGACAGACTTTTCATGCCCAACGACACCACCCTGCGCGATGATGCGGCACAATGGTTGCAACCACTGCGCAGATATACCCGACGTCCGGACATGTATAGGATGTTACTTGTAATGCATTCTGATGATACCGGCTCGGAGGCTTATACTGACCGTCTCACTCTGAGCAGAGTTGATGCCGTTTTCGATTGGATGTCCGAACAAGGTTGGGACACCCGCTATGTTTTTCCGACGGCTTCGGGGTCTTCAGACCCAAGACCGGGCATTGATAACACGAGCATGACCAACAGGGCGGCAAACCGCAGACTTGAGATATATCTCATTCCAGGAAAAGCTATGGTGGAAATGGCTCGCGAAGGCCGCATCTCCTTGTAAGTTTTCAGTATTTTCCTACAATCCTGATATACCTAATCAAAAAAATTATTAAATTTGCGTGTTAAAACGGAAATTAACCAATGGCTAAAGAACTGAAATTCCTGACAAAACGAGCCGATAATTATTCGCAATGGTATAACGAACTGGTAGTCAAGGCCGATTTGGCTGAACAATCAGCTGTACGCGGTTGCATGGTCATCAAGCCTTACGGCTATGCCATCTGGGAAAAGATACAACGCACGCTTGACGACATGTTCAAGGAGACAGGCGTTCAAAATGCATACTTCCCCCTGCTGATTCCAAAATCATATCTTTGCCGTGAAGCCGAGCATGTTGAAGGTTTTGCGAAAGAATGTGCAGTAGTGACACACTACCGCCTTAAAAATTCACCGGACGGTAAAGGAGTAGTTGTAGACCCTGACGCACGTCTCGAAGAAGAACTGATAGTTCGCCCGACTTCAGAGACTATCATCTGGGGTACATTCAAGAACTGGATAACCTCCTATCGTGACCTTCCGCTCCTAATCAACCAGTGGGCTAATGTAATGCGTTGGGAAATGAGAACAAGAATGTTTCTCCGTACCTCCGAGTTCCTCTGGCAGGAAGGTCATTGTGCACATGCCACTGCTGAAGAATCCGCAGCACGCGCTCTTCAGATGATACACGTTTATGCCGACTTCGCACAGAACTGCATGGCAATGCCCGTCATAACAGGTGTCAAAACACCGTCTGAACGATTTGCCGGCGCAGTCGATACTTTCACTATCGAAGCAATGATGCAGGACGGCAAAGCGCTTCAGAGCGGCACATCCCACAACCTTGGACAGAACTTTGCCAAAGCATTCGACGTGACATTCATAGACCGTGACAACAAGCCTCAATATGTATGGGCTAACTCATGGGGTGTCTCAACCAGACTTATGGGTGCATTAATCATGACCCACTCTGACGACAACGGATTGGTTTTGCCACCCAAACTTGCACCAATACAGGTCGTGATTGTTCCTATATATAAAACAGCTGAACAGCTTGATGCAATATCAGTAAAAGCAAACGAAATAGCTGCTGAACTACGCAAACGTGGCATTAGCGTCAAATATGATGATGCCGACAACCGTCGTCCCGGCTTCAAATTTGCCGACTATGAAATGAAGGGTGTGCCTCTTCGCCTCGCACTCGGAACAAGAGACCTTGAAAACGGCACAGTCGAAATTATGCGTCGCGACACACTTGAAAAAGAAACCCTGCCGCTCGAAGGTATTGCTGAAAAAGCTGTTGACATTCTTGACGACATACAGTCATCATTATTCGCACGTGCACTCGAATTGCGTGAAAAGAAAACATATCGTGTTGACACTTACGATGAATTCAAACAGCGAATTGAAGAAGGCGGTTTTGTACTGGCTCACTGGGACGGTACTGCAGAAACTGAAGAGCGCATAAAGAATGAGACGAAAGCTACTATCCGCTGTATACCTCTCGAGGGAGACACAACTCCGGGTCGGGATATGCTCACTGGCGCGCCATCGGAACGTAGAGTTATTTTCGCACGCGCTTATTAACAATCTCCTATCTGCAATGAAACACACCAAGCTGATTTCACTCGCTACTGTCGTAGCTTCGGCACTCAGTACTCCGGTAATGGCACAACTTACCGCCACTGATTACTGCGACCCTGCAGCTACGATGCCCAAGTCTATCAAAGAGATGAGACCTATGTCTGACGGTGTGAGCTATACAGCTACCTCAGACTCCGGAACGGAAATAACTATCCATTCATACAAAACCGGTGAGAAAACGGGCGTTTTGTTTTCAACAGAAGCCGTCAAAGGTGATATAAGAATAGATAAATTCGATGGTTATGAGCTATCTGCCAACGAAAAAAAGATATTACTGTGGACAAATAAAAAAGGTATTTATCGTCACTCGTTTACAGCAGACTACTATGTCTATGACATAATGCGCTCGACGCTCAAAGCCGTCAGCACCAAAGGAGAACAACGCTGCGCCACTATAAGTCATGACGGTCGAATGGTCGCCTACGTGCGCGACAACAATGTCTGGATTTCAAATCTTGATTATGGAACAGATAAAGCCATCACATCCGACGGAGGTTTCAATAAAATAATCAACGGTGCTCCCGACTGGTGTTATGAAGAGGAATTCGGAGTCTTGAACACCATTCGTTGGAGCGGGGATGACAATACATTGGCTTTCATCCGTTTTGACGAAACAGAAGTACCAGAGTATTCATTCGATATATATTCCGGGTCATGCAATCCGCAACCCGAATATGACCTCTATCCCGGTCAATACAAATACAAATATCCGCTGGCCGGATTTCCTGTTTCCAAAGTGTCGGCATTAGCCTACAATCTGGATAACGGCACAATCAAGACAATAGATTTGCCTTCGGCACCGGATGATTACATACCTTCGTTTGAATTTGATGCTTCCGGACAACGATTGATGATAATGCTCCTCAACCATGACCAGAACCGGCTGCGACTTTTCAGCGCTAATCCGGCATCGACAGTGGCATCGCAGATTTACGAGGAGACATCTGACGCATGGCTGAGTCCATCAGCCTACCAGACCGTTTCTTATGAAAAGGATGGGTTTGTAATTGCATCCGACCGTAGTGGTTGGCGTCATTTATACAAGTATTCCTACGGAGGCAGTCTTCTCCGCCAGATTACATCAGGGGCATACAACGTTACGGCACTCTATGGTATCGACCCGACAAACGGCGACTATTACATCCAGACCACCCAACTTGGCGCAGTCAACCGTACTATTGCCAGGGTTGCCGCGAAAGGTGGCGTACATATGCTTGACAACCGCCCCGGAACACAACAAGGCTTCTTCAGCAGCGGATGCAAATATTATGTTCAGAAATTCTCAGATGCCATCACTCCGCCGGTTTATACCCTCCACACTTCAAACGGGAAGAAAGTCAGGACACTTGAGGATAACGCTGAATATGCAGCCCGTTATATCTCTGCTCCTAAAAAAGAACTTACTACAATCAAAAACGGCGAAGGTGCGGATATGAACGCATTCATCATCCGGCCGATAAATTTTGACCCATCGAAGAAATATCCTATGCTTGCATATCAGTACAACGGACCAGAATCGCAGGAAGTACTGAACACCTGGAAAATGGAAGGCGTCTATGCAATAGCGGCATCCGGATATATAGTGACATGTGTTGACGGCCGAGGTACAGGCGGACGTGAACGCTCATGGACAACAGCCGTATACAAACGGCTCGGCACTGTGGAGACTGAAGACCAGACAGCTGCAGCCCGTCAGTGGGCGGCGATGCCTGAAATTGATGCAACGAAAATGGCCTGTTTCGGATGGAGCTATGGAGGATATATGACACTCATGGAACTCACTGCCGAAAACACTCCGTTTGCATGCGGTGTATCAATGGCTCCGGTAACCGACTGGCGATACTATGATGCACCATATACAGAACGGTTCATGCTGACTCCGCAACAGAACAAATCAGGCTATGAAACTGCTTCTGCGGTAGGACGGGCATCGAAGCTTGACCGCAGGCTTCTCATAATGTCCGGTACGGCTGATGATAATGTACACTTCTATAATACATTGAAGTATACTTCCCGCCTGACATCCGAAGGCAAAATCTTCGACATGATGGCTCTCACCGGGTTTGACCACAGCCTACGCATGTGTAATGCCCGTACAGAATTATTCAGAAAAATCATAGACTTTCTCAACACCAGGCTACGCAGTAATGCACCGCAGGTGGAAATAATAAAAAAGTAAAGCAACGTGATTAACGAAATACGCAAGGTAAGCGCAATGCAACTCTTTCTGATGTGGCGAAATCTGGCAATCGGACTCGCCTCATTGGTCGTTGTCATGGCAATCAGCAGTATATTGCCTCCATACCTATCACCATTAGTATCATTGTTATGTGCAGCAGGCATATATACGCTCATATATAATACTAAAGCTAAAATGGGCGGAGCATGTGTACTGGTAATGTATTCACTGTTTGTATCGCTCATAGCGTATTCGTTTGTCATCTTGCTGATATGCCTGTTGGAAAGTTGGAAAGTCATCAACTTACCACCAACTATGCTCGTGCGTGGAATGTTCATACCTATTCTTTTCATCGCACCGACATGCTTTGTCACCATTTTGGCAGTATATCTGCTTCGCAGCCGACTGAGGATTTGTATTGATTGCAGACTGAATTATGGAGATTCATATGAACGCGGTCGTGTAGGCGCTGTCCATGAAAACGAGACTTCATTCCAGATGAAAAACATTCTCGGTCTTCTGGGAATTCTCAGTGTAATTACATGGGCATACTATCTCTTCCTTTTCGTCGACATAAACCTGAATGAACGAGACAGCTATATCTTCACCTGGCTCAGTGTGATATTCGTCATTGCCGACGAGATATACTTCATCTATCGCTACTATAACTTCTATCTTGACTTGCGCGAGCAGGACGACATTCTTACTCCAGCAGAAATTGATGAAATGGGAGACAATGTTTTCGTGAGATATTATGTAGTTTGCAAAAACGACACATATCTCGACCCAAACACACAAGACCTCATCAACTCGGAAAAAACTGTCATCGACACTCCCTTCTTCGTAAAACTCCCGAAATTCAACAATAATATTTCTGACATTAAAAGAACTATTGAGAAGTTGACAGGGGTAAGTGGCGGCGAGCTGCGTTTCTTCTTCAGCAGGACATCGCAGTTTAACAACAACCGACAGATAGCTCGCTATTTCTATTTCCTCGACGGAAGTCCGGAGGATTACGACATCAAGGCTACCGGCGAATGGATACCATTCAGAACATGTAAGGAAATATATATGAAAAACCCGTCATCGTTGGCTTCGATATATGTTTCCGACCTAACGCGCCTGGCAACAATCATGCTCACAGAAAAAATCTTCGATGAGAGAGGCTTCCGTAAATTGCGTTTACGCAACTACAAGCCGACATTCTCTCTTGAAGATGTCCGCAAATCAAAACTTGACTTTCAAGATGACAAATGGCTGAAAGTATCACTGTTCAATTCAGATGATAAATTTTTCCGTCTGCGCCGTTTGTTCCGTCGCATGGGCGGTTCGCGCGACCGTTTTGATTCATGGACAACACCTCTCATCTGATAGCCATTGTCGGCCCGACAGCTTCGGGCAAAACCACACGTGCCGTCAATCTCGCCCGGACGCTTGATGCCGAGATTGTAAGCGCCGATTCACGTCAGGTTTACCGCCGGATGGACCTTGGCACTGGCAAAGATATAGAGGAATATGGTTGTATTCCGTATCACCTTATCGACATAGCGGAACCTGGTTCACGATACGACTTATTCCAGTTTCAGAGAGACGCCTCGCTTGCAATTGAAAACATCCGTTCGCGCAACAAGCGTGTGATAATCTGCGGAGGTTCCGGGCTTTACATTGAAACATTGTTGAGTGGAATTCGTATGGCCGATGTACCAGCCAATCATGACCTGCGCGACAAATTGAAAAACAAGTCTCTTGAGGAACTGAAAGATATTCTATCCACGTACAAGTCTCTGCATAACAATACCGACACAGACTCGGTGCGAAGAGCAATAAGAGCCATTGAAATAGCGGACTATTATGCCAGCAATCCAGAAGCCGCACAGGCCACAGATGCAACAAAGGCAGAACGACCTCGCCAGACAATAATCGGGGTTGATATTCCTCGCGAAGAACGTCGACGCAGAATAAAGGAACGCCTTAAATCGCGTATTGAGGATGGCATGATTGACGAGGTGAAAAACCTTATTAATGAAGGAATCTCAGCTGAAAACCTTATATATTACGGACTTGAGTACCGTTTTCTGACTGAACACGTGATAGGAAGATATTCTGAAGATGAAATGTTTGAGAAACTTTATACTGCAATCTGTCAGTTTGCCAAAAGGCAGATGACTTGGCTGCGAGGAATGGAGAGAAGAGGTTTCAAAATCAACTGGCTTCCATACGACTTGTCTGCAGAAGATTTTACGGCAACTGCAACAGAAATAATCAATCAACAGTAATAACCGGTACGCTGCTACCGATGCCATAAGCCTCCAAACCTTTTCCGGGTCGTCCTGACTGAGTGAAAGCTCCCTTTTTATAGCCTTTGAAATTGCCATAGCATTGAGGCTCCCAATATAATGTGCCTACATAACTATTGTCCGGGACAATAGTCTCCAGCTCAAAACATTTTCGCAGAAATTCATAACACTGCATCTCATACACTTCACCCATACCGACCTCACACAGCATTGCCTTACACTGATATTTCTGAGTCAGAACCGTAATATTATGTCCGGTTACCTCTACCATTGTTGAAAAGTTATCCGGCTCAGGATATAAAGATAATCCTATAATATCCCATTTGCCTTCGTTTTCTGCAAGAAGCCCTAATAACCATTCGGCATCAGCCAACTTATGCGCGTTTGCAAGGTGAACAATCACCTGTGCGTCCGGAAAAATAGACTTGACAGCGTCATAACCTGCATTGTTCAACCGGGCATACCCACCGGGATTTATATCAGCCTTACCATACGGCCACAACATTCCGTTCGAGGTCTCATTGCCTACCTGCACCCAGTCAACATTTATACCACGCTGTTTTAATTCCGTCAATACACTTTTGGTATGTGAGGAAACAGCATCACACAATTGGTCAATATTATAGCCTTTCCAGGCTGCAGGGACACTCTGGTTGGCCGGGTCAGCCCAGCTGTCAGAATAATGAAAATCAATCATTATTCTTGCGCCGGCTTCTGTTGCGCGCATGGCTTTACCTATAACATCGGGCAAAGCATTCCACCCTTCAGAAGGATTAACCCACACCCGAAAACGAAAAGTATTGACACCCGATGATTTTAGGATGTCTATTGCACTGCCTTCTTTCCCGTTGGCATAGTAGAACTTATAACCCTCATTCTCCATTTCAGAGAGCCAGCTTACATCTGCACCACGGACTACAAAACCGTCATATCCATGGGATACTGCTGAATCATCAGTCACGTGTGATTTTGTATAACCGTCACCATGATACTCCTCTACCCTGTCGGATGAACATGAGCAGAAACAGCATATTCCGGCAAACACTACTCCTGCAAAGAGATTTTTCAGAGTCATCAGTCTAAGAACCTCTTTGTCAATCCCGAATATTCATCTATGCGACGGTCGCGAAGAAACGGCCACCAACGGCGAACATTCTCACAGCGGCACATATCTATCTCAGCGATGATATTTTCAGGTATGTCTTCCGGCGCTTGCACAAGGAACTCACCTTGAGGGCCGACAGCAAAACTTGAGCCCCAGAATGTAATACCACCAGTAACTCCGGAGGGGTCAGCCTCAAAGCCTACACGATTAACCGATATTACAGGTAGACCGTTGGCTACGGCGTGGCCGCGTTGCACTGTAATCCAGGCCTCACGTTGACGCTCCTGTTCTTCCGGCGTATCTGTCGATTCCCATCCGATAGCAGTGGGATATATAAGAATCTCAGCTCCTCTGAGAGCCATAAGCCTGGCTGCCTCGGGATACCACTGGTCCCAGCAAACCATTACTCCCAGACGTCCCAAGGAGGTATCGATTGGTTCAAAACCAATATCTCCCGGAGTAAAATAAAATTTTTCATAATAGGCAGGGTCATCCGGAATATGCATTTTACGGTAACGCCCGGCTAATGAGCCGTCCGTATCAAAAACACTTGCTGTATTATGATACAGACCCGGGGCACGTTTTTCAAATCCGGAGGTGACAAGGACTATACCACATTCGGCAGCGAGATTTGAATAAAAGGTATCACGGTCGCCTCCACATGCTTCCGCCAAATCAAAATGCATCGTATCCTCAGTCTGACAGAAATATAAAGAATCATGCAGTTCAGACAGTACCACCAACTCAGCACCATCTTTGGCAAGTTCGCGGATATTGTCGGCGTTCCGCTCCTGGTTCAGTGTAATGTCGGCAGTATACGCGGTCTGAGACATACCGACACGAAGTATTCTTTTATGAGATGACATTTCATTCATTTTTTACAGATTTTATCAAGTATTTCAAAATTAATCGTTCCCGGCATCAACTGCATTGTAGCACAGTGCAGACTGCCATGCTGCTCCAGTAATGCCCGGCAATCTATACCGACAACTTTTCGGTCAGAATAGACCGTCCCTATCATTTTTAATGCAAGATTGTCTTTAAGTTCTGAACCATACGTAGGGACAAAGACATGAGCCGGGGTAACGAGATAGTTGCAATATGTTGCCGGCAAGCGGTCGCCATCGTCAGAGAATACCGGGTCTGGCAACGGCAATTCAACGAGATTGAATGGATTACCTTCAGCAGTACGGAACAGACGTATCTGAGAAGCCATTTTTTCAAGTTCCTCATGCTGGAGGTCTGATACTTCGCCCGCACCACAATAAATGATAGTATCGTCGGGACATATACGTGCGAGCGTATCTATATGGCTGTCAGTATCATCACCCTCAAGCGCACCATGGTCAAGCCATAATATATGACTTACGCCGAGTCGCTGTTTAAGGATTTCATTAATCTCCGGTTTAGACTTGCCTCCATTTCGATTTGGCGAACACAGGCACAACGAGGTCGTAAGAAGAGTGCCTTTTCCGTCGCTCTCGACAGAACCTCCCTCAAGAGTAAAATCGCGGTTGTTTCTGTACTTTCCACGAGTTATAATGCCGGCATAATCAAGACGGAAGTTCACCATGTTGTCTCGGTCGGAAGCGAACTTAAGACCCCAGCCGTTAAACCCGAAATCGAGGATATGCAGGCATCCGTCTTTCTCAACAGTCAATGGTCCATAATCGCGAGTCCATGTATCATTATATAGAGTTTCAAGCAGATATAGGTTTTCATTATCTGCCACAGGGCCGAGTAGCTTTCGCGCTTCATCTGCCGAACGCACCAACAGAATGACCTTCAATCCTGAAAGAGAAAGAATTGTATTCAGAATTTCGGAATAGCAACATATTGCTTTATCAAGAACATAAGCCCAGTCAGTGCTTTCGTTCGGAAGAGCAAGTAAAATTGCTTCCTGAGCCTCCCACTCCGCGGGAAAACGTAGATAGTCCAATTTATTCATGGCATCAAAGTTAATAAACTTTCACGAATTTCTTTATTGTGTAACAAAGATTTGTTAATTTTGCAGTGTCATAACCTGGAGATACCGGGTGCGACACAATGACCGTGATAACTCACACATTCACAAATCTATATTTCATTTAGCTATTTCATTATGGCAGAAAAATCAGAAAAATTGTTTGACATGTTTCCGCCTGTCACTACGGAAGAGTGGCTGGCTAAAATCAATGTCGACCTGAAGGGCGCTGATTTCCAGAAAAAGCTGGTATGGCGCACCAACGAGGGCTTCAATGTCCAGCCATTCTACCGTGCTGAGGACATCAAAGACCTTCCGTTCATCAATTCACTCCCAGGTCAGTTTCCGTTTGTACGCGGCACACGCACCAACAACGATTGGTCTACCGTACAGACAATCAGCGGTGCTGACTACAAAGAAATGAACGAAAACGCCATCTACGCTATCGAGCGCGGCGTCGGCACTGTAGCCTTCAAGGTAGGCTCAGATTTCGATGCGAAAGCACTTGAGACACTCGTAGCCGGCATCGACCTCGCTAAAATCCGCATGACTCTGCGCTGCTGCCCGGGTCACGCTGCCGAGGTTGTGACAGTTCTCTGCAACTATCTGAAGAAGAACGGCCTTGCAGACAAATTCAACGGCACTGTCGACTTCGACCCGTTCCGTCGTCTGCTTCGTCATGGTCTTCCCTTCCCCAAAGAAATAAAAGAAGAAGCAAAGAAAGTATTCGACGCTGCTGAAGGTGTTGAAGGACTCCGTCTCTTTGCCGTGGACTCTTTCATGCTCTGCAATGCGGGTGCATACATCACTCAGGAACTCGGCTATGCTCTGGCATGGGGTGCTCAGTGGATGACTATCCTGACCGAAGCCGGCATAGATGCATGTGCAGCTGCACGTCGCATCGTCTTCAACATGGGTATATCTTCAAACTATTTCATGGAGCTCGCCAAATTCCGCGCAGCACGTATGCTTTGGGCTAAGATTGTCAAAGCCTACACAAACTGCGAGTGCGACTGCACCAAGATGTTCGTTCACGCTGTTACCTCACAGTTCAACCAGACAATCTACGACGCACACGTCAATCTGCTCCGCTCAATGACAGAGACAATGTCTGCAGCTCTTGCAGGTGTTGATTCAATCGAAACTCTGCCTTTCGACCTCCAGTACAAAGAACCGGACGAATTCTCAAAACATATCGCACGCAATCAGCAGCATCTCCTTCGCGAGGAATCTCACCTTGACAAGGTAGTAGACCCTGCCGGAGGTTCTTACTATGTCGAGACCCTCACTGCATCAATTGCCGATGTTGCATGGAAAAAATTCTGCGAAATCGACGAAAAAGGCGGTTTCCTCGCCATGCTCGAGAAGGGTGACGTTCAGAAAGACGTTAACGAATCAGGCGACAAGCGTCACACTGACGTCGCACGCCGCAAAGAAATACTCCTCGGTACAAACCAGTACCCCAACTTCAACGAAACAGCGCTTGATAAAATCGAAAAGACAGGTTGCTGCTGTTGCTGCTCTGAAGAGAGCACCGAAGGTGGTGTAGAAGCCCTGAACTTCCACCGTGCGGCAAGCCAGTTTGAAGACCTGCGCCTCGAGACAGAACGCTCAGGACGTCGTCCTAAAGTATTCATGCTCACTATCGGCAATCTTGCCATGCGTCTGGCTCGCGCTCAGTTCTCCACAAACTTCTTCGGCTGCGCAGGCTATGAAATTATCGACAACATCGGCTTCAACACAATTGCCGAAGGCGTCGAGGCAGCTCTCGCCAAAGAAGCCGACATCGTTGTTCTCTGCTCTTCAGACGATGAATATGCAGAACTCGCTCCCGAAGCCAAGAAAGTGCTCGACGGCCGTGCACACCTCGTTGTTGCAGGCGCTCCCGCATGTATGGACGAACTCAAAGCCCAGGGCATTGAAGACTTCATCCATGTCCGCGTAAACGTGCTTGACACTCTGAAAGGTTTTAACGAAAAACTCCTCAAATAATCCGCAGTCATGAAACCCAATTTCAAAGAAATAGATATCACCGAAATCACCGCACCGGAAGCAAAGGCGCTTCCTAAGGGCGAGATGTGGCAGACGGCGGAGCTTATCCCCGTAAAGCCTATATATACTAAAGAAGACCTGGAGGGCCTTGAGCACCTCAACTACGCAGCCGGTCTTCCTCCCTTCCTGCGTGGTCCATACTCAGGCATGTACCCCATGCGTCCATGGACTATCCGCCAGTATGCAGGTTTCTCTACAGCTGCCGAATCAAATGCTTTCTACCGCCGCAACCTCGCATCAGGTCAGAAAGGTCTGTCAGTAGCATTCGACCTTCCCACACACCGTGGCTATGACGCCGACCACGAACGCGTAGTAGGCGACGTAGGTAAAGCAGGTGTATCACTCTGCTCGCTCGAGGACATGAAGGTCCTCTTCGACGGAATTCCCTTGAACAAGAT
>CAYVNJ010000019.1:0-27646 GCA_964452865.1 uncultured Sangeribacter sp. | reverse complement strand
CAACCCGGATTAAAGCAAATTCAAGTAAATGCGCGCTTCGTTTTTGTCGCGCTCAACCACCAATAACCCCACATCTCCAACAATATCAACAACTTAACAAACCAACCGACCATTCAACTGTTGCTCGCTTCGTTTTTATGCCCATAAAAATATGACTTCTCTTTTGAGTCTCGACCTAAGTGAGGTGACAAATCTTGAGTCTATTCCGGATAACCAGTTCAAAGGTTCTTTACTATCTGATATAAAACTTCCCAAAGGACTTAAAACAATCGGTAAAAGTGCGTTTGCAAACTGCTCTTTATTGCAGATTGACCAACTTCCTGATGGGATAACTGCAATTGGAGATAATGCTTTTGAGAGCTCACCACGAGTAACATTTACGTCTCTTCCGTCAGCACTTGAATCATTAGGAGAAAGAGCCTTTAATAGCTGTGTCGGCCTTATAAATATTAAAACACCTGAAGCATTGACGAGTATGGGAGAATCCGTGTTTGAAGACTGCCCGCTGCTTGAAACAGTTGATTTAAGTGCTTCAAAAATAGCAGAAATACCTAATCGTGCATTTTGTGAATGTGGAAATCCTGATGATGTACTTCTGCCAGAATCAGCTATTACAATAGGTAGAGCTGCATTCTTTGGAACAGCTGTCAGAGACCTTTCATTTATAAATAATGTATCTTCAATTGGTGAAAGTGCCTTTATGGAATGTAGTCGTCTTGTGGCTGCAAATATCCCCCAAAAGATTACGTCTGTAGATGCTCAAGTTTTTGCCAATTGCAAACGTCTAATCACAGCTTCGATGCCTGCCGGCACCAAAACTGTAGGCATCCGTATTTTCAATGAGGATAATAATTTGTCGAATATAAGTTGCGCGGCAGTTGAAGCACCTGAAGCTGAAAATGGTGCGTTTGACGGTGTTCGTGCTCGTTATATATCTTTGACAATTCCTACTATCAGCTATCGTTCATACCTCAATGCACCACAATGGGGTAAATTCCAAAGCATACAGAATAAGATACCTGTAACTATTGATGAGGGTGTCGATGTGACAGCAGTAGCTGAAGATGAATATTTGGGAATGCTTGAAGAAGATGCTCTTGAAGAGGCTGCGGAAGAGGCTGCTAAGGAAGTATCTGATGAACCTGTTGAACGTATACAGCGTAGAATATCACGTCGTGCCGAAGCACGTAAAGTAACAACTGACGGCAAATGCTTCGCTGCTCTTTTCAATGGTGGGCAGATTCAAACAGGAACAGAAGGTACAGGGACCCGAATTTTTGTGAATCCGAAGCAAGGAGTAAAAGTAACATCAATTCTTTTCAATGGAAAGGAAATGCTTTCAGAACTTGAAGGCAATTCTTTGGTTTTGCCTGCCGGAGGAAATGGTTCTCTAATTATTCGCACCGATTATCAGGGTGAAAATCCTGGTAAAGCTCCCGAAGCACCTGAAGCTAAGATTGGAGAAACAACACTTAGCACACAAACATCTTTCGAAAGCACAGAGGCTGTGGAAGTAGTTCTGAGCTGTTCAACTAATGGGGCAAAAATATACTATCTGCTCACACCAGTCAATTCTGTAGAACCAGAAGCTGAAACTGACTACACACTTTACTCTGAACCCATAAAGGTAGAGGCAACATCAACTCTGAAAATATATGCGGAGAACGATGGTCTAAAGAGTGAACTCAGAACTTATACCATCGAAATCAAACCTAACTTTGTTGCAATGACAGTAGCAGACCTTGATAATGTCGAGGTATATTCATTGCAGGGCATGCGTGTAGTGCGTCCTCAGGCCGGACAGATTTACATCATCCGTCAAGGTGGCCGCACATACAAAGCAGTAGTGAAGTAAATAATTATTTGCGTTTGAGAGCGAACTACGGAATACCTAAATTCTGAATTAAAAAGAAAGGGACGTGCGGATGAATGAGCACGTCCCTTTATGGTTGATATTGTTGTGATTATTTGCCGCTGACGAGCATGGCTGTATCTTCGGCAATCATCATTTCTTCGTCGGTTGGGATTACTACTACGTGTACCTTAGAGTCAGCACCTGAAATTTCAACTTCTTTGCCACGGGCTTTGTTGGCCTCTGCGTTGAAGGTTACTCCCAGGTATTCGAGCTGACGGCAGATGTTTTCGCGTGTAGAGAGCTGGTTTTCACCCACACCGCCGGTAAATACGATTACGTCTACACCACCGAGTACTGCTGTGTATGCACCGATATATTTGAGCAGACGGTATTCGTACATATCCATTACGAGTTTGGCACGTTCGTTGCCGGCAGCAATGGCATCTTCGATGTCGCGCATGTCGCTCGAAATTTCAGATACACCGACCACACCCGAACGTTTGTTGACGAGGTTGCTCAGACCCTTGACGTCAAGGCCTTCACGCTCCATCATATAGATGAGTGCTCCGGGGTCTACGTCGCCACTGCGTGTGCCCATCATCAGGCCCTCGGTCGGGGTGAGACCCATTGAAGTGTCGACGCTGATGCCGTCGCGGATTGCAGTCACTGAACCACCGTTGCCGATATGGCATGTGATGATGCGCTGTTTTTCGTAGGGGAGACCGAGGAATTCACAGGCACGACGTGATACATAGCGGTGGCTTGTTCCGTGGAATCCATAGCGGCGAACGCCATATTTCTCATATGCCTCGTAGGGGAGGGCATACATATATGCCTTGGCGGGCATTGTCTGGTGGAATGCAGTATCGAATACGCCTACCTGCGGTACGTCGGGCAGTAGTTCGGAGATAGCCTCGATGCCGGTCATGTTGGCCGGGTTGTGCAGAGGTGCTACAGAGTAGCATTCGCGAATTTTCTTTTCGACCTCGGGAGTGATTATTACGCTCTTGTTGAATTCCTCCATGCCGTGAACCACGCGGTGGCCTACCGCATCAATTTCTTTGTAATCTTTGATTACACCTTCTTTCGGGTCTGTAAGGATTTTAAGTATGTTGCCTACAGCTGCTTTAGCGTCGGGCATGTCGACAACGATTGTCTCCTTTGAGCCGTCGGGACGTTTGAATTTGAGGAATGAGTCGGGCAGACCC
Source organism: uncultured Sangeribacter sp. (assembly GCA_964452865.1). Lineage (GTDB taxonomy): Bacteria > Bacteroidota > Bacteroidia > Bacteroidales > Muribaculaceae > Lepagella. The sequence continues at coordinate 24,583 of CAYVNJ010000019.1, read as the reverse complement.
ATTTTTTCTACTCCGCCTTCGGCAAGGACGCGCTTGTCGGCGCTGTCGATGAGTTTATATTTTACTGAGCTACTGCCGCAGTTTAATACGAGTATCTTCATTTTTTTGTATTGCTAAAATTATTTGTTGAGGCCTTTTTCGCCAATAGCCTGGTTGATAGTTACGAGCAGAGTGTTGTAGACGTCTTCTACGGTGCAACCGCGTGAAAGGTCATTGACCGGAGCGCCCAGACCCTGAAGGATAGGACCTACAGCGCCTGCGCCTGCGAGACGCTGAACGAGCTTATAAGCGATGTTGCCGGTCTCGAGCGAGGGGAAGATGAGTGTGTTGGCGTGTCCGGCCACTGGGCTACCCGGGCATTTGAGCTCGCCTACTGATGCTACGAGAGCGGCATCTGACTGCATTTCGCCGTCGATTTTCAGCTCGGGAGCTTTAGCTTTGGCTAATTCTACGGCATTGCGTACTTTATCGACACGTTCGTGTGATGCGCTGCCGCGTGTCGAGAAGCTGAGCATGGCGATAACCGGTTCGAAACCTGCAATGTTTTCAGCTGTCTTGGCTGTTTCGATTGCGATTTCAGCCAGTTCCTCAGATGTGGGGTCGGGAATTACCGCGCAGTCGGCGAAAATCATCATGTGGTTTGTGCCGAAAGGCAGATGTTCGGGGAGCTGCATGATGAAAGCTCCGCTCACAGCTGTGATGCCCGGCTTTGTCTTGAGCACCTGGAATGCGGCACGGAGCACATGGCTTGTGGGTGAAAGAGCACCAGCCACCATACAATCGGCATCGCCGTTCTTAATCATAAGGCAACCGAGATAGAGCGCATTGCTTGCTGTTTTGCGTGCTTCTTCGATAGAGATGCCTTTTTTCTTGCGGAGTTCGCAGAAAAGCTGAGCGTAGGGCTCAACGAATTCTGTATCGTTGGGGTCGATGAGTCTGGCTTCGGCAATGTGTTTAAGTCCGAGTTCGTCGGCTTTGGCAAGAATATCTTCCTTTTTGCCCATGAGGATAACCTCAGAGCATTTGTCGGCGATGATGCGGTCGGCAGCCTGAAGTGTGCGGGGTTCTGTGCCTTCCGGGAGTACCAGACGCTGCGGGTGCAGTTGCGCGTTGGCATGGAGTCTTTCGAATAGTGTCATAATCTATTGATAAATTTTATAGCCGCCAAGCAGGTGCGGCTGAACCATTATTGGATTATATGATGCAAAAGTAATGAAAAAAATATTTTGCCGGGGAAATTTTTGTACTTTTGTGACATGAGACTGAAAGTCCGACTTATTCTACTGCTTCTGATGCTGTGCGCCGGTGTATGTATGGCGCGCACCCCTATTGAGGCGTTCGCTTCATCGGCTGCTGTCGATGAGGCAAATACGGCAGTCATGATTATAGATTTGAACGACGGGCGTGTAATGGCTGAACTGAATTCCGGACTTCCACTCATACCGGCATCCGTGACTAAAGCAGTCACCATAGGCGCGCTGCTTCGCAAGTCAGGCATAGACTACCGATATGATACCAAAGTATATGCCGAAGGTCCGATAAAAGAAGGTGTATTGAAAGGCAATCTCGTCATAGTAGGCAGCGGCGACCCTTCGCTGGGGGCTTCATGCGACCCGCGTAGCACCGATTTTATCGAAGAATGTATTGTCGGGCTCAGAAAGAAAGGAATACGCACTATTGAAGGTACAATAGAGGTGGACTGCAGTGTGTTTGCAGAGCCGGCATGTCATCCTTCATGGGCGGCGGCTGATACAAGGGCATATTATGGCACTGGTTGCCGAGGGTTCAACTTCGAGCAGAATCGTTTTGGAAAATCGGCAAATCAGAATCCTGTCGGCACTTTCATCGGTAAATTGAAATCGCGGTTGGCTTCGGAAGGGATAGAACTGAAAGATGAGTCATGCGAGGGTAAGCGCGGAACAATGATAGCCGAACATAAGTCGCCGCCAATCGATGAAATCATGCGTAGCTGCATGATGCGTAGCGACAATCTCTATGCCGAGGCTCTGTTGCGTACTCTTGCATTGGTGGAAGACAAATGTGGCTCTACAGAAGAAGGTGCGCGTCTGTCTGCCCGCATGTGGAAGAAAGACGGCATCGACTGTACCGATGTAAATCTTGTTGACGGGTCGGGGCTTTCGCGTACAAACCGCATGACAGCCAAGTTTCTTGCAGGTGTACTGAAGAAAATGTCCGGCAATGTAGACTATGTTTCTTTCTTCCCGCTGGCAGGAGCCGAAGGTACGCTACGGAACTTCTTAAAGGATACTCCACTTGATTCATATATCGCCATGAAGACCGGAAGTATGAACGGCATACAGAGCTATGCGGGTTACAAACTCGATGAAGAGTATGCTCCCACTCACATAGTGGTCATCATGACAAATAAATTTCCGGGTTCGAGGGCTGCCTTCAGGTCGGCGTGCTCCGATTTGCTACTGCGCACTTTCTTTCCCGACACATACCCAATGAGCGATGAACAAAACCGAACTGACACAACTTCTGAATCTGACTTATGAGATGGAAGGCCTCACTGAGCTTGCTCTGAAGAGGCATCCCGACACTCCTGACGAAATATACAATCTGATTGCTGAAAAGGCATATATGCTTGCCAATGCTGCGGCTTCAGCGCGGGAACGTTCGCAACATGAGACTCCGGCTCCGACTACAGCCGACCTGGAGGCTATGATTGAAGAAAAGAAGCATCGCGAACCTGAAAATGATGATGCCGTACGTGAGCTTATGGCCGATGAGGATACCGTGTATCTGCCCACAGAAGAGGAGTCTGTTATCGACGACATGTTCGAGCAGGAAGACACACAACGTCAGCCCCTGAAGACATTTTTCTCAATCAATGACCACTATCTCTATCGTAGGGAATTGTTCGGGAAAAGCGATGAGGATTATCGTGCGTCGATGCACCTGATTGAAAACATGAAAAATCTGGCTGAGGCCGAAGACTATCTCGTCAAAGACCTGCAACTCGACCCCGAAAATCAATATGTGGAAGGATTTGTCGAGATATTAAAACGCTATTTTAACCAGAATTGACCGTCGCTATATGGCTGGCAAATTATATATCGTGCCTACACCGGTAGGAAATATGGAGGACATTACGGCCCGTGCTCTCCGAGTCCTTCGAGAGGCAGACCTTATTCTTGCCGAAGATACCCGCACGAGTGGTGTGTTGCTCAAGCATTTCGCCATCAAGACGCCGATGCGCAGCTATCACAAATTCAACGAGCATGACATTTCAGCAGAAATGGCGGAGCGCATCGAAGGCGGCGAAAATGTGGCTTTGATAAGTGATGCAGGCACACCGGGTATTTCCGACCCGGGATTTATGCTGAGCAGGGAGTGCCGGCGTAGGGAAATAACCGTTGAGTGCCTGCCGGGGGCAACAGCCTTTGTGCCGGCCTTGGTGGCATCAGGGCTACCATGCGACCGCTTCGTTTTCGAAGGCTTTCTTCCTGTAAAGAAAGGACGTGCCACAAGATTGGCGGAACTTGCCGACGATGAACGCACAACCGTGGTGTATGAAAGCCCGAAACGTCTTGCCCGTACTCTGCGGCAGATGTCTGAAACTTTCGGTAGTGAGCGCCCGGCAGCAGTATGCAGGGAGATTTCCAAACTGCACGAAACCATCCACTGTGGCACACTCGGCGAATTGGCCGGCTATTTCGACGTGAACCAAGCGCGCGGAGAAATTGTTATAATCGCAAGTGGAAAAAACTATGTTGAACTAAAACCATAACAAACAACAATACCTCACAATGAAAAAATTAGCTGTTTTATTTGGCGCTGCCGCTATCGTACTGACGGGCTGCTCAGGCCAGAACAAGAAACTCGAAGAAGATTCAGCAAGAATTCTCAGTCTTGAGAATGAACTCAGCCAGGCGACAGACTACAAGGACAGTCTCATGTTGCTTATGGGCGACATCTACATCGGCCTCGACTCAATCAACATGCAGGAAGGCATGCTGAACAATATGGGAGCCGGCGACAACAGCAACCGCCGCGAAGAAATACGCAACAACCTCAACAACATCCGTCAGCGTCTTGCTGCCAACAAGCAATTGCTCGCGCAAATGGAGAGTAAGCTTGACAAGAGCAAAGGCGAAAATGCCGTTCTCGTCCGTACTATCGAGACTATGAAGCGTCAGATTAACGAACAGTCAGAACGTATCTCGCAGCTTGAAGGTGAACTCACCACGGCACGTGGCCAGATAGAAGACCTCAACAATCAGGTTGCCCAGACTCAGGAAGAAAAAGCTGCTGAAACAGCCGAAAAAGAGAAAGCTCAGGCCGAAGCCATTCAGGCTGCAAACGAGCTCAACCGTTGCTACTATGCCATCGGCACAAACAAAGAGCTGAAAAACAACGGTCTGCTCGAAAAGAAATTCCTTTCACAGACCAAAGTGCTCCGTGGCAACTTCAACGAGTCATATTTCACAGTTGGCGACAAACGCACTCTCAATACTATTCCGTGCAACAGCAACAAGGTGAAAATCTGGACAAATCATCCCGCGGGCTCATATCAGTTGATTGAAAATGCCAATCACACCAAAACTTTGAAAATCACAGACCCCGCTAAATTCTGGAGTCTGTCAGACCACCTAATCATACAGATAGGCTAAACGAAAACAACATATAGCTATGTTCCGACATAAAGCATTAGCAGTCGGCCTAATCCTTGCCGCAGCGTCTACTGGCGCAGCAGCAAGGATTGCTGTCGATAGAATAGACCCTCCCCATTGGTGGGTGGGCATGCACAACCCCTCGCTCCAACTTCAGGTTTACGGTCCTGAGATAAGGAATGCAGAAGTAACAACAGACTATCCCGGCGTCCGGATTGACAGTGTGGTTCGGCTTGACGGGTCGGACAAATGGCTGTATGTCTATCTTAATGTATCGCCCGATGCCAGACCAGGCACAATGACTCTGGATTTCCGAAGCGGTCGTTCCGGCGTGAAGAAGAAATACGAGTTAAAGGCCCGCGACAGCAGAACCCGAGGGCAGGGCTTTACATCGGCTGATGTGCTCTACATGGTCATGCCCGACCGATTTGCCGACGGAAATACATCCAATAATCTGGTGAAGACAATGAGGTTCCCGGTTGGTGCAGACCGTTCCGACCTCAACGTGCGCCATGGCGGTGACCTCCGCGGTATATCGGAACATCTGGATTATATAGACTCGCTCGGGGTGACCGCATTGTGGCTCAACCCTGTTCTGGAGAACGATATGCCCGGAGGAAGCTATCATGGATATGCCACTACCGACTACTATAATGTCGACCCACGTCTGGGTACAAATGCCGAATATTCGCAGCTCATATCCGACCTCCATTCACGGGGCATAAAGACAGTTATGGATATGATTTTCAATCATAGCGGCAGTGAGCATCCCTGGTATCTTGAAAAACCCTCTTCCGACTGGTATAATCTGGTCGATACACTCCGGATTACAAATCACAAACTCTCAACACACAACGACCCGTATTCATCTGCATACGACCGTACACTTGCTGTCGAAGGAGCATTCGTGTCCGAGATGCCCGACCTTAATCAACGCAATCCACATTTGCTCAAATATCTGACTCAGAATTCAATATGGTGGGTGGAAGAAGCCGGTATCGACGGTATCCGTATGGACACATATCCATACGCCGATGCCGAAGCTATGGCACAATGGCTTGATGACCTTTATGCCGAATATCCTGCGATAAATGTTGTGGGAGAGGTTTGGTTTGCAGAACCTTCGCATGTCGCAGCATGGCAGACCGGTTCACCGCTTAATAGAGGTAAGGATACACATCTCCACGGCATAATGGATTTCCCGCTTATGCTGAAGTCGCGCAATCTTGAGCCCTACACCCAGCGTACCGACGCATGGAATGGCCTATCGCGTATTTATGACCATTTCGGATTGGATTTCATATACGAGGACACTCGCAATCTGCTCCGGTTTCTTGACAACCACGACACCGAACGTCTGCTCAAAGACTCTGTGCCGTCAGATTTAGGAAGTTGGAAACAAGCACAGACCATACTGCTCACAGTGCCCGGGATACCGCAGATTTACTATGGCACTGAGTTGCTCATGACAGGCGACCGCACGCCTGGCGACGGTAATGTGCGCCGGGATATGCCGGGCGGTTTCCCGGGAGATTCCCTCAATGTGTTCAATCGAGAGGACCGCAATCAGCAGCAGAACGAGGCTTATGATTTCCTCAGGCAGGTTCTGCAATGGCGTAAAGGTTCTAAAGCTGTGGCCGAAGGTTCAATGAAGCACTTCCTGCCGGACAACGGTCTTTACGTCTATGAACGTCGTGTCCCTGGAGAGAAAGTGATTGTCCTTATAAATGGACGGGATGAGGAAACGATAGCCGACATGAGCCGTTATGCCGAGATATCTTCACCCGGCGAAACAATGACCGACATTCTCACCGGTCGCGAAGTGACACTTGTCTCCTTAAGTGCAGACCGATTTATGAAATTTGCCCCACGTGAGATTTTAATTCTTCAAAGTTCAACCAAATGAAAATAAGGATATTATGGTTTGCATTACCAGCAGTCGCTGTATTAGGACTGACATTTGGTTCATGCAAGCCCACAGAAGCTGGCTATCGCGATGCCTACCAGCGGGCAACTGCTAATGCCAAGGATAAGGAACGCGAGGGCCTTACAGATGAAGAATATGCTCTCATACAAAAGGAAAATGCACCTAAATTCCGTAAAATCGGAATTGACTCCGTAGCATATATCCATCGTGCCTTGACTCCCGAGTCCTCTTCAGAGGGTGAAAATCCAGTCAGGAACTACAATCTGGCAGTCGGTAAATTCCGTATGCCGACCAACGCGCGGTCTTTCTGTTCAAGACTTCACGAACAAGGATTTGCAAGTTACATTGCCCGCGACGCTGACTCTGATTGCTATGTGATGGCAGGAGGATATGACAGCGATACTGAAATTCCACTTCTCCTGTCACGTTTCGCAGCATCAGGCCTCCCATGTTCAGGCCTGGACCGGCCGCTACTCATAATTACAAAATAACCTACCGATATAATGGATAATAAAAGACTTACCGAGCTAAAGGAAAAGGTTCTCGGAGGAAAAGATATAACCCGCGAGGAGGCACTCGAACTTGCAGCGGGAGCACAGACCGTCGATTTGTGTGATGCTGCCGAAGAGATAATGAATAAATTTGTGGGTCGCCATGTCGACTCATGTTCCATTGTCAATGCACGTTCCGGTCATTGTCCGGAAGACTGCAAATGGTGCGCGCAGTCAAAGCGTTTCGACACCGGTTGCGAAGTCTACGGGCGTTTGTCTGATGAAGAAGTGATGTCGGCCGCGCGCCATAACGAGCGCGAAGGGATACACCGTTTTTCGCTTGTCACATCCGGCCGTAAGGTCAGCGATGCCGAGGTTGATGATTTCTGTGCTACATTCCGTCGTCTGTCGGACGAAACATCGTTATACCTGTGTGCCTCCATGGGTCTTGTCAGTCGTGAGGCTTTGAAAAAACTTAAGGATGCGGGGGTGAAGCGCTATCACTGCAACATGGAGACTTCCGAGAAATTCTTCGCCACACTCTGTACAACACACACACCCGACGACAAGAAGCGTGTCATCCGTGATGCCAAGGATTTGGGCATGAAAGTATGCTCCGGAGGCATAATAGGCATGGGCGAGACAATGTCCGACCGCATCGACATGGCATTCGAACTGAAAGAACTTGACGTCGACTCCGTGCCTATCAATATCCTTAATCCAATTCCAGGTACGCCACTTGAAGATATGCCGCTTATTTCAGAAGACGAAGTAATCCGCACGGTGGCTCTGTTCCGCTTTATTCTTCCGCGTAAGTCGCTCCGTTTTGCGGGTGGTCGTATGCGCCTGTCCGATGCCTCGTTGCGGCGCATCTTCCATGGCGGTATGAACGGGGTTCTTATGGGCGATATGCTCACAACGGTCAGCAATCAGATAGCCGACGATAAGAAATTGTTCCGAGAATGCGACATGACCTTCTGAGGTTGATTTGGCGGAGTCGGTTATCTTTGCTAATTTTGCCGTACACAAGCCGATAAACAAGCTATGGACATATCAGTAGTAGTGCCGTTGTTCAACGAAGCGGAGTCACTCCCAGAGCTGACGTCGTGGATTGAGCGTGTAATGGCCGAGAATGGTTTTACATACGAGATAATCTTTGTCAACGACGGTTCTACCGACAACTCCTGGAGTGTCATCAAGGAACTTGCCGCCCGCAACCCGAACGTACATGGAATCTGTTTTTCCCGCAACTATGGTAAAAGCCCGGCGCTAAACACCGGTTTTGCCCGCGCCGAGGGCGACGTAGTCATAACCATGGACGCCGACCTGCAGGACAGCCCCGATGAGATACCGGAACTCTACAGGATGATTACCAAGGAAGGCTACGACCTTGTGTCCGGCTGGAAGAAAAAGCGCTACGACCCGCTTTCCAAAACTATTCCTACAAAATTATTCAATGCTACTGCACGTCGTGTGAGCGGCATTCACAATCTGCATGATTTCAATTGCGGTTTGAAGGCATATCGTAAGGCTGTCGTTAAGAGCATTGAAGTCTACGGCGACATGCACCGTTACATACCCTATCTTGCCAAAAACGCCGGCTTCGGCCGGATTGGCGAGAAAGTAGTGGCGCATCAGGCTCGCAAATACGGACATACGAAATTTGGCCTCGACCGCTTTGTCAACGGCTATCTCGACCTCGGAACTCTCTGGTTCCAGACAAAATTCGGCATCAAGCCCATGCACCTTTTTGGTCTGCTCGGCTCTCTCATGTTTGTCATCGGGTTTCTGGCAGTGCTTGTTGTCCTTGTGCTCAAGATAGTCAGCATGAGCTCCGGAGGTGGCTACCAGTTCTATGTGACCAACTCAGTCTACTTCTATCTCTCACTGGCGGCAATGGTAATGGGGCTGCAGTTTTTCCTCACCGGATTTATAGGCGAGTTAATCACCCGCAACTCAGCCGAGCGCAACCACTACCTCATAGGCGAAGAATTCTGATGACCGGCAAAATGAAGTTTCTACCGCTCGCCGGTGCATTACTTATGCTGACTTGTGCCTACGGATGTTCGAATGGAGAGTGTAATGAAAACAGAAATTCACTCCCATACGCCGCGTTTTATGCCTCTGGTTCATCAGAACAGCTCGCGCTCGACTCCATAAGCATATACGGCATCGGAGCTCCTGATGATGCCATGCTGGCCGACACGGTGTCCGGACTTGACAGAATATACCTACCGTTCAATATCGAAAGCCGGATGACATCATTCGTTTTCCGTTATGAGAACAAGCTTGCTCCACCCGCAGATACAGTAACATTCTCATATCAGTCCGAACCATACTTTGTGTCCGAACCATGCGGAGCTGTCTACCTATATCATATCAACTATATTTCCACAACCCATCATGCCATTGACTCGGTAGTATGCCCCCGGGGCATTATAGACAACGTCAGCGGCATCAACATCAACGTCTATTTCCGGACGCAGTCATATATTGGCGAAATCAATAAGCACTACTGATTATGCTACGTTTCATCACCGTCCTGTTGACACTGCTTATTGTTGCTCCGTCTCTCATGGCTCAGCGCAAGGTCACTCCCGTCGAGAATGAAGATAAAAAGCCACGCCAGCCGGTGTTGCACTATTACGACAAACACGGCAAGCCGCTTGACGAGCCGGTGCTGTTCGTATTGGAGACCGACACAGTGCAGACTCCCGGGGCTAAAGCCGTCTACCCGTTGCTAACCAAACTTGACATCGGACTCAATATATTCGACGGTGTAATGATGCTTTTCGGACAAAAACATGGTGGTTTCGACATTAATCTCTCACTTCCACTTTGGAACTGGCTTTGTCCGGCTGCAGAGATAGGACTCGGTTTCGCTCACAACAGCCCCGACGACGGAAATTTCACCTACGACTCAAAACCGGCTGTATATGCTAAAATAGGGGCAGACTATAACTTCCTTTACAAAAGTAATCCTGACTACAGGGTTTTCATAGGTCTCCGATGCGGATTCTCGTCATTCTCCTATTCTGTGCGCGACATCACAATCACCTCCGGTTATTGGGGAGAGACCCTACATCCCGAAATAACAGGGCAGCGCTCCACCGCTTTCTACGGTGAAGCGCTTGCAGGACTTCAGGTCAAGATATATCGTAATTTCTCAATGGGGTGGACGATGAGGTATAAATTCAAATTTCACTTTTCCGACGGGTCGGCTTCCCGGCCGTGGTATATTCCGGGATATGGCGCTCGCGACAACGGTTTCGGAGCTACCTTTTCACTCATCTACAATTTACCCATCCGGTCGCGTACACCCAATCAGTTGGCCGAGCCGTAAATTAGATTTGTGTAATACTGGCTGCCACCGTTGTAGGCGTCACCCTGGCCAAACTGCAGTGTGACATATCCTGTGTTCGAACCTCCCCACCATGTAAATGTTGATACCCCGTAATTGGTCGACGACTGTATCGGCGCTCCGTATGTCGAGCATAATGAAGAATATATGCGGTCGAATCGGGCTGTATCATATCGAGGCGACCAATATTGAAACTGTGTGTTGTTCATCCTGCCGTTGACATAGTTGACTGTGACATACGGCCACGAATAGCCCAACTGCATCACGTTCGAAAGATAGACAGCATTGTTCTCATAACCGAGCACATTGTAGCCTGACGAATATAAAGTGTTGATGCCATAGTCTACAAGCGTGCCGAAAGCAAGTCCTAATACCGACCCGATTGTCGGAACACCTGTCACTACACGTACCGGGCGAACGGGAACTGCAAAAACAGGTCTGCGCCACCTATGGGGTGGGAGAGCCGGTTTACCCCAATATCCTCCTCCCGGGCGAGGCGGACGGTAAGTCGGACTGTTATGCGTTGGATGTCCGGGACGGGTGACAGAAGTTCCCGGGCGATGATTTCCATTGCCCGGGCGCTGGACAGAGGACCCTGGCCTGTTTGGTTTTGCAGGCCGATTAGGACGGTATCCTTTGTTTTTATTGTGTTCCTTTTTATTGCTATGATGCACTGCGACATTATTATTGCCGCGGTATTTATTATTCTTTGCCGATGAGTCTGCAGGAGTCATCAATAAAGCGAGGCTCAAAAGAGATAGAGTCAGGGATGCTCTAAGAAAGTGTCGGATGTTGTGTGTCATGGCTCAATGCTTTTTTATATAAATAGACGTCTCACCCCATAAAAAAGTTTAATAAGAGATATATGTGCCACCGGCGCAATATATAAAAAGAAGTTGGCTCAGCACGAGACTCCCTGTATTCCTGAGTTTGATGTGCCGGAATCAGGATATAAAAGAGTCAGCTCAGGGAACGGCCTGTTGTATTGTAGAATCGGATGTGCCGGAATCAGGATATAAAAGAGTTGGCTCAGCACGAGACTCACTGTATTCTTGAGTTTGTTGTGCCGGAATCAGAATATAAAAGAGTCAGCTCAGGGAACGGCCTGTTGTATTGTAGAATCGGATGTGCCGGAGGCACAATATAATAGAAAACCTCGGGCTTCAGCCCGAGGAAGAGAAAAACCAATCTATACGAAAGCCCCGGAGGGGCGATTTATAATATCATAATAAATCCCTTATGTCATACTTCAATCCTGCATAACCGTATAATTCCCCGACTTCATCATCAAATTTACATCCGAGATGATGAATTTCCTGCGAACGTATATACTCTATTACTTTGTACTTTTGTTCTGGAGATATCGTACATGCATAATAGTCTCTTGCCCAGCCTTTGAAATTTGGGAAACGACCATCAGATTTCATCCATACGCTTGCCCTGCCTTTAATATTTTGCATTAAAGTCGACAAATTTGCGGCGGGATGCAGATTGAGCAGGATGTGAATATGATTTTGAACGCCACCTATTCGAATTAATTCGCAGTTTAACATTTTAATCTCATTCCATATAAATCGGTAAACATCATCACGTAGTGCCATAGGAATTGTATTCTCACGCAATTTTGTGCAGAATACTATGTGGTAATATGCCGTTACTTTACTCATGGTGGCAAAAGTACAAAATTTCTTCTGACGTGAAGCCCGAGGTTTTCAATAATAATGTGCCACCGGCACATTATAAAATGAAGTCGACCCTGCATGAGGCAGAGCCGACCATTTATTATGAGATTGTTATATGCTTATCAGAGCATAACTTTGTAAGACTTCTCACCAACTTTTACTACGTAAACGCCAGGAGCAGCTGCGAACTCAGCAGCACCGTCAACAACTGCGTTGTTAACCATTGCACCAGCTACGTTGTAAACTGTTACGTTCTTAACACCGTCGCAATAAACCTTAATCATACCGTTTGCAGCGCTAACGAATGTACCTTCGCTGAGAATCTCCATGATATCGTCAGGACGTACTACAGGCTTCATTTCGTATGTTTCAAGATGTTCGGGGTCGTTGTGGAAGTAGATGTTACCTGACTTCATAGTGGCCTCGTATGTATTGCGGTAGCTGTCTTCAGCTTTGAATACCATACCGTCTACACCACCGATTGACAGATGTACTTCGTACCAGTCTGTATAGCGGCTATTGTAAGCACCTGTCATACCGTCCCAAAGAGCGAAGTCAAATGCATTAGCCCATGCTTCCTGAGTTGTGTAAGGCTCCGGAGTGTTGAAGATACGAGGATACTCGATGTCTGATTTAACCTGAGTATAGTCAAGATAGTAGAAAGTTTCTTTGTCTGTCGGAGTCCAGAGTGAACCCTGAACGAAAGCGAGCATTGCATCCGGGTCGTCTGTTGTGGCTGCAGGGTTGTTTTCAGCGCCAAGTTTCAGAGCTGATGCAGCGTGGTAGTGAGGATATGTCGTACCGCTCCACTGGTTAGCTGAGTATGTCATGTTTTCGTTACACATGTTGATGTAGTAACGTTTCATTTTCGGCCAAACCAGGTCATAATAGTTCCAATTACCTTTGATGTTGTTGTCACGGTCATTGGGGAACTTCTCACCTGTGTATGCAATGTGAATCTGGTTGATTTCAAATGTGCGGTGTTCACGAATGAAACCTTCCATCCATGAGATGTCACCATTATAGTTAACGTCGATAGTACCGATTACAGTGTTTGTCTTGTTCTCATCGTATGCAGCGCCGAGAACTTCCATTCTCATGTTTACATCTTCGGTTTTGCCCTCGATGCTCAGGTCTTTCACTGCTACGTAAGCGCCTTTGTTTACACCGGCAATAGCCTTATTCTCTTTCTTACCACCTGCGCTATATGCGAACCAACCGTCAACATATCTGTCATCTGTGAATGATGCAATGTTGACATAACCCGGCTGAGCGAAGATGAACTGGAAAGGAACCCAGTTCTCGCTATTGAACTGAAGCATCTCGCTTACAGGTACCATTGTGTTGTCTATCTTCATGTTGTCCTCGCCATCTTCGAACAACGATACGATAGTCTGAGTAGGCCAAAGAACACTCATTACGTAGTATTCTGACACCTCTTTGTCTTTTGATGAAAGGATGAAGTCGATGTCATAGAGACGTTCGCCCCATTCCCAGCCGTTTGCTACGCGGGTAGCGGGACCGTGGCTAAGCAGATAGGCTGTAAATTCGAGACCGTTGATTGTTACATCGTGTTTCTCCAAACCGGGAACTTCGCGGTTGTTCTCGATGTCGTTCACGAGACGGTCAAGACGCATCTGGCTGCGTGCGATTGCTTCGTCAGACACTTTTACCGGCTCAATGCGCGGTGCTACCGGGGCAGCCATAGCTGTGGCGGTGAGCAGTGCCGATGCCATGAGAGTGAAAATTTTCTTCATGTCTTTTGTTAGTAATTAAGTTTGTTAATAATAATCTGTTTGTTTGCTTATGTATTGCGTCGGGCGGTACGGTCATACCGTAACGACTTCGCAAAATTCGCAATTAATTCTGAACCGTGCAAGGAGTATTTGAAAAAATTCATAAAAATTTATTAAAAAGCATTATAATTGCGGGCGGGTCTGCTTTTGCAGACTCGCCCGCTTCTGATTGTCAGCCCGGATTGTTCCGGTGGTTTATCAATAGTTCAGTTCTGAACGGTTGAAGCCTTCGTTGTATGATGTCTCTGAGTTAGGTACTACGAAACGCCAGCCATGGCAGCGAGTCGTCTCGATTGTACCTGCGACGTTCTGAGGTATATTACCGGAAGTTACATCACCTGCAACCCATGCTCTACGTTCAACTGGCAGATTCCATCGTTTCATATCGAAGAAGTTGTGACCTTCGCCCCAGAGCTCTATTCGACGCTGAAGACGTACTTCGTCAATCAGTTCCTGACCGGTCTTGGTGCATGTGTAACCTGTCATACGTTTGTCGTTCAGTTCTTTCAGGAGGTTCTGAGCTACCTGAGATTTACCCTGCATTGCTGCTGCTTCAGCTTCGAGGAGAAGCATCTCGGCTGCACGCATGTAAAGTGTTGAACCACCCAGGTCGCCGTTGTTAGCAAAGAATTTTGCTTGTGCACCGAAAGGTATCATAATACCGTTTTCTGCCTGTTCGCCCTTTGGCGGCTGGTAAGCTGTGTTAAAGCCTGCGGGAGTAACATCGTCGCACCAATCTGCGATATCAACTACTACACCACGGTCTTTCGAAATCAGACCCATTGTTGTTGGATTGACATACTCGTCATCAAACCAGTCTTCATCATACATACTCCATACTTTGTCAGGAGTGAGGAACATCTGGCGACGGAAGTCGCTTTCGTCCATCTGGTTGTAGAGGTCCATGTTGATTGCGCCTGCGCCGAATGCGCCCCAATACCACACGTATGCGCCATTGGCTGCATAGAATGCAACGTTATCCCAATAGTAGATTGAGTCTGAAGTCAGGTTTGATGAACACCACATCCATTCTGAGTTATCGTAATTGGTGAAACCGTCCTTGTAGCCGGCCTCGTCCATAATGCTGTAACCCTGGCGTGCTTTGTGAGCCATCTCCTCTACTTTGTCCCATTTGTGCTCGAGAGCGGCTGCGCGGGCGTAAATACCGCATGCTACATTCTTGTCTGGCTCAATTTTGTCCTGACGCTTGAGTTCGGGAGCGGCCTCGAAGTAACCGATAGCTTCGTCGAGGTCTGAATAAATCATGTCAAGAGTCTCACGCATGGTCATCAGAGGTGCATTCTGATTACCTGCGTTTGTCTCATCGCGGCGAACTACAACCTTGATGTCTCCGTTGTTCGCATCTTCCCAACGGGGTGCATAGAACTGGAGCAGTCGCCAATAGCCGTATGCACGGAATGTAAGAACCTGGGCTTTGATGAAGTCTCGTTCTTTTGCATCACCTTCAGCATTGTCGATACCATAAAGGATGTCGTTTGCTTCACCAATTACAGAATAAGCATAGCTCCAGGGTGCGCTCGGACCCCAGTATGTTTCCTGTGAAAATGCTGAAAGGTCTTGATATACTCCTGAGAAACGACCGGGTAGTAGGTACAGGAAGTCATCCTGTCCAAGACCTTCACCGTAGAAAGCTTGAATTGTGCCTTCGCCGTTCATGAAGAGGCTACCGTTGGTGTTGATGTACTGACTCTTCATGAAGTAGCACATGCCTCGCATTGACATTCTTGCTGCGTCGACATCAGATGTAATCTGTGTCTTTGATATCGAAGTGATAGGGGATGTCTGCAGATAGTCGTCTGAACAAGAAGAGAGACCTCCGATGCAGGCAAGACCGACAGCTCCGTACAATAATATCTTGTTTTTCATTATTTAGCTGTTGATAAAGTTGTTTTTAGAATTTAGCTGTTACTTGGAATGTGAACACGCGCGGTGTGTTGAAGGTGTAGGATTGTCCAGTACCTGACCAGCTCTGCTGCGGGTTCAGACCTTTACGTTTTGTGCATGTAGCCACGTTGTCGATTGCGAAACCGAGGTTGATGCCCTGAAGCTTCATCGGTGCAACCCACTTCATCGGAAGGTCGTAGGTGATGTTGATGTTCTTCAGTACGAGCCAGTTGGCGCTTGTCAACCAACGTGATGAACCAGAGTTGTTGTCCTGGTTTCTGTCAAAGTCGTTCTGAGGTACTGCGTGTTTATCAATACGGTTGGGGCTATCTTCTGTCATGCCAGCAGGAGCTTCAGTCCATGCTTTCGCGGCATCTTTGTGGATAGCAGAAGCTGTACGGCTTACGCTCATAAGTCCGGCGTAGATTGAGTCGTATGTCTTGCCGCCGAGGCTATATGTGAACAGGATGCCTGCTGACAGACCTTTCCAACGGAGGCTTGTACCGAATGAACCGTAAACCGTAGGAATAGCTGTACCGCAGTATTCACGTGTGGCGTACGATGTCTTGGTTACATAGTACTTACCGTTGTATTCAACAAGAGCCTTATCCTCACTTGCTGACTTGATACGTGCGTTCCAGAGGTCTTCTGAGAATTCGCCATTCTCCTTGAAGTCGTTGTGGTTAGGATTGAGTTCGTAGAGTGACTGTCCTGTCATCTGGTCGACACCTGCCCATTTGTAGGTGTAGAACTCGTAGAGTGAGTGACCCTCGGAAAGACGACGGTTTGAAGCGTCCATCGCGATATCTTTGTGGTCGGGAAGTTTTGTAATCTTATTCTTTAGGAATGAAGCATCGATGCTGGCTGACCATACGAGGTCGTTGGTGCGGAGGATGTCGCCGTTGAAGCTGAGCTCCCAACCGCGGTTAACCATAGTACCTACGTTGGTAAGCACGCGGCTCAGGTAACCGAGGTTCTGACCGCCTACACAACCCATTGAAGCGGGCATGTAAACGTTGAACAGAAGGTCGGCGTTGCGTTTGTCGAAGTAGCCGATGCTGAAGTTCAGTCGGTTGTCGAATGCTGTACCCTCGACTGCTACGTCAAGAGTCTTTGTTGCTTCCCATTTGATGTTGTCGGCTGCAAGCGACATAGGTACGAGGAATGTTTCGTCCATGATTGTACCCATACCGTACAGAGGCCAGTATGCGTAGAGACCTGCTGAGTTGTTGTTACCTACTGAACCGTATGCCATACGCAGTTTCAAGAAGTTAATCTGGTTGACATTATGCATGAATTTCTCTTTTGAGATAATCCAGCTTGCACCAACGCTCCAGAATGTACCCCAACGGTTGTCTTTAGAGAAACGTGATGTACCGTCGCGACGTACTGAGAATTCACCGAAGTATTTCTGGTTGTAGTCGTAGCGTACGCGACCGAGGTAAGATTCTGTACGGTCGTGGCTGATACCACCGAAGTGGCTTTCGTATTTAGAGAAGTTGTTGATGTTGTATACGTTTGAGAATGCCTGGTCGATGAACTGTACCTGTGCATAGTCATAGTTGTATGCGAAGTTCTCGTGGTCGAGAAGTACGTCTACATGGTGTTTGCCATAGTCATGAGCCCAGTTAAGGGTCTGCATGAAGGTGTAGTACTTCGTTGTCTCGAATGAGTTGGTCATACGGCCGTTGAAAGACATTGCGTCACCAGCGATATTGTTGGTGTATTGTGAGCCGTTTTCGTTGATGTTGGTCAGGTTGCCGCGTACTGTCAGTTCGAAACCGTAGGGCAGGATAGCTGTACCGAACAAGGTGCCTTCAATTGTGTTACGTTTGAAGCTGTTGTTGTTGAGGCGCATGATGTAGGCAACGTTGCCGCTTACATAACCGGCCTTGTTCCATTCGGGTTTGCCGTTCGCATCTTTGATGATGCTGCCGTCTTCATTGTGGCGGTAATATGAGTATACGGGAGCCATGCTCTGAACGAGGAACGGGTTGATAGCATCACCTACATTCTGGAACTGACCGATTTCAGATTTTTCGAGTGTGGCTGCCAGGTTAGCGCCGAAGCGGAAGTAAGATACGGGTTGGAACTGGGCGTTCATACGACCTGTGTAGCGCTCGAAGTCTGAAGCCTGGATGTAACCCTGTTCTTTCAGGTAGCCGATTGATGAGAAAATGTTGAATTTCTCGGTAGCGGCTGCTGCGCTTACGTTGTATTCCTGACGAAGACCTGTCTGCTTAACGGCGTTCCACCAGTCAAGGTCAGTGTAGCCGGCCAAAGGACGAGCTGTTGTTATACCTTCTGCATCAAACATATCTGTGAAAGGTATGCCGAAGATATTCTGCTGAACGATGTTGCCCATGTCATTTTTTGCATAAGCAATAGCCGCATCTCTTGTGGGGAATGTTTTGTTGTTGACGAGTGTGTTTACGTCTGCAGCAAACATTGTGTTCATCCACGCTGTTGCGCCAAGACGGTCATACTCACCTATACCGCGCTGGTACATACCTTCGCGTACGTTGAGTGTTACGTCTACCTTACCCTGCTTTTTAGCTTTCTTTGTTGTGATGAGCACAACGCCGTTAGCACCCTTGTTACCATAAAGCGCTGCTGATGCGGCATCCTTAAGGATTGACATTGATTCGATGTCCTGGGGGTTAAGGGCTGCGATAGAACCGTGGAAGGGCACACCGTCAACTACGTAAATAGGGTCGTTGCTACCGTTTACAGAGTTAAAACCACGGATACGGATGTCGGGGTTTGAACCGGGCTGGCCGTATGTGCTGTTAACCTGTACACCGGGAGCGTTACCTTCAAGTGCTGAAGTTACGCTGGTTACGGGGCGGTCTTCGATTTCTTTTGCACCTACCACTGCTACTGCACCGGTGAGTGATTCTTTGTTAGCTGTACCATAGGCAACTACAACGACATTGTCAAGTGTCGTTTCTGATGATGCCAATGAGATAGTCATGCCGTTGCGGAGCTCGACTGTCTGGGGTTTGTAGCCTACGTAAGATACGTTTGCTTTCTTGACATTGGCAGGAACAACAAGTGTGAACTTGCCGTCGATGTCGGCTGCGACGCCTTGGCCGCCGCCGATGGGCATAATAGTGGCTCCGATAAGAGGCTCATTATTAGCCATGTCGACAACTGTACCGTGTATGGTCTGCGTTTGTGCCGATAGGCTCAGACTATACGCGAATACTGTCATCAAGATTAAAAACAGTTTTCTCATACTTTTGTAAGATTTAGTAATAGAATATTGGTAGATAGTGTGTTAGCTTTTGTTTGCGTGTCGGTGTATGCTTATTGTCGTTAAATTAATTTTATGCAAAATTAGCATTTTTTTTGATTTGACAATTTTGCAGTTTTCTTTTTAAGCTTTGTCTTATGTTTGTAAATCTGCAATTATATTACCAATTGTTTTGTTGTATATGGTTATTACAACAATACGCAGAATAAATACGGCGTATGCTTTCATTGCGACAAGGGTGAGACGCCTTGTTAATAATAGCTCAAAAAGATGTTTTACAACATGTTTTTTAGATAATTTAATGTTTTGCCGCTTTTGGGACCTCTTTCTTACTTGTTGGTCATGATGTGAAGTACGAGGCGGTCCGTCTCGTTCATGGCATCCCTACCTATGTCGGTAAGATTGCGGATGGTTTTATCTACGTCGTCATGGACGATGCCTTCTGCCGATGTGACGCACTTGTCATGCATGGCAAGCATGGCCGATAGGGCGGCAGTAGATACGCTGCTCGAAATTTTCATTGCGCACGAAGGCTTAGCACCGTCGCATATCATGCCGGTGAGGTTGGCTATCATGTTCTTGACTGCGGCTGAAACACGTGGGTAGTCACCGCCCATAAGGAGAACAATACCGGAGGATGCACCGGTGGAGGCTACTACACACCCGCATAGAGCCGACAGGCGTCCGAGGCTTTGTTTGATGTAAATGCTTGTCAGATGTGACATTATGAGGGCGCGTACAAGCTGTTCATGAGTCGCGCCAATTTCTTTGGCGTAGGTTACTACCGGCATGGTGGCTGTAATACCCTGATTGCCGCTGCCTGAATTGGACATTACGGCTATCGGTGCGCCACCCATTCGTGCGTCGCAAGCTGCTGATGTGTACTCAAGCATGTGTGCGATAGGAGTATCGCCGAATATCGGTGCGCCGAAGCGGCGGATAGTTGCTCCCAGGGAGTGGCCGAATTCTCCGCCAAGTGCATGTTCGGCTGCTTGCTGGTTCAGTTCGGCTGCTTCGACGATAAACTCAATTTCTTCAAGTGGAGAAGTTGTGGCAAATTCGTATACTTTTTTCAACGTGAGTATGGGTTCATCAGCTGAACCTTCTGTGTTGTCACCGCTGAAGTCTATTTCTTCGAGTGTTTTACCGTTGGTCGATATGTGGATGAAGTTGGTATGACCTCCTGCTATGACTGTTTTGGCTGTCGCTCCGTCGGCCGAAACTTCAACATCAATGTAGAGTTTCGAAGGTGCGTCGGGGATTGCCTTGATGTCTATTGCTCCGGATTCGATGTAACGGCAACCTGCTTTGACCGCTTCGTCGTTGACGTCTTTCAATACTTCAAGGTTGTATTCTGATTTTCCGATAAGCGCTCCCAAGGCTATTGCGATAGGAAGACCAATCATACCTGTGCCGGGGATGCCTACTCCCATTGCGTTTTTGAGCATATTGCCGCTCAGTCCTACGCGTATTTTTTCAGGTGTTTTGCCGAGTGTCTCGGTGGCTTTTGCCACGGCGAGTGATACGGCTACAGGTTCTGTACATCCCATGGCAGGGACTACTTCTCTGTGTATCAGCTTGATAATCTCTTTGCGTTCTTGTTCGCTTAGCATAATATCTATGTTGAATTTCTATGTTGTTTTTAATTTTGTATGTCTGTTATCTGTCGGTGTAACCGGAATATAGTGTCAGGGGTTGTGCCGCAGCATCCGCCGGCCATATCTATTGTCTTGGATTTCAGGCCACTGGCGAGCATGTCGACCGGGTCGATGTTGCCGTCGGGCTGTAAGAGTATGCGTGTGTCGGGACAAAGTTGCTTCAGTCGCGATGTCTCCCGCAGCAGGGTTTCATCTGCTTGCGAGCAGTTCCAGCCGATTGTCTGGCAATTGAATTCTTTGGCAAGAAAAGTCAGTTCTTCAGCGTGTATTTTTGGGAAAACAGCATTGATGTACAACGGAATAGCCTTGGCGGATGTTGAAATTGCCTCTCTGCATGCCGTCAGACAATATCGCGCCGACGGAATATCATAGATGGTTTCAACCAAAAGTAAGTCCGCGCCGGCTTTGATGAGCTCGCTCGCCTGTATGCGAAATGATTCAAAGGCTTTGTCAGTAGGAAAATCGGGAGGAAGTGTGCAACCTATGTTGCCTGCCACTGTCTTTGCTCCTGCAGCATGGCACTGGTCTACTCCGAGTCGGCACAGTTGTTGGCACAAGGATATGTCGTTCTCAAGTGTTGCGGGATTGGCATTGAACGTCAGGGTCTTGAGAGTGTCTGCTCCGGCAGCTGAGTATTGACTGTGAAGCTTTACAACCGTCTCTGGGTAGTGGATTGCGGCTAAATCCGGCAATTTGATGTCGGGATGTTGCTGGAGGACGAGCAGACCTGTTCCGCCCTCAAAGATTCGAGAGTGGGTGATTGTAGCTGTGGCCTCTTGTCCTTGCATTGTTAATGGCTGTTTAGAAATCTGTGTCGAACGGCAGACGCGAGCGACTGCTGCTTTCTATCTTTTTGTTGCGCCAGCATTTACGGCAGACTGCCATGTATCGGTCGTTGCCGCCAATCTCGACCTGTGCGCCAACGGTTATAATTTCCCCATGACTGTCAATGCGCGCGTTTACAATCGTTTTGCGTCCGCAGGTGCAGGTGGATTTTATTTCTTCTATAGTGTCAGCAAGCTCGAAGAGTCGGCGTGAACCTTCGAATAAATGGGTCCGGAAGTCGGTCCGGAGTCCGTAGCACAGTACATTGCATCCGAAATCGTCGACAATGCGTGCCAGTTGGTCAACTTGTTCTGCAGAAAGAAATTGAGCTTCGTCTACAAGCATCCAGTCGGGATGATTTTGTTCGGCATAGAGCTGACGGAACAGTTCATACATATCTGTCTCCGGATAAATCCATTTACATTCTCGCTCGATGCCTATGCGTGAACGGATGACGTTTTTGCTCTCGCGTGTGTCGACCACTGGCTTGAAGCAGTCGAACGCAAGACCTCGTTCTTCAAAATTGTATGCTGTAGTCAGCAGCAGGGCAGTTTTGGCTGACCCCATGGTGCCGTATCTGAAGTATAAATGTCCTAATCTTTCCATAACAGTCATGCGGTTGCACGTGAACCGCATATATATAATCGAAAGCGAAGTTAGTAATTAATGATGAGAGTGCAAAATAAACTTAGTTTATGGCTTCTTTCAAAAAAATTTCATCAGTACAGAACAATTTCTTCGGTTGTTGCGTTTTCTATCAAACGAAAGATTTATTTACATATATTCGATATCGTCATGTCTGCAACAGTATTATCCGTAAATCCGTCTGAAAAGACTTTGGGTGAGATGTTTACTCCTGGGGGAACGCGTGTGTGTTCTTGTCCGCGTACTGTTGAGTATTCTAATACTTCGTCTGATTTATGGACGAAAATGATTTGCGGTATTATGAAAGTACTCCCTAAGCGCCTTTCTTTGAAGCTTCAGCACAAAATTGAAAGACGTGATGAAGAGTTGACCTACGATGTCTTCAGAAGAAGGGTGTAAATTGAATTTTTGGTCTTCAAAATATATATTCCTTATATATAATGTGTCAGTCGCTTTCCTGACGTTCGCGCTCGTGACGTCGTTTGGCGGCTTTGACTTGTAGTCTCTCTACAACATATCGGTCGTAGTAAGAGAGGATGAGAGTTGTCAGCGGGAGGGCTATAATCAGCCCCATAAATCCGAGCAATGAACCCCATACAGATAAGGAGAGTAGTATTATTGCCGGGTTGAGCCCCATGGCTTTACCCATGATTTTAGGGGTGAGGATTAAGTCCTGGATGCACTGTACTACTACGTAGACTGCCATACATTCGCAGAACAAAGTCCAGAAAGGCGCACCGACTGACGCTCCGACAAGGCACAGAATGGCTGCTATCGGAAGTGATATAAGCTGAAGATAGGGAACAAGGTTAAGGATGCCTATGAAAAGACCGAAGACGACCGCCATGGGCAACTTGATGATGACAAAACCTATTGCAAACAATATCCCTACCAGGAAAGCTATGACAAACTGACCGCGAAAGTATCGGTTCATCGCTGATTTCACATCATTGAAAATTCGGAAGGTCCTGTGTCTATGCTGCGGCGGCACGAGCTGGCGGAAACTTAACATCAGCCGCTCATAGTCAAGCATGATGAAAATGACATACAGTATTACTATTAGCCAGCTCAAGACTTCAAGCAGAATAGTGACTGAAGATGATACAACTGTCCATGAAGAAGATAGAGCTTTTCGGCCAAGTGACACCCATTGCTCTTTAGTGAGAAACTGAGATATTTCATCAAAGTTGATATGGTGGCGTATATAGTTGTGTATTTCGGCAGAGATATATGGAATGTTTATCTGGGTCGAGGCGTATTGTTGCAGCATATCAGCCATTGAAGTGCATTCGTTGACAAGATAAGGTATGGCCAGATATGCGAGACCGGCACAAACTGCTATGAATTCAATAAGGGTGAGAAGAACAGGAAAGAAGCGTTTGCGGGTGTGCAGCCATCTCATATTCCAACCAACTATAGGTTCGAGCATGTAGGCAATAAGACATGCAACAAGAAATGGAAGTAATACTCCTTTTAAAATATTTAGTAAAAACAGAACCGCAACCAGCGCGCATGTGGAGAATAATATGCGCACTGCTCGGTCAAACGTAAATGGACGTCGTTCGTATAAGTCGGCCATACTTTTACCGTATTTATTAGTTCAAAGGCAAAGATAGAAATTAGGAGACAATAATGCAAATTCGGAGATGTTCTCAATAAATGTATTCAAAAGTCAAGAAATTAACAAAAATTTATTTTGGTGGTTAGCAATGGGTTAGCGGTGTTGAGGTGTTTTAATGACAAAAAAGTTTGCAAAAAAATTTGGAACGGGCGGAAAAAGGTATTAACTTTGCACTCGCAAAACGGGAAAGGGGTGCTCGGAGGAGCGTTCTGCAGACCGTAAATAGCGAAGAGAACATTGACATCATTGCGATAAGATACAGTACAGGAAAAGAGAAAGAACGGAAAGGAAAGACTTCCGGACAATATCTGAAACAGGTACAGACAATAAATACAGCGGACATGAGCGTCCGTTCCGGGCCATGCCATATGGCAGTCGGTAACGGATACATCGGACAGACACAAAGCAAAAAAGAGTAATTCGAAAGAATAATAACAGCGGAGAGTTTGATCCTGGCTCAGGATGAACGCTAGCGACAGGCTTAACACATGCAAGTCGAGGGGCAGCGGGGGAGTGCTTGCACTCCTGCCGGCGACCGGCGCACGGGTGAGTAACACGTATGCAACCTGCCCTTGTCAGGGGGATAATCGGGGGAAACCCCGTCTAATACCGCGTATATACCTCAGGGGCATCCCAGAGGTAGGAAAGTCGAGAGACGGACAAGGATGGGCATGCGGGACATTAGGTAGTCGGTGAGGTAACGGCTCACCGAGCCGACGATGTCTAGGGGTTCTGAGAGGAAGGTCCCCCACATTGGTACTGAGACACGGACCAAACTC
>CAYVNJ010000018.1:0-28363 GCA_964452865.1 uncultured Sangeribacter sp. | reverse complement strand
TTTCCATTCGAAAGCAAGCATCTGGTCGATACGTACACGCGGGAATGTCCACTTAAACCAGATGATGATGAATGAAATGAAGAATGCCTTGAGCACGAACCACACGATTGACGGGCAGTAGTCCATAATGCCGTTGAAAGCATCCCAACCGGGAATGTGCAGAGGCATCCAGCCACCGAGGAACATCAGTGTGGCTATACCCGACACGATGAAGAGGTTGAGGTACTCTGCCAGATAGAAGAATCCGAAATGGATACCGGAATACTCGGTGTGATAACCTGCGGTCAGCTCATGCTCCGCCTCAGGAAGGTCAAACGGGCCACGGTTGGTTTCTGCCGTAGCAGCTATCACGTAGATAAGGAATGCTATCACCGCAGGCAGATGACCCTTGAAGATGAACCAGCCGTCGTTCTGAGCCCAAACCAGTTCGTTGATGTTCATAGTGCCGGCAAATGCCACGATAGTGATGATTGCCAGACCGAGCGAGAGCTCATAGCTGACCATCTGCGCACCGCTTCGTACAGCACCAATCAGCGTGTACTTGTTGTCCGATGCCCAACCTGCGAGCAAAATACCGAGCAGGCCTACCGACGACACGGCCAATATGAAGAATATGCCTATGTTATAATTGATAATCTGCAACCCGTTGCCCCAGGGCAGACATGCCAACATAGTAACTGACGATGTGATGATGATATAAGGCGCAAGCTTGAAGAGGAATTTGTCGCCGCCCTTAAGATAAATCAACTCTTTGATAAGGATTTTGAACATGTCGGCAAACACCTGCAGGATGCCCCACTTACCTACACGCATTGGGCCGAGTCGGCACTGAAACCATGCACAGAGTTTACGTTCATAAAGTATATAGAACAAGGCAAGCACCGTGTAGGTGGCAAGGATGAGCACAGCTATGATGATGCACTCGATTGTTGTTGCCGCCCAGCCTGGCATACAGCCTGTCAGCAGATTGTTAAACCATGTTGTCCACGTTCCGAAATTAAACATGTCTTGATTGTTTTCTGGTTAGACTTTTCGGGTTAAAATATTATCTGTCGATATCGGGAATTACAAAGTCGAGTGCAGCGCCGATTGTGATGAGGTCGGCAATCATGTGCCCCTTGCATGTAAGGTCCATTACACCTACAAGGTTGAAGCACGGACTCTGGAAGTGTACTCGATAAGGATTTTTCTCGCCGTTGCTTTCGATGAACACACCGAATGTACCGCGGCTGGCCTCAACCTGCTGATACCATTTACCAACGGGCAGCTTGATGATTTTCGGCACTTGTGCACGTATGTCACCTTCGGGTATACGGTCGACGAGCTGTTCGAGGATGCGTACGCTCTGCTCTATCTCGCGCATGCGCACCATGTAACGTGCGAAACTGTCGCAGCCGTCTTCAAGCACTTCGTCAAACTGTACTTCGGGATATGCTGCATACGGATGCTTCTTACGGCAGTCGCAGCTCCAGTTCGAACCGCGGCCTGACGGGCCTGTGATATCATAGTTGATAGCATCTTCTTTCGACAGATAGCCCACCTTTTTCAGACGGTTCTGTGCGATGATGTTACCGCTGAATACTTTGTGATATTCTTTAAGACGCTCGGGCATGATGCGGCAGAGCTCCTTGACATCTTTCACGAAATCGGGATGCAGGTCGGCAATCACTCCGCCAATCACATTGTAGTTCATCGACATACGCGCACCGCAGGTCTTTTCAAATATATCAAGAACCATTTCGCGTTCGCGGAAGCCGTAGAAGAATGCTGTTGTAGCACCAAGGTCCATGGCTGTACAACCGAACGAAAGAAGGTGCGAAGAAATTCGCATCAGTTCGTCCATCATCGTACGTATGACCACCGCGCGTTTCGGAACTTCCAGACCGAGAGCTTTCTCAATACACATGCACAGGCAATGACGGTTCATGTGAGCGCTCATATAGTCCATACGGTCTGTGAAATGCAGAATCTGGGGGTATGTCATGGACTCGGTGAGTTTCTCGATGCCGCGGTGAATATAACCACTGACTACCTCTACCTTTGTCACAGTCTCGCCGTCGACAGCTGCGCGGAAACGCATCACACCGTGAGTCGAGGGGTGCTGAGGACCGATATTGACCACATAGTCTTCATCGCCGAAGATTTTTCCGTGGATAGCCTTAACTTTACCGTCCTTATCCTCAACGTATGAAACGGTGTCGTCTTCATTCTTCTCGTCGTCAAGACGGATTGGGTTCAGTTCAGGATTGGCATCATAGTCCTTGCGCAAGGGGTGACCCACCCAGTCGTTGCGGAGGAAGAAACGGCGCATGTCGGGATGGTTGATAAATTTGATGCCGAAGAAGTCGTAAACCTCGCGCTCCTGAAAGTTAGCCACCTTCCACAAGTCTGCCACACTATGGAGCATCGGATTTTTACGGTCGGATGTTTCTACACGGATAACGAGCATGTCCCAGTTATGCGATGTAGATGTAAGATAGTACAGACAGCCGAGTGTCTCGCCCCAGTCCATACCAACAACAGCCGTGAGCACGTCGAATGCGAGTCGCGGGTCGTTCTTCAGTTGTTCAGCCAAAGCATGCCATTCGCGGTCTTCAACCTTGAATGTCGGCGTTTCAGCCTCGATAAATTGCGCCGACGGAGCAAGTCCTGCAATAATCTCTTTTATATTGTCCATAATGGAATGTATCGTCGTGATGTCTTGGGTTAGTGATGATTTTTATCAGCCCTTGTTTATGCGTCGGGATGTTTCTCGAAGAATTCGCGACGTTTCTCTTTTCTGTTTGCGCCGCCGAAGAATTTCTGAACCTTGATTTTACGCTGAAGCTGCATAAGGCCGTAGAACATTGCTTCCGGACGTGGAGGGCAACCGGGAATGTAAACATCGACCGGAAGTATCTGGTCGACACCGGGAACCACGCAATATGAATTCTTGAACGGGCCACCAGAGACAGCGCAACCGCCGCAGGCAATCACATATTTTGGCTCGGCCAACTGCTCATACAGACGACGCATGGCCGGCGCCATACGATGCACGATTGTACCCTGCACCATTATATAGTCAGCCTGACGGGGTGAATTTCGTGCTACCTCGAAACCAAAACGCGCCATGTCGTAACGCGCGGCACCGAGACACATGAATTCGATTGCACAGCAGCTTGTGCCGAAGCACAGAGGCCACAATGAGTTGGCACGACCCCAGTTGATGAGTTCGTCCAGTTTGCCGACCATCACATTCGCTCCGGAGGCATTAAGTTCTTCCACGAGGCTATCGATATATTCATTGTCCTTGAAGTCCTCACGCTTCATGTCTTTGATTTTCACCTCCATTTGAGAGCTCCATTCCGCCAGGCGTATGCCAGGCCTAAAATCAATATTACTAAGAAGACGCCTATGCAAAGCAGACCCGCTGCACCAAGATTTCTCATTATCACGGCCCAGGGGTAAAGAAATACGGTTTCAACATCGAAAATGAGGAAGAGCAATGCAAACATGAAATAGCCTGCCTTGAACTGCATCATCGATTCGCCTCGCGTCGGGATACCGCACTCGTAGGGTTCGGCCTTCATTTTGGTGAACGAGCGAGGGGAAATCAGTCTGGCAATAAGCAGTGCCGCAAAGACAAGCCCGATGCCGGTCAGAACGGCCGTGATTGCCAACGTCCCATTGCTAATTTCCATTAGTAGGTCCATATAGTCGTCTGTAATTAAATAGGTTAGTATGTTTTTAATGTTACGGTCGATGCCTAAAGGCATTATTTCGACCCGACAAAGGTACTTAAAATTTCTTAAAACTCACAAAAAGTTGTTGCTGTTTTTTTAACAGACTCCACTGCAATGCCGCGTTACATTACAAATATCGTTGCCCGGAACTATATCCCGGACAACGATTAACTCCTTATTATTTATAGCTAAACGCTATCTTCAACTCCTTGCTCAGAGGATGCTGCTCCCTTCAAACTCTCCTGAAAATCTGCCGGCTACGGTAAATTCAATTTCACAGTCGGTCATATTGGGAGTATCGATGTCAAACTCAATTTGATTGAACGTGAAGTCGCTATACGGTGTAAAGCCCTCGCTCGCACCTTCGCCCTCGCGGCTATAGGGCACTACGTTCATGCCGGTGAGCTCCAGACCGTCATCTGTCAGGCGGAGGGTCAGGTCTTTAAGCCAGAGGACTTTCTGTAGAGGCATGGGCGATGCGAACTTGGCGTTGTATATATATACGTCGGCTTTTCTATTCTCTACGTCGAGCACATACTCCATCATGCAGTCGGTCGATTCGTAGCTCACTTTCTGGCCGTTGCCCCCTACATACGACGACTTGAAGTTACCCTTGAAGGCCGCACGCAGAGGATATGTATATGCCTTCATGTCCGAGCCTACCTCATAACGAACGAGAAGCCAGGGATTTTCGTAATATGCAAGGCCAAGATTATTGACCGTGGTCGGAGGGACTACTGGCATAGGATTATATTTAAGGCGCACGTCATTGACTGATGCCACACCCTGAACCAACCGGCAGTTGCCAAGATTTGCCGACATCATTCCGTTGGTAGTAAGATACTTTGCCGCTTCAGTCTTGAAGTTGAACCCTACAGACCCGAAAGTCGGGGCTGCACTCAAAATCAATTTCTCAATCGAAAAATCTACACGATAGTCAACATTGTAGGAAGCTGCCGAGCCATTGTCCGATACCACAAGAGTAGGCATCGACACCTGGAAGTAGCTTGAAAAATCGTCGATTGACGTGGTTTTGTCGTCGCTGCACGACACTGCTCCCATAGCAATGACGGCAACGGCAAGACCCATTGTAAGTTTTGATTTCTTCATAAGTTATGATTTTTTATAATACTGGTCATATATTTATTTGCATGGTTGCTCCAAATCTTGCGGGAAGCGCCCGCTGTACAAATTCATTCTGCATCGATATGAAATAGAAGGTGTAATATCGGGTTGACGTCATGTTCTTACCCCACAGTTCTACTGAAAAGTGTTTGCCTTCAAGAAGTACGGATGCACCAAGTGTGGCATAAAACTTTTGCCGACGTGTGTTTTCCTCGTTCCAATATATAGGCCCGGCACAATTTGTATTGGCTGAGAAAGATAGTGCATTTATCCACGACGTCTGCAAAGGGAGCGAGTATACTCCTTGCACAAAAAGAGTATTTCCCGGAGCATACGGTATGCGTTTGCCGGCCAAATCGCGAATACCGTCATTAAATTTCCTGAACCTCGCGTCGGTCATTCCGTAGGCCAGATTGAAATTAAGGCGTTCAAGCGGTGAATAAGCGAGTGTGAGTTCAAAACCACAGCTACGCGTCTTGCCGGCATTGGTCATCATTCGGCCTGTGGTGGTGCCGGGAGGAAATACGGTCAGCTGCTGGTCGCGGCAGTCGATATAAAACACCGCCACATCAGCTTTCAGATTAATCCTGCTGAAGTTCAGATGTGCGCCAATTTCATAATTCCAACTCTGCTCAGGCTTATAGCTCACTATCTGGTCGACATCAAAATTCGAGCCTATTCCCATAATCCCCATAACGCGCTGTTGGAGTACTTCGCTGAACATCTGATTGTTAAATCCTCCCGCTTTATATCCTTTAGACACGTCGGCATAGGCCGTACCCAAAGCATCCGGCAGTGAATAAGTCAGCGACACGTCGGGCAGAAACTGCACGAAAGTATGCGAAAGGCGCCCTGCGTCGTCAATCTTTATGTCTACATTCCGGAGCGGCTCAAACTGACCGTCCAGACCCGACCTGTGATATATCGTGTAGCTCGACGAACAACGGCTCGTATATTTCAGGCGGGCCTTTTCATAGTCCACACGCAAGGCAGCATTTATTGCAAATTTACCCAGCCTCACTTCTGAACGATGATAAAGCGCAGCCCCGAACAGCGGAGTCCTGAAGTCAGAAAGCAGAGGAAATGTCTCATCATTCCATTCGATAGGATAGAGCGTGTTGGCGCTGTTGCGGTGGTCGACGATAAGGTCGGCAATGCCTCGTTCGAGGAAGGTGACCGGAGCATGCATAACCTGATTTCGGCCGAACACAAAAGCTCCCGCAAGCCAATTGTATGTTTTCCGGCGCTCACGCGGTGTAATCACGATGTCGAAGGTTGCGCCGGTCTCTTTTTTCTTTTGGGTCAGAGTAAAGAAACTCTCCGGAAGAAAATCCTGGTCGAGAGTCATATTGTCGTCGATATACTGGATTGAAGCCACACCCGTAAACGAAAGTTCGCCGACATTGAGAGCTGCGGTCAGTCCGTCGGACAACAGAAACCGTCGGTAAAAACATGTGTCGTTGTATTCTATCCTCCCGGTCGAAAGAGATTCATATGGATAGCCACTCTGATTGAAATATGACGACGACAGCACATTCTGAATACGAAAAGCATCCGACGGACGCGATTCGAACTTGATACGGCCACTCCACTGCGTCTCGCGCCCTGTTTCAGAGCCATTGTACATGTTGCGCCAATGCCCACCGGTATGACCGTAAAGCACAGAGGCCGATATGCCGGACACCGCACCTGTCTTGGCATAATATCCTGCCGATGCCCTGATGTCGGAAAAAGAACCATATGTCAATGATGCTTTCAGACCCGAATAAGCCAATGGAGAGAGTGTCCTGATATCCATCACTCCGCACATCGTATTTCTGCCGAACAACGCCGACTGAGGGCCTCTTATTATCCGCGCCGATTCCATATCCGGCAAGTCAAAATCGTAAGCATCCTTGTTAAGCACCGGCACATTATCTATAATAAGACCCATGACGGGCTGCTCCATGCGCGAGCCCAGACCTCTCATATATATTGATGAGGTGATGCGGCTTCCATAGTCCGGAATAAACACATTGGGTGCGATGTCAGACAGACCTTTGGCCGACATGATGCCCAGCCGGCGTATCTCCGGAGCGTCGACCACTGTCTCGGCCACCGGTTCTGAACCGGGCGAAACCGCTTGTTTCACAGCAGTCACCACTATTTCATCGAGTGCGACAGTATCACGCCGTTCAGCGGTTGCACAGAACGACACTAACACACTTGCCACTATAGCCAGAGCAGTCGATTTCATATCGGCAAAGTTCGCATGCGCACCGTTAACACGCAATACTAAAAAATGATGATTTTCAACATTGACCAAAAATCACTAAATTCGCCACACGAAACGACTTCATCACCCTCATGAAATCTATCCGGGAATTATTCAGAATCGGAGTTGGCCCGTCGTCAAGCCACACCATGGGCCCGCGCATGGCCGCAGAACAGTTTTTAGCCTCTCACCCCGAGGCGGCATCTTTCAGTGTAACCCTTTACGGGAGTCTTGCCGCTACCGGCAAAGGCCACCTCACCGACAAGGCAATTCTCGAAATTCTCGAGACACAGAACAAAAAAGCTGAAATTATATGGCGGCCGGACATATTCCTGCCCCACCACCCCAACGGCATGACATTCAAATCGTTCAGTGCCGACGGAACAATGACCGGCGAATGGACGGTATATAGCGTCGGAGGCGGCGCAATCGAAGAAGAGGGACGCGGCATTTGCCAAGGACCCGACATCTACAGCATCAACAGCCTGACAGAAATAATGGACTATTGCGAGCGCACAGGTCGCAGCTATTGGGAATATGTCGAGGAAAATGAAGGTCATGACATCTGGGAACACCTCAGCGAGGTATGGCAGACAATGAAAGAGGCTGTCGAGCGTGGGCTGAACACAGAAGGACGCCTTCCCGGCCCACTCAATCTCCGTCGGAAAGCAGCATCCTACTATGTAAAAGCCGAGGGTTTCAAGGACAATCTGCGCACCCGAGGCCTGATTTTCGCTTACGCCCTGGCCGTAAGCGAAGAGAATGCATCCGGAGGCAAGATTGTCACAGCTCCTACATGCGGTTCATGCGGTGTAATTCCAGCCGTGCTCTATCATATCTGGAACAGCCGCCAACTGCCCGAAGCCCGTATACTACGCGCATTGGCAACAGCCGGACTAATCGGCAACATCGTAAAACACAATGCCAGCATATCAGGAGCGGACGTCGGGTGTCAGGGCGAAGTCGGAGTGGCATGCGCCATGGCTTCGGCCGCTGCATGCCAGCTATTCGGAGGAAGCCCTGCACAGATTGAATACGCCGCCGAAATGGGGCTCGAACATCACCTCGGCATGACATGCGACCCCGTGTGCGGGCTGGTACAGATACCCTGCATAGAACGCAACGCCTACGCAGCAGCTCGCGCTCTGGATGCCAATATCTACGCCACTTTCACCGACGGCACGCACCGCGTGTCCTTCGACCGCCTGATTGAGGTAATGAAGCAGACGGGGCACGACCTGCCGTCGCTCTATAAGGAGACAGGCGAAGGTGGACTCGCAAAAGATTATGCCCAAATGACCCGCAAGCAATAATCGCCGCCTGCATGTCCACATTCACATTGCATACATTGGGTTGCGGGTCGGCCAAACCGTCGGTCAGACATAATCCCTCATGCTCAGTGCTCAACATCCGAGAGAACCTTTTCATGTTCGACTGCGGCGAGGGAGCTCAACAAGCCTTTCAGCGCCAACGCCTGAAGTTCACGCGTCTCAACCATATATTCCTGACCCACCTCCACGGCGACCATTGTCTCGGTCTGCCGGGCCTTCTTAGTTCAATGTCGCTGATGCACCGGGGTGGAACGGTCAATGTGTATACATTTGCCCAGGGCATAGATATTTTCCGCCGGATGCTCAGATTCTTCGGAGGCGACATGTCATATGAAGTCAACTTCGTCGAAATCAAGCCCGAAGCTGCCGAAATTTATTCTGACAACGCAGTCAGCATAAGAACCATACCTCTCAACCACAGAGTTCCCACTGTGGGATATGTGGTCGAGGAAAAAACCAAACTGCGCCACATCGACCGCGCAGCCGTCGACTGGTTCAAAGTGCCTGTCGCCGCATTGAGAGCTATAAAAGAAGGTCACCCGTTCATAACCCCCGAAGGTCAGACAATTCCTGCCGAGCGTCTCACCACTCCTGCTTCGCCGTCAGTATCTTACGCCCACATAAGCGACACA
This sequence comes from uncultured Sangeribacter sp., assembly GCA_964452865.1. Classification (GTDB taxonomy): domain Bacteria; phylum Bacteroidota; class Bacteroidia; order Bacteroidales; family Muribaculaceae; genus Lepagella. Next base: position 19,299 of record CAYVNJ010000018.1, on the reverse strand, counting down.
GCCCCGTTCGACGAATTGGCGTCCGCCATAGGACCGGTAGACCTCCTTATGCACGAGACAACATATCTATCTGAAAATAAAGCCGATGCAATGAAGCGCGGGCACTCTACAGCCACAGATGCCGCTGAAACGGCACGCGACGCCGGAGCTAAATGTCTGCTTACGGGGCATTACTCCTCACGAATTCACAATGAAAATTTAATCGTCGAAGAAGCCCGGAGAGTATTTCCCAATACGATGCTCAACCGCGAAGGACTAATCATCCCGCTCGACTGAACAATCAAACACAAACGAACACAATACATACAATGCAAACCATTAACACAAAAACACACCGCGGCCTTCACTATGCCTACATAATAGTAGGATGTTGCTGCCTGATGATGGGTGTCAACACAGGACTGATGATGAGTTGTGCCGGCATTTTCTACCAACCGGTCAGCCAAGCCTTAGGCGTATCTGTAGGCGAATTCGGCATATATATGTCCTTAAGCTTCATCACATCGAGCCTCATGCTCTCTGTTGCAGGAAAAATGATGGAGCGTATGAGCGCCCGACTCCTGCTCACGCTGAGTTCAGCTCTTTCCGGAATATGCCTCTGTTCAATGGGGCTTTTCAATTCCGTATGGGAATTCTATGTTGCCGGATGTGTACAGGGCGTTACTCTGGCATTTCTGATGTACATGAGTTTCCCCACGCTCATCAACCGCTGGTTTCGAACCCGTGTCGGCCTGATGATAGGCATCTGCAGTGCCGCTTCCGGCATCGGGGGTGTCATCTTCAACCCCATAGGCGGTTGGCTGATAACCAATTATGGTTGGCGTTGGGCTTACGGCTGCTTCGGATTGCTTGTTCTTGTCATCATAACACCTGCTCTCGGCATACTGCTGAGAAATTATCCTTCCGACAAAAATCTTGAGCCATGGGGTGAGAAACCGGCAGCCGGCAATACAAAGACATCCGTCGAAGGAATATCCTATCGCGATGCACTCCACAGCAGCATGTTCTACGTATTGCTCGTATTCGCATTTCTCATTATGGCGGTATCCACACTCAACCTTTTCATCCCGAAATATGTACTGACACTTGGCTTTGACATCGAGCAATCAGCATATTCAGCATCAGCCATAATGCTTGGTGTGACAATGGGCAAACTCGTGCTGGGCTACGTCAACGACCGGAGCGGCAAAATGGGCACATTGCTCACGACCATGCTCGGGGCTGCCGGCCTGGTCATGCTTATCTTCTGCGGCCACTCACAGGCTCTCATCCTGTCAGGTGCATACTGTTTCGGTTGGGCTTACGCCGGCGTTACCGTTCAGACAGCCATGCTCGTGCGTGAGGTCATGGGCAATAAAGACTATGCCCGCATTTTCTCCAACATTTCTATAGCCCTGGCCGCAGGTGGTGCAATCGCATCCGGCGTATGGGGATTTCTTGCCGAACATACATCCTACAAACTGGTGTTCTGGGTAGGCGTATGTGCTCTGATAGGCTGTGCAATCATGGGCGTGACCGCCTCGGCCAATTCATTAAAGCGCAAGGCGGAAAAAGCGTGACTGGCTGTCGGCATCAATAACCTCGACAATATATATGCCCCCGGGTGCTCCAAAACTCCGCACATCGCGTGACAGCAACGAACCGTCGGCCTTCCAGACGTTCATATAACTCCCCCAACCTCCGCGCAAACTTATAGTTCCCCCATTGATTTCAAACAGAGCGTCGGCACTGACAGTCGGCACCAACTCCCCGGAAGAATTCTGGCATAATCGGAAGATAAGGTTAGAGATACCGTCAGTCACCACAAAATCGGCTTCACGCCGCTGTGTGGCAAACGTCAGAGGTTCAGCTTCAAGATGCACCGTATAGTCATAACCGTCTGATTGGACATCGACCTTCACCCAATCGGCTTCCGTCAGGTATTTGCATGACAGGAGCGAGCGGAAAGATATGGTAGCCGCCGACCCGGAAGGTTTGAAATCAATACGGCTTCCGGTGGCTTCGGTCGTACGCAACACGGAATATGTACATGCAGGAGACACTCGGAACGAACGGTTGTCTAATTGCCGCCAGCCCTCAGGTGTGCGCACAAGCGCATTATCGTATTCTCCCGATATAGAGGCCACATTACAATCTGCCACTCCGCTAAATTTCACGACTACAGCCCACGGCTTCTCGGTCACGACAACAGGCATCGGAAAATCAATGCTTAACGGTCGGACACTGCCATTATCCTCCAAATTCAATTCCGAGAGCCTCGCGGTTGTCTCAGATATAATTTCGCCTGGAGCACCATCCTCCATGTATGCTATTGCGACAGCAACAGTGGCCGCTCCGGACGCCTTGATATCCGTAACCATAATATTTACATTGTCTACCGCACACGGCACTTCCGGTTGCGGAAAGACCTCGGCAATCTCGCTTCCGAGTTTCGACATGGATATCAACTCAGGTGACAGATTAGGCACACCGTTCGCCATTCGTGCCCGTCGCACAACATCTACATCAACTTCCGCACGGCAATTACCTTTATCGTTGGCAGCCTGCGCCGCTATTATGCGCTCACCCTCATCATAAAACTCAATATAGGCCGCTTTGCCGTCGCGAGTCACACAGTCATTGTCGGAGCGCCCTGAAGCTATATGCCAATTGCACCACGACAGAATGTCAGGATTAGCCGGCGAGAAACGGACAGGCACACATGGAGGCACGGCATAATGCCCCGAACCTTCCGCACGCATTTTCGACGAAGAAACAATCTCTACAACCGGGGTTACTGACTCAACGCTGATAAACCCTGCAGCCGTACACACATCGGTATCATTACCTTTACGCGCCGTAAGCACCACATTATACACACCTGGAGTCTTGTATGTGACCACAGGATTTTCTTCCGACGATACAGCTGGAGTACCACCCGGGAAGCTCCACGACAACGATGCGTCGCAATCCGTATGATTGTAGAATGTAACCGACTCTCCGGCAGATATGCTTGCTCCCTCACCTGGAAATTCAGGGCGCACGGCCACTTCGATATCATCAACATAAAACGACGCCTGACATCCCCCGTCAGTAAAGGCCGCGGCAAGCCGTCCGGAAGTATAACGAAACCTCAATCTGTACGACCCTGTACTTCTTGGGATGAAAGAGAGTTCAAGACGTCGCCACTGCCACCCTTCGTGCATTTCGCTATTGAGAGAAGACCACAACAGCGTGGCACTGCCGTTCTTATCCACAGCTGCAATTTCGAGCGAACCCATATCATCGAAATCGTGTGAAAACCCAACGTAGCATGTGCATTTTGCCGCGCCTTTTATTTCAAATGCAGGAGATATGGCATCAGCCATTTCTCTATCGGCGAAATCCGCCGCTCCTTTTATCCGCATCGAACCGGCATCGGCAGGATTGTATTGCGAGAAATCCATTGTGCCGGCCGTCTTCATAACCTGCCATTCTATATGTTCGGTATCTGGGAAAATCCACCCGGAAGTATCCTCATCGAAGTTCTCTTCAAACAATTGTTCCGACAGGCTTGACGGCGAAAGAGAAAATGCAGCTGTAAGAGCGCGTGCATTAACACATGAAGCTATCAGAATTATACATGATATTATTCGCAGATGTCCGAAAGTCATACACATACTGATATTTGGTCGTTAAAAAACATCGCAAAACTAATAAAAAACAGCAATTTTATTAAGGGCTATCCGAAATCATGCTGAGAAACATAGAAATCGACCGCACCAAATGCATCGCACGATTGTTTGTAAATAAAAGGCCGTCGCATACCGACGGTTAAATCAGCATGTAGGCCTATGAGTTACCTTAAATTCGACAAAAACCTTATGATAAATCTGGAGCAAAGTCTGCCCAGAGAGATGTTGCGCACCAACAAAAGCGGGGCATACCATTGCACGAGCATCGTCGGATGCAACACCCGGAAACAACACGGGCTCCTTGTCATACCGATTTCGGATATGGATGACCAGGCGCATGTGCTGCTATCGTCGCTCGACGAGACTGTAATCCAGCATGATGCTCCGTTCAATCTCGGTCTGCATCAATATGGCGACGCGGTATTCAGCCCGAACGGCCATAAGTATATACGCGAGTTCAATTGCGACACCGTACCAACTGTCACCTACCGTGTGGGCGGAGTCATACTGACAAAAGAAAAAGTGTTCATCTCGCACGAAAACCGCATACTCATCAAATATACTCTGGTCGATGCACATTCGGCCACCAAGATACAGTTCAGGCCATTTCTTGCTTTCAGGAATGCCAACGACATCTGCATTGAAAATGAGAATATCAATACCGATATCCGGCATATAGACAACGGCATATCGGTGTGCCTCTATCCAGGCTATCCAGACCTCTACATGCAATTCAACCACAAAGCACGGTGGATTGACGACGCTCATTGGTACAAAGGAATAGAATACTATAAAGACCGCGACCGGGGAACGGCATATAAGGAAGACCTCTGGGTGCCGGGCTATTTCGAACTGCCTGTAAGAAAAGGTGAAAGCATCATTTTCTCTGCATCGACATCGCCGGAAGAACCCGAGACTTTTGCCGCGACATATTCTCACGAACTGACCACCCGTACTTCACGCAGCAGTTTCTACAACTGCCTGAAGAATTCGGCCATGCAGTTCTATCTGAAAAAGAAATCCGGCATGTACATAACAGCTGGTTATCCATGGTACAAGGTAAGGGCTCGCGACGAACTGATAGCTCTGCCCGGATGCACATTGTCCATAAAGCGTGTGAAGGAATACGAAGAAGCCATGGATACATTCCTCAACGCACTGCACAAATACCTTGACACAGGCAACACCGGGCATGACATACAAGGCATTGACCGCCCAGACATACCTCTGTGGACCGGGTGGACCATACAGCAATACATGCGTTCGGAAGGTACGGAAAAATGTATTGCGAAATATGGAGAAAGTGTGCGCATGCTGGTAGAAGCCATAAGAAACAACCGCGTGCCCAATCTCCGGCTCGATGATAACGGTCTCGTATTTACAGAAGGACGAGAACGAGCTGTCAGCTGGATGTCGGCCTCGATTGACGGCCGCCCTATAATACCCCGGACAGGCTACCTGGTGGAATTCAATGCACTATGGTATAATCTGTTGTGTGTCGCCCGTCAGCTGTCCGAAGATGTCCTGCCAGACTACTCCGCGGAGCTCACGCCACTCATTGACAACTCAAAGGAATCGTTCATACAGACATTTCTGAACAACCATAACTATCTTTATGACTATGTGGCCGGAGCGTATGCCGATTTGAGTGTCAGACCGAATATGGCCATTGCCATAGGTCTGGACTACTCCCCTCTCGACCGCGGGCAGCGTAAGCGTGTTCTTGATTATGTTACACGCGAATTGCTGACTCCGAAAGGGCTTCGCTCGCTAAGTCCGAACAGCTATGGCTACCGGCCCTTCTATGTAGGCAACCCTCGCGAACGCGAATATGCCATACATCAGGGACCGGCGCGACCGTGGCTCTTCGGGTTCTATGCCGACGCTTATTTCAAAGTGTTCGGCCTGAGCGGCCTCTCCTTCATCGAACGCATGCTTATCGGCTACGACGAAGAGATGTCGGAAGGATGCATCGGTTCTCTCTCCGAAATGTACGACGGCAATCCTCCATACAGCGGACACGGGGCGGTCAGCACAGCCAAGAATGTCGGAGAGATTTTGCGTACACTGAAGAATGTTAAAGAAATGGCACAGCTCCAGGTGTCACAAAACAGCGTAGAAAGATGAAAGCCTTAATGTTCGGGTGGGAGTTTCCACCACACATACTCGGCGGCCTCGGTACGGCCAGCTACGGGCTCACCAAAGGCATGCATGCAGGTGGTGATATTGATATAGATTTCGTGATACCAAAGCCTTTCGGCGATGAAGAAAAAGGATTTGCACGTATCATCGGAGCATGCGACACACCCATAGCGTGGCGCGACGTAAGCTATGACTATGTAGAGAGCCGCATTGGCAATGTCATGAATCCTGAACTATACTTCAGACTGCGCGACCATATTTACGCCGACTTCAACTATATGAAGCTGAACGACCTGGGCTGCGTCGAATTTTCAGGGCGATATCCCGATAACCTTATGGAGGAGATTAACAACTATTCGATAGTGGCCGGAGTAATAGCCCGCACACTCGAATTCGATGTTATCCACTCGCACGACTGGCTGACATACCCAGCAGGCATGCACGCCAAGAATGTGACCGGCAAACCACTCGTCATACATGTACACGCCACTGATTTCGACCGCTCGCGGGGCAATGTCAACCCTGTGGTCTACGGAATAGAAAAAGACGGCATGGAGCACGCCGACCACATAATCTGCGTGTCAAACCTCACCCGGCGTACAGTCATAGAAAAATACGGCATTAACCCCGATAAGGTGTCTACAGTACACAATGCCGTCATTCCGCTCAGCGACGATTTGCTCAATCTTCCACGCCGGCGTAAAGGGAAGGAAAAAGTTGTCACTTTCCTCGGGAGAATAACCATGCAGAAAGGTCCTGAATATTTCGTTGAGGCCGCCGCACGTGTACTCCGCAAAAATCCAGACGTGCGCTTTGTCATGGCAGGCGACGGAGACATGACCGACAAAATGATTCGTCTGGCCGCCAAACGCGACATAGCAGACCGTTTTCACTTCACCGGTTTTCTTAAAGGCAAAGAAGTCTACGAAATGCTGCGCGACTCAGACGTCTACGTTATGCCCAGTGTGTCAGAGCCATTCGGTATTTCACCACTCGAAGCAATGGAGATGGGTGTGCCTTCAATCATATCCAAGCAGAGTGGATGTGCCGAAATCCTGACCAACGTAATAAAGACCGACTACTGGGATATTGACGCTATGGCCGATGCAATCCATTCTATTGTAACATACCCGGCCATGTACAACTACCTGCGCGACGAAGGAATCAAAGAAATCAAGGAAATCACCTGGGAAAAGGCCGGACAAAAAGTAATTGACATATACCGTAAAGTCATCGGCCACCAGAAATAATACTAACAAGCAGCCACTTCACCCTCAGAAAGAATATTACGATTATGAAATCTATTTGCCTGTATTTACAGATACACCAGCCCGACAGGCTGAAACTCTATCGTTTCTTCGTAATCGGAAACGACCATTACTATTTCGACGATTTTGCTAACGATGAAATAATCACACGTATTGCATCCCGCTCTTACATTCCTACAGTAGAGACTCTTCTCGAAATGAACCGAATCTACGGGAAGAAATTCAAATGCGCACTTTCAATCACCGGGATAGCTATCGAACAGCTTCAGCAGTATGTGCCGGAATTCATCGACCTGCTGCGCAAGCTTTCCGACACAGGGTGCGTCGAGTTTCTTAGCGAGACCTTCTCGCACAGCCTGGCTTCGCTCTACGACACGCAAGAATTCACTCGTCAGGTGCGCGCCCACGATGAACTGATATTCAATCTTTTCGGCCAGCATCCAAAAGTATTCCGCAATACGGAGTTGATTTATGATGATGAGCTGGCCACAGTAGTACAGTCAATGGGTTTCAAAGGAGTGCTCACAGAAGGTGCAAAACATATTCTCGGGTGGAAATCTCCGAATTATGTCTATACGTCAGCCAGTGCGCCGAAACTGAGGATGCTCCTCAAAAACGATAAGTTTTCCGACGATATAGCCAGAAAGTTCTCCGACACTGCATGGAATCAATATCCTCTGACAGCAGACAAGTTCATAGGTTGGATTGCAGACCTCCCCGAAGAGCAACAGATAGTCAATCTATTCATGAGCATGGAGACATTCGGCGAATTCATGCCACGCGAAACAGGCATATTCGAGTTCCTGAAAGCTTTGCCACGTTTTGCCGAAGAACGTGGAGTGGGATTTATGACTCCCCTTGAAGCTGTCGACAAACTCAAACCCGTCGGCAGTCTGAGTGTACCATACCCCATGTCGTGGGCTGACGAAGAACGCGACGTGTCGGCATGGACAGGCAATATCCTTCAGAAAGAAGCGCTGAAAAAATTGTATGCCCAGGCAGAACGCGTTCATCTGTGCAACGACCGGCGCTTGAAAAAAGATTGGGACTATCTGCAATCGTCCGACCATTTCTTCTACATGAACACGAAGAACAAAGACCTTGCAGCCACAAATTTCAGCCCCTATCAGTCGCCATACGCGGCATTTACAAACTACATGAACGTATTGGCCGATTTTATCGTCAGGGTTGAGGAGCAATATCCTCTTTCAATTGAGAATGAAGAACTTAATTCTCTGCTGCTGACTATCCGGAACCAGGCGTCAGAGATAGACATGTTGCATAAGGAAGTATCGACCCTGAGGGGCAACATCATGCATGCCGATGAGAATGCAGGCTAACCTTTGGCTGCGGGAGTATTCGCTTCCGCAACCTCAGCCGGAGTCGGCAATTTGACAGAGGCCAAGGTAACATCACGGGCAGCATTACAATCTTCATCGACAATCAGGTTGGCATGCCGAAGTAAGTCAGAGAATAAAGTATTGAAATGCGGGATAAACAGGGTGCGACCCTGCGTGTCCCACATTTTTGTAAATTGTGCTATGGTGAATGTGCTGACGTCGACATTGGGAGTAAGGCCGTCCCACCCCTCATCGCTCGTCACCTTGAACAACAATCCGGCTTTTACAAGGCGGTCCGCAACAATAGTCACCGGTCGTATAGGCAGATTGTAAAGCACTGAAATGCGGGAGACGGAAAGCGGGTCTTGATGACGCACAAAACGGTGGACGGCAATGGCCATTACAGCAAGAGCAAGATTTCTCATATTCTGCGGCGAGACTCCCGATGTATCGTCAATGAAATAATAATGGAAAATATTCTGTGCAGAATACGTGAGCTGACATCCGAACAAGAGTATGAGCCACGACAGTTGCAGCCAGATGAGCAGCAAAGGCAGAAAGGCGAATGACCCGTAAATGGCATTATACTTTGACACATATACCTGGCCGCTGACAAACAGAAACTGCAAAATCTGAAATGACAGGCCACATATCAGTCCGGACACACAAGAGTATTTAAGCTTGACATGCGTATTGGGGAAAAGCTGAAAAGCCAATATAAACGCTATGCAGCTGAGGACAAACGGCAAAATGTCGAGCAATCCGCTCACAAACGGAGTCAGCACATGCAACCCTAACTCTTCTGTAGACTGCATAGAGGTCGAGACCAGAATGCTTATGCCCGACGAGCAGACCATAAGAATAGGGATGAAGATACATATAGCCGTATAGTCGGTTATTTTGCGCCAGAACGAACGGTTCTTTGTAAGCCCCCATATAGTGTTGAAAGTATCCTCTATGTTGCTCAACAGAGAAATGATTGTCCATAACAGCACAAGCAGACCCACACCGACAAACACTCCTTGCGATGCCTCGCCGAGATATGAATCGACAAACCTCAATGCTGTCGAGATGACCTTGGACTGAGAAGGGAAACTCTTATACAACGAGTCGGTGATAAGGTCTGTCAATCCGAACCCTCTGCCTATGGCTACAAGAAGTGCCAGAGCCGGTACTACCGCCAACACCGTGACGTATGTAAGCGCCTGAGCCCTTTGCTGCAAATCGGCATTGAAAAACGAGCGTACGGACAGATTGACCGTCTTAAGGATTTTAACTCCGAGTGAATGGCTCTGCGAACGCCATACCCCCGTAGTACAATAGGCAATTATGGCTCGCAGCCGCAAGGAGATGCGTCCTATGCGCCCGGAAACAGTCTGTGGTTTCTTATTGTCAGACATACGACTCGGGATATTGTGCGAAACGGCGACGAAAATTTCGAGAGCCTGTAAGCCGGGTTATGTACGCACACTCTGTGTGATGCGCGCCCGCCATTCATCTACAACGCCGGTTGCCCGACGTCTCAAGCTGCCTACCCCCCGGCAAAGAGCGGGCCGCCCTTATCCTGCCGGTATACTTGGCATTGCAACCCATGGATTCGTACGCCACCCCCGGTCTCCCGGCGACGCGGTGGGCTCTTACCCCGCCTTTTCACCCTTACCGTCATACGACGGCGGTTATTTTCTGTTACGCTGTCCGACTGTTACCAGTCCCTTCCCGTTAGGAAGCATGGTGCCCTATGTTGCCCGGACTTTCCTCCCGGGGCATATAGCCCCCGGCGGCAGGCCGGCTCTCGAAATCTATAGTCGACGCTTCTATTCTGTTTTTATCTTCTCTTTTATATGTTCTGAAGCAATCTGCTCCTAATCTTTATATAATTTAATATCAGCTCAGCCGTATTGTCTATGCCCACCAAAGAGGTATCAAGACATAAATGATAGTTCGCGGCATCACCCCAAATCCTGCCTGAGAAGTATTCATAGAATTCCCGCCGCCGGCGGTCGTGTCTTACTATAATATCGCGGGCTGCCTTGCGAGTGAGCCTCGGTTCGGTCTGCATGACACGCTCCTCCCTGAATTTCATTCCGGCAGAAAGAAAAATACTTGTCATTCGCGGACAGTCTCTCAGTATATAGTCGGCCGTTCGGCCGAGAATTACACATCCTCCGCCCTCTGCAATACGCCGTATGGCCTGTGCCTGTCCTTCGTAAAGCCGCTCTGAATTTGAGCAGGAGGAAGAACCTACATAATATGCCCCGAGATTGAAAGAAAAAAAAGAACGGATAACCGAAGGCCTTTTCTCATCCTGACCGTCATAGAGCTCTGGCAGACAGCCTATTTCCTTTGCAGCTTCGCAAATGAGCTGTCTGTCATAATAAGGCACTCCGAACTCCCGGGCAAGCATTTGCCCAATAGCTCTGCCTCCGCTTCCGAACTGGCGGCCAATGACGATAACCATCTGTTCTGCTCGCATTTCAAAAGTGCCCGCGCTTGTTTTGCAGACGTGCAAAAATACGAAAAATATTTGAAACAGAGCATCGGTTTGCTCAAATCAAAAAAAAATTGGTAATTTCGCAGCGTTGCAGACGTATGCTCAGCAATACAAAATGCTTTGCATCACCCCACCGCACAACTGTATGTTATGGATGATACAACACTGAAAGAGTTGACCTCAGACCCGTCTGGCATGCTGACCTACGAGTATATGGTCAATCACATATATGACAGTCCGGATTGTCTGGACTTTCTTGTCGAGACTATCAAAAGTGCCGACAAAACCGGGCAATTCACCGCCAGTTCCGCCATATACCTTACGGCCGTCGATTCGGTGCGTTTCGCATCACACGTGTCTAACCTTGTAAAGGCGACTATCGAGCGAGACCGCGAACGCAAGTATCTCACACCACTCGCTGCAGCAATATGGGGCACGGACTTCCGGGATAAAGCCGACGCTTTGATGAGCGATGACAACTTCCGGCGTATTTACAAACGTCTGCATCCCGAAGGGCCTATTTAATCACTTTATCTTACTTAAACCTGCATGACAAAATTCAACAAATACCTCACACTAATCGTCGTGGCAATATGTGCTTCGACGGGTAATATCTTTGCCCAGACAACAGACATGACATCTTCACAACTTCCTGCCGGCCCGACTGTCGATATCAAGACTACTGTCGGCGACATCAAAGTCCGTCTTTACGACGACACGCCTCTCCACCGAGACAATTTCATAAAACTGGCTACTGACGGTTTCTACGACGGTGTATTATTCCACCGTGTAATCAACGACTTCATGGTTCAGACCGGCGACCCAAATTCAAAAAACGCCACTCCCGACTCACATCTCGGAGCAGGCGACCCGGGATATACCATTGATGCAGAAATAGACTATCCCCGCCATTTCCATAAATACGGTGCGCTGGCTGCAGCCCGCACTCCGGACAATGTCAATCCCGAAAAGAAATCATCCGGTTCACAGTTTTACATCGTCACCGGAAAGAAATATGACCGGCCGACACTTCAGGGCCTCTCTCGCAGAATGGCAGACAAGAGTCTTCAGGCATATTTCCGCCAACTCACCATAGACCACAAAAGCGAAATACAAGCCATGCAGGCAGCCAACGACACCACAGGGCTTGAAAACCTTCGGCAGGAACTTATACGCCAGACCGAAGCCAATGTCAGACCTGAAGGTATGCCGGAAGACGTCATGAAAACCTATGAAACAGTAGGAGGAACACCTTTCCTTGACGGCGACTACACGGTCTTTGGCGAAGTGATAAGCGGCATGGATACGGTAGAAAAAATACAGAAAGCCGCCACCGACCCCGCTGACCGCCCCAAAGAAGACATCAAAATAATAAGCGTCAAGGTAGAGAAATAACGTAAAATCGGCCGGCCGTTTGCCGGAGAAAATAAAAAGTGCTAAATTTGGAACGTCGAACGGCGGAGAGGCGATGTCTCTGCGCCTCGATGTCACTTCATATACAATGACACAATGAACGAGCAAGAACTCATCCCCAACGTTCCCGAAGAGAACGTATCAATGACACCGACCCCTGCGGCCGAAGAGACAATGGAAGAAGTAGTAGAAACAGTAGCCAGCGCTCAAGAACCGACCGATGACTACTCGGAAGCATCTGACAATGAACCTGATGTGAACTACTATCTCATGAGCAAGCAACAACTGCTCAGCACTTTGGACCGCATTGTAGAAGCATCGGAAACCCAACGACACAAAGATGTCGCAGCAATAAAACAGGCTTTCTATGCCCTACGCAAGAACGAGCTTGAAGAGGAATGTGCCCGTTTCATTGAAGAAGGTAACGATGCGGCTGCTTTCACTTCGCAACCCGACCCTGACGAACAGCACTTCAAAGACTTGCTGACGGCTTTCCGCGACAAACGTCAGGCGTGGCTCACTGCGGAAGAAGAACGCCGTGCTGAAAACCTCGGACTTAAAAATAAAATTCTCGACCAGCTCAAAGCTCTGGTCGAAGACCTGGACAATCTACACCTTAACACCCAGCGCTTCAGAGAATTGGAGGCTGAATTCAAAAAAATAACAGATATTCCGGCCGGAGCTGTCAATGACACCTGGAAGAGATACTCCCTCATCCTGGACCAATATTACGACAGCCGCAAAGTGAGCCACGAACTCCGCGAACTCGATTTTAAGAAAAATCTTGAAGCCAAGAACGACCTCATAACTCAGGCTGAGGCTTTGGCCGACGAGAAAGATGTTGTGGCTGCTTCACGCAAGCTCCAGGCTCTCCATGATTTATGGCGCGAGACCGGACCAGTAGCAAAAGAACTGAGAACTGATATCTGGAATCGCTTCAAGGAAGCTTCGACAGCTGTCAATAAACGCCACGCACAATTCTTCGAGGCCCGCAAAGCTGAAGAAATGGCCAACGAAGAAGCCAAAACCAAGCTGTGCGAAGAAATGGAAGCCATCGACTTCGAACAACTCAAGACACTCGCACAATGGAACGAAGCAACCCGTCGCGTGATGGAGTTGCAGGCAGAATGGAAAAACATCGGTTTTGCCTCAAGAAAAAACAATGCAACAATCTACACACGCTTCCGCAAAGCCAACGATGCATTCTTCAGCCGCAAAGCCGAAATCTTCAAGGAGACCAAAGAGCAATACTCCGCTAATCTCGCGGCAAAAACTGCACTGACCGAGAAAGCCGAGGCTCTCGTCAACGACGAAACCGACATGCGCAAAGGAGCCGAAGCTGCACGTGCCCTTATGGCTGAATGGAAAGAAGTTGGCCCGACACCTCGCAAACGCAGCGACGAACTCTGGAAACGCTTCTCCGCAGCATGCAACCACTTCTTCGATGCACGAAAGAAAGAATTGGGTGAGACCCGCAAAACAGAGCAAGCGAATCTTGAAGCCAAACGCGCTATCATCGAGAAACTTAAGGCTATAGACACAGAAAAATCACAGGAAGAATTGCGCGACGAGCTGCGAGCGCTCCAGGACCGCTGGCAGGCAATAGGTCACGTACCATTCAAACTGAAAGATGCAATCTACAGCGAATACCGCGAACTGATTGACCGTATAGCCGGCGCACGCAATGCACACCGAAGCCGCCGCCGTCTCGATGCATTTGCCGACAGAGTAAGTCAGATGGAAGACGGAGGTGTACGTCGCGAACAGGATAAGCTCAATCGCGTGCTCGAAGCCAAACGTGCTGAACTCAAGAATTATGAGAACAACATGGGCTTTTTCAAGGTCAAATCTACCGGTGGCAATTCTATGCTCCGCGATATGGAGCGCAGCATGAAGCGCCTGCAGGACGACATAGCCGAACTGGAGAAGAAAATATCTCTTCTCACATCATCTAAAGAAGAATAATCAAGATTAAACCCGGCTGGCCATATACGGCCGGCCGGTTAATCTGCCGACATGAGCATCGAACGACCACGATTTGGAAAATATCTGCAGGGATTGCTGACATTAGGCGATTTCCTTGTACTCAACATGGCCTACATCATCACCGTCATGTTGTGCTACCGGGGCAATGAATTCAGCTCACAGCTTGTGTGGCTTCTCGTCAATGTATCGTTTATTCCCTCAGCCTATTTCTTCTCAAACACACACAACCTACGCATACTTTTTGCCGACAGAGTGGTGCTCAATGCGTTCAAGAGCACTGTCTGCTTCGGGGCGGTACTGGTCGTACTGTTCTACTGTTTCGGCATTGACCACATCGGCTGGGAATGGGGATTTCTGTTCATCGGCATCTTCTTTACCCTGCTGTCGACATGGTGGGTAGTCAGCAGGAAAATGCTTAAGAAAGCCCGACGGATGGGTCTGAATTTCAAGCGAGTGGTGATTGTAGGCGATACCGGGCCAGGCGAAGCGTTATACAAACAACTGCAAAGTGACGACGGTTATGGTTATAGGCTCATGGGGGTATTCGACGACCGACCTGCCGAAGACATATACGCCTACGGAGGCGCGTACCGCGACAAGCTGAATCAACTCGGCGAATTCGTACGGACTAACAAAATCGACCAGATTTATTTCACACTCGATGCAGAAGACCATACTGCGATATCGAAAATAATGACTCTGGCCGACGAGACAGGCTCGGAATTCATCTATGTGCCTAAAATCAATCCTCTGCTCACCGGTCATTTCAAACAATCGTCTATAGGAGACATGCCGGTGTTCACACACCGTCTCTCACCACTGCACAGCCGCCCGAACAAAATGATAAAGAGGGCATTCGACCTTCTCGTGACAGTACCGTTCCTTATTGTCTCGCCGATAATATTCATCCCGGTGGCTATAGCGGTCAAAATATCATCGCCCGGGCCTGTATTCTTCCGCCAACGCAGGACGGGCATCCACGGCACAGACTTCATGTGCCTTAAATTCCGAACAATGCGCATGAATGCCGATGCGGATTCGCGTCAGGCCACAGAAAACGACCCGAGAAAAACCAAAATCGGAGACTTCCTGCGCAAAACATCCATAGACGAACTTCCTCAGTTCATCAATGTGTTGCTCGGACAAATGTCTATAGTCGGTCCACGTCCGCACATGGTGGCTCAGACCACAGAATACTCAGCCGTCATAGATAAATACATGATACGCCATGCAATCAAGCCAGGAATAACGGGGTGGGCGCAGGTCAATGGCTACAGAGGGGGAACAAAGCACCTTTGGCAAATGGAGAAACGAGTTGAATACGACGTATGGTACATACGCCACTGGAATCTATTTCTCGACCTGAAAATATTCGTCCTGACTGCATTTAATTTCCTCCGACCCGACAAGAATGCTTATTGACATGACACCGTTTCGGAGTATGATGAAAAACGGTCATTTATAAAAAAATGCACTGATGTGCATGGAATTAGAAAAAAAATAACGATATTTGCAGCACAAAAAAACCAAGCCTCACATCCCGGCTTCGGCAAAGTGTGCGGCAATAGCAGCAAAACACAAACTATAAAACAATATAACAATGACAAAGGCAGATATCGTAAACGAGATTTCGCGTAGCACAGGCATTGAGAAAGCCGCAGTCCTTGCCACTGTAGAAAAATTCATGGATGTAGTGAAAGACACCATGGCACACGGCGAGAATGTATACCTTCGTGGTTTCGGCAGTTTTGTAATCAAAACACGCAAAGAAAAAACAGCACGCAACATTTCAAAGAATACCACTATCGTCATTCCAGAGCACAAAGTTCCGACTTTCAAACCGTCGAAAACTTTCATTGACGACGTAAAACAATAATAAATACAAAAATAATCACATAACAGTAAACCAACATGCCAAGCGGAAAGAAGAGAAAAGGCCACAAGATGGCTACGCACAAGCGTAAAAAAAGACTCAGAAAGAACCGTCATAAGAAGAAATAACAAGACGGTGTAAACGCTGACTCAAAAATAAGCAAACCCGAGAAATGCGCGGAAACCAACCGACATTTCAGGGGTTGCTTTTTTTGATAGAACAACAAATTAATTTTTTCACATCACAACTAATGAAAAGCGAACTGGTAGTAGACGTACAGCACAAAGACATATCGATTGCGCTGTTGGAAGACTCCAGGCTTGTATCTTTGCAGAAAGAAGCCCGCAATATTGCATATGCTGTGGGCGATATATACTATGCAAAGGTGCGCAAGCTCATGCCGGGTCTTAATGCGGCATTCGTCGATGTGGGCTACGAAAAAGACGCTTTTCTTCATTATTTCGACCTTGGCGCTAATTTCGGAGCGCTATCCAAATATCTTGAAGACGCGCTGGCAGACAAAAAATCAATTCCCAATCCGGCCGACTACAAGAAACTAACCGAAATACCGAAAGACGGTTCTATAACCGACCTTCTGACTCCCGGTCAGAAAATCATGGTTCAAATCGAGAAAGAACCCATCTCGACTAAAGGACACAGAATAACCACCGACATCACTCTCACCGGAAGGTATATGGTGCTGATTCCATTTGGAAGCAAAGTATCCATTTCCACCCGTATTAAATCAGCCGAAGAAAAAATCAGGCTCAGACAAATCCTGTCGAGCATCAAACCCGATGGTTTCGGAGTGATTGTCCGCACATCTGCCGAAAACCGCAGAGTGGCCGACCTAAATGCGGAAATGACCGAACTCGTTAATGCGTGGAACGAATCTATACGCAAGCTTCAACGCAGCGAGCCACCCGCCCTTCTCTACGAAGAAGAGTCGCGAGCCGTCAGTCTGCTTCGCGACATTTTCAACCCTGATTTCGAGAGCATCTACGTAAATGACGCCGAAACATTTGCTCAAATCCAGAACTATGTCTCACATATAGCGCCCGACCGCAAAGGCATAGTCCAGCTATATCAGAAGCCCACTCCGATATTCGACCATTTCAATATCACACGGCAAATCAAAAGTAGTTTCGGCAAAACAGTATCTTTCAAAAGCGGTGCATATATAATCATCGAACATACCGAAGCACTGCACGTAATCGATGTCAACTCAGGCAACAGAAGCCGCGCATCCAACGACCAGGAAACGAATGCTCTGGATGTCAACCTGCGTGCGGCCGATGAAATAGCCCGCCAGCTCAGACTTCGCGACATGGGAGGCATCATTGTCATCGACTTTATCGACATGACCAAGGCGGAACATCGTCAGGCACTCTACGACCATATGCGTGAAATAATGGCCAACGACCGGGCAAGGCACAACATCCTGCCGCTGAGCAAATTCGGACTCATGCAGATTACTCGCCAACGCGTCCGTCCGGTCATGGACATTCCCACGGCGGAAGAATGTCCCTCATGCTTCGGCAAAGGAGTTATCCAACCGTCCCTCCTCTTCACCGACACCCTGAAAGAGAAGATAGACTATCTTGTCAATCACTTGAGAGTCAAAGAATTTACGATGTATGTCCACCCATTTGTCGATGCATACATCAAAAAAGGGTTTATATCAATGTACACCAAATGGCGTCGGCAGTACGGACGTCAGTTCAAAGTGATTGCTGACGAATCGCTTGCATATCTGCAATATAAAGTTATCGACTCTTCAGGCTCGGAAATCGACCTGAAGGAAGAGAGCGACATAGGAAGCAGTCTTACAAAATCGCGCAATCGCGCTGAAAATCGAGATAAGGAAGAAAATCGTCAATGACTCCTTGCAGAAAAGAGTCTTATTGCACTGACATCAGGCCGCCATCATAATAAGTCGGCCTGATTTTTTTATGCGCAGAAAAAATCTTATCTTCGCGGATATAAAATCAGCAATCCAAGCACATAATCATCCGAAATAAATACCATATAATAATGAAGAAATATCCCAAAATCGGCATTCGTCCTACAATAGACGGCCGTCAGGGCGGTGTGCGTGAAAGCCTTGAAGACAAGACTATGGCACTCGCAAAAGCTGTTGCAAACCTGATATCGGCTAATCTCCGCCACGGCGACGGCACACCCGTAGAATGCGTTATTGCAGACAGCACCATAGGCCGTGTGGCAGAAAGTGCTGCATGCGCGGATAAATTCGAACGTGAAGGTGTAGGTGCTACAATCACCGTCACATCATGCTGGTGCTACGGCAGCGAGACTATGGACATGAACCCATATTGGCCTAAAGCCGTATGGGGCTTCAACGGAACGGAACGCCCGGGAGCGGTATATCTTGCCGCCGTACTGGCCGCTCACGCCCAAAAAGGGCTGCCTGCTTTCGGCATATACGGTCATGACGTACAGGACCTGGATGACAATTCCATACCTGCTGATGTTGCAGAAAAGTTGCTCCGATTCGCCCGTGCTGCCATGGCGGTGGCCGAAATGAGAGGCAAAAGCTATCTTCAGATGGGCAGTGTATGCATGGGTATCGCAGGTTCTATCGTCGACCCGGACTTCTTCCAGGAATACCTCGGCATGCGCAACGAATCTGTAGACCTGACAGAAATAATCCGCCGCATGGAAGAAGGCATCTACGACCATCAGGAATACGAGCGTGCCATGGAGTGGACAAAAGCCCACACCAAATGCAACGAGGGCGACGATTTCAAGAACCGTCCTGAAAAACGCAAAACCCGAGAGCAAAAAGATGCCGATTGGGAATTTGTCGTCAAGATGACCATAATAATGCGCGACCTCATGCAAGGCAATCCCAAACTGCTGGAAATGGGCTTTAAGGAAGAGTCTCTCGGCCATAACGCCATAGCTGCCGGTTTCCAGGGTCAGCGCCAATGGACCGACTTCTACCCTAACGGCGACTACACCGAAACCCTTCTGAACACTAACTTCGACTGGAACGGCATACGCGAAGCATTTGTTCTGGCTACAGAGAATGACGCATGCAACGGCGTAGCCATGCTCTTCGGACATCTCCTCACAAATCGTCCGCAGATGTTCAGCGATGTCCGCACATACT
>CAYVNJ010000017.1:0-28587 GCA_964452865.1 uncultured Sangeribacter sp. | reverse complement strand
ATTTTTGATGACACTGGAGGCTTCTTCAGCTGAAATAAAAGGGATACTAATTTGTAACATTTAGATTTTAATGGTAAATTTGCAACAAAATTAGATAATTCTTTCCATATACAAGCAAGCATGGACCCGTTTTTTTTGCCGAGCAACGATAAAAATTGCACACCGGACAAAAAAGTGCGCATCGAAACATTCGGATGTCAGATGAATGCGGCCGATTCGGAGGTCGTGGCTGCCGTGTTGGATACAGCCGGTTATGTTACTACGGAAGTCGATTCGGAGGCTGATGCCGTACTTATAAATACTTGTTCTATACGTGATAACGCCGAGCGTAAGATTTACGGTCGCATAGCATATTGGAAGTCGCTGCGGCGTCGCCTGGGCAAAAATATCGTGATAGGCATAATAGGATGTATGGCGGAGAGGCTCAACCGTACGCTGATTGACGAATGGGATGTTGACTTAGTGGCCGGCCCTGATGCATATCTCGACCTCCCGGCGCTGATGACCGCAGCCCAGGCCGGGCAGCCGGCAGTGAATGTCGAGCTATCGACAACACAGACCTACCGCGACATCCTGCCGCGGCGCAGCGGTGGTGTGAGCGGGTTCGTGTCCATCATGAGAGGATGCAATAATTTCTGCTCATATTGTATAGTGCCGTATACACGCGGCCGAGAACGCAGCCGTGAGGTAGAGAGTATTCTGGCAGAGATTGACGACCTTCAGGAACGTGGCTTCCGAGAAGCTGTGTTGCTCGGACAAAATGTCAATTCGTATCTGCGTGACGATGTTGATTTTGCTGCACTACTTGACCGTGTGGCAGCGCATGCGCCCGAGATGAGGATACGTTTCACTACGTCGCACCCTAAGGATATGGGTGATGCTACTCTTGAGGTGATGGCTTCCCACCCCAATGTGGCGCGACATATTCATCTTCCTGTCCAGAGCGGCAGTAATGAGGTGTTGCACCGCATGAACCGTAAATACACCCGCGAATGGTATACGGAGCGTGTCGAGGCAATACGTCGCCGGATGCCGGACTGTGGTCTGACTACAGACCTCTTTACCGGCTTTTCTTCAGAAACGGAGGATGATTTCGAGCAGACTCTCAGCCTGATGCGTGAGGCTCGCTTTGATGCGGCCTTTATGTTCAAATATTCGGAGCGACCGGGTACGTATGCATCGAAATATTTGCCAGACAATATTCCGGAAGAGGTCAAGACCGAACGGCTGAACAGAATGATTGCGTTGCAGAACGAGCTTTCGGCCGAATCGAACCGGATAGATGTAGGCAAGACATTCCGTGTGTTGGCCGAGGGTTCTTCCAAGCGTTCGAAAGAAGATATGTATGGCCGCACGGGTCAGAACAAGACTGTCGTTTTCCCGGCGGCCGGTTTCAAGCCTGGTGATTTCCTTGATGTGCGCATCGACTCGTCTACGTCGGCCACGCTGCTCGGAACTCCTGTATAAGATTTATTTTACTAAAGAGAATACTCCGTCTTCAAGACGTGCGTCGAGGTTGGCCATTTCGATGGCTACTGCCGCACACTCTGCACCTTTGTTGCCCAAGTCGCCGCCTGCGCGTTGCAGAGCCTGCTCCATGTTTTCGACAGTCAGAAGTCCGAAAATGACCGGAGTGCGTGTCGAGGTGTTCAGTATGGTCATGCCTTGAGTTACGGACTCGCATACATAGTCGAAGTGTGGAGTGTCGCCACGGATGACGCATCCGAGTATTATGACTGCGTTGGGCTTGAGAGTCTCAATGGCGCGTGCGGCGGCATGAGTCAGTTCGACTGCACCTGGAACGCTGAGGCACACTATATGGTCGTCGGCCACCCCGGCCTGAGCGAGAGTGTCAAGTGCGCCGCTGCGCAGGGCATGCGTAATGACGGAATTCCACTCGGCAGTTATAACTACGCAAGTGAAGCCCCGCCCTGAGTAAGGACGGGGTATCTGATTGGCCGGAATTCCGGTCTGAAGTTTTGTTGACATCTGTAAAACTGTGTTTTAGTTGGAGGGTGGGAAGGTTGTTCAGTCTTTCTTCCCTTCCTCTTCTTTTTCTTTCTTTTCAGCTTTCTTCATGGCCTTGTCGGCCTTGCGGTTCAGCTTTTCTATTTTCTTTTCCTCCTCCTTGTGCATTTTTTCAGCCTTGCGGAGTTCTCCCTGAACGCGCTTTTCCTCTTTGGTGAGTCGTTTGCGCATTGGTTTGGACAGGTTGTGGATAAAGACTTTCCATTTCGGTTCGCGCGCAATGTCGGCACGTATTATTTCGAGCAGAGCCAGAATGTCTTCCTCCAGTTCGATGGTTTCGAGCGAAATGGCGTGGGCAAGAATGGCATTGAGCAGCCGTGCGGCTCTCGGTCGGAGCGAATGTATGCGCATCATGATTTCCGCCATTTCGATGGTCATCTTTATTTCTTTGCGGGTCACCTTTCCTGTGCGGCGTTTTGAGTATCGTATGGCTTCGGCATAGAACTTCATTGCCGCACGGTAGTCGCCTGTCGCGGCAAGGAGCTGTCCCACCTGGCGCAGACTCTCAACGAGTTTGTCTGTGGCTGCAATTACGCCGGCATTTACTTTCTCGTAGAGCATGGATGCCTGAAGCTGCTGGCGCACGAGGAGGTCCATGCTTTTTTTGCGTGAACGCAGGATACGTGTTGAAAGCTCCATGGCCAGGATGTGGAAATGTCCGAACCGTTCGGCATCGTGTGCAATGAGCTTCTCGAGCAGCTTGAATAATATATCAAGTTCTTTTTCAGCTTGTTTGTAATCTTTGTGTTCGAAGTGGAGTTCGGCCAGGTCAAAAAGGAGGGCAGCTACGGCTGCCTTGAATTCGTGATTTTCATAGTCGCTGAAATCGCGGAGCTCACGCAGGCTCTCTATTGTGCGTTCTATAGCATCGAAGAAGCGACATTCAGCCACGAGAGAGGCTACTGTCTTGCGGTTCTCCTCAATGTTGCGTAGACGACGTGCATCATCGGAGTTTTTCTCCAGATTTTTCAGCTGCAGGGGTATTTCAATAAGGTTCATAAGCCGTAAGTATTAAAAATTCAAAATGGCTGTTATCGGGAAGCTGTCTGACTGTCGGCATCGGCGGCCTGTTTTGAAACGTGGCCGAGGTATCCGCCGTGGTGCCGTTTGGCGTATTCTGCGGCGGTGAAACCGATTGTCTCCATAGTACCGACTACGAGTATGTCGCCCATGACAGTCATGACTGTAGTGGATGTAGTGGGTGTCATACCGAGGGGACATACTTCAGGACTACCCCCGGTGTGCAGGCAGACATCGGCGCTTCGAGCCAGAGTGCTATCCTTGTCACCAGTTATAACAATCAGAGGTATTGCGGGGTTCAATCGACGAGCGAGGTCGCACAATTCGATGATTTCCCTTGTCTTGCCCGAGTTGGACAGCAGGAGCAGAAGGTCGGCCGGCTGGAGAATACCGAGGTCGCCGTGCTGAGCCTCCGCGGGGTGTAGATATACTGCCGGTGTGCCGGTCGAGCAGAAAGTTGTTGCTATGTTCATGGCTATCTGTCCTGCCTTACCCATGCCCGAGGTCACGAGTTTGCCGCCACGTCGGTGGACGTGCTCGGTAATAAGGTCGATGGCTTTGTCATAGCCCTGATTGCGGGGTATGGCTGACACTGCTGCGCTCTCTGCATCGAGAATGCCGGCTATGCGGGATTGAAGGTCTGGATGTTGCATTATTATTTCAGAGTGTTAGTGTTGTTGCTGAGATTTCGTCCTTCGAACTTGCTGAGCAGTTCGCGCCATTCTTCCGACATAGGAACGGCTTTTTCCGCTTCGCGGTCGATGCATACCATTACGGTCTTGCATACTGACTTGACCTGTCTGGTCTCCACATTGAAGAGCATCTGGTCGAAGATGAAACTTTTTTCTCCAATCGACTCTATGCGTGTTGCTACGGCAATTTTTTCCGGAAAATGTATGGGAACGATGAATGAAAGGTCGATGTGAGCTATGACGATGTCGAGTTTTTTCCAGTTTCGTGTGCCGGGCAGTGCATTGAAGTAGGCGGTCTTGCCGAGGTCGTAGTAGAGGTTGTATATGCTGTTGTTCACATGCCCGAGTACGTCGATGTCGTAGAGACGCATCTGAATGGGTTCTATCTGGCGGTATAGTTCGGGTGTAAGTCCTTCTGTGTTAATCATTGTTCAGATTATTTTGATTTCGCGTATTATGGGGCGGTCGAGGCGAGAGTTGATTTGGCGGAGCAACGACGTGCGGTGCATCATGAGTTCATGGCGCAGCGGTGCTGAGACTATGCGGGCATAGAGTGTGCCTTCCTCGACCCGGACAAATAAAGTCCTTTTCCACACGTCGCTGCCGGTGAACTCACGCCATATCTCAAGGGCGCGATGTTCGAGCAGCGGGCGTTCGAACTTGTCGGAGGTCATTATCTTGCGCACGATTGTGCCGAGGGGTACTGGGTCGAGGCGTTTCATGTCAGTTGTTTATCCGTGTGAATACGCCGTTGTTCACGCTGAATATGGCGTGGTCGCCTCCAAGGTGAGCCAGTATTATGTCCAGATGTGAGCGGTTTGTGTCGGTTACGAAAATCTGGCCGAACATTTCCCGACGGCTCACCTGCTGCATTATGCGTTCGACGCGCCCGGCATCGAGTTTGTCGAAAATATCGTCGAGCAATAGAAGAGGAGTTACGGCTGAATGTTGCTTGAGATAGTCGAATACTGCCAGGCGCAGAGCCGTGACGAAGGTTTTCATCTGTCCCTGACTGCCGAGGCGGCGCATGTCGTGGCCGTCGAGGGTGGCGCCGAGGTCGTCGCGGTGTGTGCCGGAAGATGTATAGCCGAGTGTCCGGTCTCGTTCGGCGTTGCGCAACAATATATCGGCGGGGTTCATGGCGTCGAGAGCGCTGATGTAGGAGAGTCCGGCGTGTTCGGCATTGCCCGATATTGCGGAGTAATATTCGGCAAAAAGAGGCGCGATAGTCTCTATCCAAGCCTTACGTTTGTCGTGTACTGCCTGCATGGCTGCCGCCAGCGGGGTCTCGACCGATTCGTAGAGAATATGGTCGCGTATGCCGGCTCGCAGCATCTTGTTTCTTGCGTCAAGCGCCCGGGCGCAACGTGTCAGTGCGTCAAGGTATGCACGGTCGGTCAGCGAGAGTGTGCGGTCTGTGAAACGTCGGCGTTCTTCGGCCGCTCCGGTGAGAAGCATAGTGTCGGCAGGAGTCAATGCCACTACGGGGAAGCGCCCTATATAGTCGGACAATCGGGGACATTCTTTTGCATCAAGCCGCAACGTTTTGCGCCGGCCTGCGTGCAACCCTATGTTGACTTCATGCGATGTGCCTTGTGAGTCGAGAGCTGCTTTCACCATCATGGCCTGAGAGCCGTGGCGCATCAGTTCGGTGTCGCGCAAGCCGGACACGGGACGACCTGTACACACGTAGTGGATTGCATCGAGCAAGTTGCTCTTGCCCATGCCGTTATGACCCAGCAGACAGTTGACACGCGGTGCGAACTGCAACTCTGCGTCGGCTATATTCTTGAAGTTTAATATGTTTATCCGGTCAATGCGCATTTCGGCTATCCGCGGTTCAGTCTTTTGCTCCGAAAGCGAGGTCGCCGGCATCGCCCAAGCCGGGTACTATGTAAGAGTGAGGGTTCAGCTCCGGGTCGATAGCTGCCGCCCAGACCGTGGTACGGTCGGCTGGGAAATGATTGCAGACGAAGTCAATGGCTTGCTCAGAGGCAATGACGCACGCCACATGGATATGGCGTGGTATTCCTTTGCCGGTCATAGCCCGGTAGCCAAGTTCCATTGACATGCCCGTGGCCAGCATGGGGTCGACGAGAAGCAGGGTTTTATCCTGAATGGACGGAGAAGCCAGATATTCAACCATCACCTCGAATTCGTCGCTCTGTTCGTGGTATTTGCGATAGGCGCTGACAAAAGCGTTTTCAGCACGGTCGAACATATCGAGAAAACCTTCATGAAACGGTAGTCCGGCACGCAGAATGGTGGAAAGAACCACATCTTCGCGAGGCATGACTACCTTAGCGGTACCGAGCGGGGTCTGCACATCAGCGGAATATGTTTCAAGCCGACGGCTGATTTCGTAAGCCATGACTGAGCCTATGCGGCGCAGATTTTCGCGGAAACGCATAGGGTCGCGCTGAATGTTGACATCGCGCAGTTCTGCCATAAACCGGTTTACAACAGACGGTCTACTATCGAAATTGATAACTTCTATCTGGTTCATAACTTGTTGTATATCTTGTGCTTCATAGCTTAAGAGTATATTCCTCAGGCTTTATATAGACTCTAAAGCCATATTTTGAAGCACAAATATAATAAAAGCAATCGATAGTGCCCAATAGACTTGGTTGCAATATAAATAAAAATTCGTATATTTGCAGATGCAGACCGCATCGCGGAAGCCCGGCAGGGGTGAGAGAGGCGGGGATGCACACATAATTAATGAAAAGGCGTTTACCGAACGCTCTTTCTTGACTATCTGAAACCTGGAAAATTTCAATCTCGGTCAGGAATGAGACAGCGGTAGATGACTTATGTGGTCATGTATATTTATGTCATGCCGACATGCGATGTCGGTATGCATAAGATACTACGTACTGCGTGAGGCTTCTGCACTGTCCGTTTACCGAGATGGGCAATTCCAGGGCCTCAGATAGTGGAACGGGCAGTAGGTACAGACTCTCACGCACTTCTATTTTTTAATATTAAAGCCAACGAGGAGAGTCGAGAGGCACAAATAAATCATGAAGAAGTTTTTTTACTTATTCACACTGCTTGGCGTAATGCTTGCATGTCAGTGCTGTTCAAACGACGAGCCATCCGGCGGGGGGTCGGGTGGCAAGGACACAACCCTGAGGCTCAATAAGCTTGATTTGTCGGGCGCTAAAGCTCTGGCGATTATTGACGAGAGCGATACACGCTCGTCTGATGAAAAAACCGGATTGTTCAAAATTGATGAGAATGGTAATATCACTGCCGTGTATGTGGAGGTAGTGGAGCTGGAAGACGGTACTCAGCAGAACGTTGCCAGAAACTATACCCTTCATCCCGGCAAATTATGTACGATTGGCGACCGTTATATCTTTATGTCGCAGTGTCTGCTGCGCGACGCAAAAGGGAATATTCACGATGTAGCCCGTGATTACGAAGGCGATAGTGCCCCGGTTAGTTATTTTGATGGTTTCAGCATCCTTGTCAACAAGAACACCGGCAAGATATACTATGTTCCTACTACTATCAGCCAATGTTTCCCCAATGGCAATGGGTCTGAGAAGGACATCGTCGTAGCGCCCGACGGCACATTCTACATGCACGTAGGCAGTGGAGTGGTTAAGGTCGTTGTCGACGGCGACAATGCTACTCTTTCTACTTTCGGACCTCAGAACGGCGATGTGAGCAGTTTTTGCGGTGGCGGATATATTCCGCTAAGCAATGGAGCGGTAATCGCCATTCATAGCGATACCGGTGGTACGAATGTGGCTAATCAGATTATCAGCATTCTGTACCAGAACGGAGGCTTTGAAACATTTGACGGAAGTAATGATGAGTGGCACAGGGGCTTCGGCGATATAAAGGACGAATATACTTGTTGTTATGACAATGGTAAGATTTTTGCCATACATCGTCCGGCGGACAACTTCAAGTCACACTGGGATTATAAAGAGGATGGATATGCCTATGAAAAAAGATATGACACGGAGGATGTCGAACTCTCGCTTGTAGAGATTAACATAGGCTCTTCATACAATAATGTCCGTATTGGCCAGCCTTTCTTTACACTGAAAGGCAAGAACTATATTTGGGATGACTATACACGTCCTGAAGCCAGCGACTGGACAGAATACGCCCGACAGATGGGCGGTGAGCAGTCCTTGTACATATTGGGTGATTATTTTATGATTGGCAACGTGCTCGCTATCAATAGAAATACATATCAATACCGCGATTTGGTGAAAGAAGGTATCTCTGAACATGTAATCAGACCCGATGCAAACAATGTCTATAAAGGGAAAGCATGGACAGTCTATCTTAATGCGGCAATGTGGTTTAACCCTGCCGATATGACCTATGGACAGGTCACCTGGAATGTTCCTGAGCATGTCGACCAGTCGGAGTATGACATACCGAATGGAAAGCTGATTATAGTATGGCTCAATCCGGCAGACGGCAGCAAGCACATGAGGACTATAGATATCGAGACAGGTGCGTACACCGATACCGATGTGCAAACAACACAGAAAGTATTCCAGCTGATACCGTTGAATTAATCAGTATCATAAGTTTATAATTAAGGCTGTGCAGAGCTCTGAAAGCCACTGCACAGCCTTAATCAATCTTTGTCGGTTCAGCCTTTCAGGTTGATTTTGAGAGGAATTATTTTTCCGAATACTATTACTCCGCTGGCTATTGATGTCTTGTCGGCCTTGATTGTTGTGGTCACATTGAATTTTGTGAAGATGACGCAGTTTTCAACTTCGATGTCAAGACACTTGTCGACAAGCGTAGGGGCGAACATGTTTACAACCATTCCGGTAATCTGTTTCGCTATGCCTGTGTAGTCACATTCAGCGGCTTTATCGGTGGCTTTGGTATTGAGTTGCTCGACCACTTCTGTCTTGATTAGTTCGCGGGCTTCTTTCTCGCCGGGATTTTTGACAGCGGCCAGAATCAATATGGCGGCTACCACTACGAGTGTTATGAGTTTCTTCATTTTATCGGTTGTTTAAGTTTTTTACTTACGACACTGCCGGAGCGGTACGGCCGGGATTGGCAGCTATATACGCGGTGACCATTTCTGTTGTCTTCCGGTGGAACAGCATTTGCTCTTCCGCAGAGGCATTTATAGGATGGTGGGCTATCCGGCGTGTGAGCGAAAGACCTTCTTTGTCAGCCTCCATGTCTGCCGGGGTGAAGAACGAGCGTCCGAACAGTTCCCAGATATAGTCTACAGCCATGCCTGAGGGATGAACGAGGTCGTCTGCATAGAAGCGGTAATCGCGCAAATCGTCAGTCAATATTTCGTATGCGGGGAAATAGACAGTGTCATCAGGCGATGCGTTTACGAGCTGTTCTATGGCAAGGTGGAGTGTTGCTTTCGACAAGGTATTGCCGTGCAGGGTGTCGCGCACATGCCGTACCGGCGATACAGTCAGGATAGTTTTCAGTCCCGGACATAAATCGCGAAGCCGATTGAGAAGGGCACCCCATTCCTCTGTTATTTCGTCAACAGTCAGGAGTCGGCGTGTAAATAATCTTTCGGGGAGTTTGTGGCAGTTATTGACTATTTTGCCGTCCATTTCATACACACGGGCTGTGCCGAAAGTCAGAATGAGAGCCCGCATGTTGCGCAGGCCTTTGCTAAGACTTTCCATAGCTTCAGCTATCAGTTGGTTGGCGGACGCTTCGTCAGCGGACGAAAAGCGTGTGGGAAGCAATGGTGTCAGCCAGCGTTGTCCGAACAATCGAGGACGAGGTATTTCACCGTCAAGAGCCATGCTGACAATCCGAGCTATCCCTGCCGGATTGAATAATGTGCCACAGGGATTGATGCATACAGGACGAAGTGTTTCGCGAAATCGAGTCCCTACATAGTCTGTGAAGCACGAACCCAGCATGAGCGGCATGTCGTTGCATAAGAGTTGAAACGCCGGGCGGAGAGGTGCTATTTCGGTGCGTAGCTTCATGGCCGCTCAGTGTCAGAACATATCGAAATCGACCGATGTAACCTGAAATTCGGTACGACGGTTCACCTGGTCGGCAGCCTCCTTATCCTCTTCAGATAGAGTCTCAATGTATTTCTCATCAAGCACCGTACCTTCCGGAAACTGGGGATATTCGCGGTTGATTTTCTTTGTTACGGTCTTGGGGCGTGATTTGCCGTAGCCCTGGGGTTTCAATCTGTCAGCTTTTATTCCTGCCGAGGTCAGGTAGTCCACCACGCTTTTGGCACGTCGGTTGCTCAGCGACATGTTGTATTCCTCTGTGCCGTGTCGGTCGGTGTGACTTGCCATTTCGATAGTGACATTAGGATTGTCCTTGAGCATCTGAGCCATTTCATCAAGCGCCTGTTTCGATTCAGGACGCAGCGATGCCCTGTCGAAGTCGTAGAAAATGTTTTCCACCACCTGGGGTTTGTGTATCGCCGCCAGTATGAAGTCGACGGAATAGTCGGCATCTTCTTCAGCGGTATCCGACTCGAATTCTTGCTTCACATTGAGGTAACCCGGTGCTCCGGCCATCATGACATATTTCACCCCTCGCTCGAGCGAGAATTTGAAAGAACCGTCGTCCCGGGCTATTTCTTTCTGGTTTGAGCCGTCGTTTCCGACGATGCGGATTACGGCATTTGGTACAGGTTCTTCATCCTTGTCTATGACCCAGCCGGATATTGTTACGTGAATGTCGGGTAGTTCAAAAGAATAGATATGGTCGTATCCACGGCCGTCGCCACGGTTTGAGCTGAAAAAGCCCGACTCGCCGGGTCCGAATGTTATGCCGAAGTCATCGGCTTGCGAGTTGAGAGGAGTGCCGGCGTTTTCTACACTCCAGCGGTCGCCTGTCGAGTTGAGGCGTGCCTTGAAAATGTCGAGGCCTCCGAAGCCCGGATGACCGTCTGACGAGAAATACAGCAGTGTGTCGGCGCGCATCGAGGGGAATACCTCATCGCCTGCAGTATTGATTTGTGGGCCGAGATTTTCGAGAGACCCGACACGGTCTTTCAGGTTGACGCGCCATATATCCTTGCCTCCGAAGCCTCCGGGCATGTCGGATGCAAAATAGAGGTATGTCCCGTCGGGTGACACTGCCGGGTGGCCTACTGCCGAGATAGTGTCAGATGTTATTTCATACTTGACCGGTGTGCTCCATTGTGCATCGGAGCGTTGCGAGGTGTATATTTCTACCGTTGTGTTCGAATTGAGTTCACGACGTGCCTTGGTCAGATACATGGTCTGTCCGTCGGGAGTAAAGCTGACTATACCTTCGTCGAATTCTGTGTTTAGTTCGCCGGCTGCCGGTTCGGGGCGTTGCCATTCACCTTTCTCATTTTTTTTAGCCACAAAAATATCTGACTTCTTCATGCCTGTAATTTCCGAGCGGTTTGAACCGGTGGCTTTTTCTGTTGACGATGTAAAATAGAGCTGGTCGAATTCCTTATCGAGGTACATCGGTGCAAAATCGGAGCGGCGTGAATTGAAGAGTTTGGCTTCCCGCACGATGTAGCGTGTCGTCTTACGGTTT
Source organism: uncultured Sangeribacter sp. (assembly GCA_964452865.1). GTDB lineage: Bacteria > Bacteroidota > Bacteroidia > Bacteroidales > Muribaculaceae > Lepagella. The sequence continues at coordinate 17,326 of CAYVNJ010000017.1, read as the reverse complement.
TTTGCATCTATGGCCTTGCGGCAACCTTCAATACCTTCTATGGCGAGAATATCATCCGGTTTCCAGTCGGCATATTTGGTATATGCTTCGATGGCCGGAGCATACTTGCCTTCAGCCTGCAGCGAGCGTCCGAGCCAATAGAAAGCATTGGAGTCGGGATATTCATATCTTATGGCATTCTGGTAGGCGGCCGAGGCGCGGGCGAACATGTTGAGCTTCCGATAGCATGTGCCCATTTTGTAGGCCACTTCGCCGCGTAGCGGGCGCTCCTCCCGTCGGGTGAGCTTGTTGTATATTTTCTTGTAGGTTGCTGCCGCATCGAAATATTCGCCACGTTCCATCTGCTCATTGGCTGTGGCGAGTTTAGGACCTTTACATGCTCCCAGAGAGAAGATGAGTGCAGTAAGTATTGCCGATAGGGTTATTCTGCTAAGTCGTGTCATGTTCTTCACCTTTAGTGAATAAACGGAATAGACGTGTGCTTATTGCTCTGCGTCGGCCGTACGGAACAGCGAGAAGTTGACGCTGCCATAGGCGCGGTGTTCCACGAAGCGAGGGTCGGATGAATAGTCACGGTCGCGTCCGTGTTCGAGTACGAAAAGACCGCCGGGGCGCAGTATCCCGCTGTCGAGAACAGCCGGTGCTACATCGTCGAAACGGTCGAGGTCGTAGGGTGGGTCGGCGAAGACTATGTCGTAGGCATTGCGTGGTGCGGTCTGCAGATATTTGAATACATCGCCGCGCACAAGTTTGAGGGTATCGGTGTTGAGTTTCAGGGCTACCGAGCGTATGAAGCCTGCCTGTGTCGCCGCTTTCTCCACGCATGTGACCGAGCGGCATCCGCGCGACAAAAATTCAAAACTTATCGCTCCAGTACCTCCGAAAAGGTCGAGTGCGTCCAATCCGTCGAAGTCAACGATGTTTTCCATTACGTTGAATATGTTTTCGCGGGCGAAATCTGTTGTAGGTCGGGCTGTTATGTTCTTAGGCACATCGAAACGCCGACGCCCGTATTTGCCTCGTATAATTCTCATGCTTCTGAAGTTTTTGCAGCCAGTATTGCCTGGGCTGTCAGGTGTGGTGGAATGTCGGACGAAGGAGGTGTGATATGCACATCTGACAGGCGTCTGCTGAATTTTGATGCCAGCCGTCGGCATTCCTGGACATCGCCCGAAAGTATCAAAGAGTCTGTAGCGTTCGAAAAATCAAGGTTCTCCCATATAGCAGCTACGAAATACATCATGTCATCGGCGGTAGGAGCTTTAAGCGATGTCAGTATCTGCAATCCTATGCCTCTGAAGGCTGCCGCGTCGAGACTGTCACCTGCTATATGAACGCAAAGCTTGTTTTCACCCGGACTCGCTTTGAACCGGAAATACTCAAGCATTATAGCCAGCCGGTCGGTCGGATAGCTTTCGGGAAAGGTTCGGAGGATAAATCCCTCCAATCCGCGGGGTATGAGCGAAACGACATCTGCGTCTTCAGCCCGCGTGGTGAGTATCTCATAGTCAGCCGAACCGGGAAACATGTCGTGAGCCATTTTTTCTGCTTCATCAACTGAAATATCTGCATCGTGGGGTATGACAAGACGTCTTGGCCAGTCGGTCATTACAAGCGGAGAATTGTCTGTTTCAAGCAGTTCAGGGTGGTCGAAAACAGCATCCTCGGAGTTGCGCAGTTCGGTGGCCGCTGAATTGTCAGTGTTCGAGTGAATGTTGAAATACACCCTATTTCTGCCGTCAGTATTAAAAATGACCGCGGATGCACCTTCGGGTGAAAAAGTGACGACAACTCTGTCGTCAGGGCTGATGATATTTTCTGAATTCGATGTCACGCTGCGAATTTACGAAAAAATGGTTAAATCAGATTTGTTGTTTGGCTCGTTCATATTCCTCTTTTCGCTGCAATAGAAACAGATTCTTTTGTGTTTCAATCTCTATGCGCAGTTCTTCTTCAGTTGGAAGAAAAGTCAGGTATTTGGAGGCGAATAATTGTTTATTGCCATTCAGCATTGAGTATTTTGCAATGTCTTCGCTTGTTTCCGCGCATATAATATGCCGATTGTTGGATTGTCGCCATGTGTACGTTTCAAATCGTCATACATGCGAACATACATATCCATTTGCCCGACATCCTGATGCGATATTTTAGTAGTCTTCAGGTCAATCAGCACAAAACACTTCAGCAAATAATTATAGAATACAAGGTCAATATAATAGTCGCCTGCATCAGTAGTGATATGTTGCTGGCGCTCTACGAAAGCATAACCTTTACCAAGTTCCATAATAAATTGTTGAAGGTGTGTGATAAGAGCGCTTTCCAGTTCGCTTTCTGTGTAAGAGCAATCTTTGGGGATACCCAAAAATTCTGTCACGACCGGCGATTTAATATACTGTTCTGGTGATAGTGGAAGAAATTCATCTGATGATGTTTTTTCCTTCATTTCAGTCTCTACTGCTTCTCGGCGGGGAGATGCTAATAAGCGATGATAATATTGAGAACCAACGTTGCGCTCCAACGTTTTAACAGACCACATCTGATTGGCAGCTTCATTTAGATACCACAGCCGTCCGTTTTTATCTTTTTCCCCTAAAATTACTTTTATATGCGACCATGTAAGATTTTGCACACGCGTGTGCAAAATCTTCCAATCAGGGAAATATGCATATAACTGTCTGTAATAAGCAAGACTGCGGGGATTATAACCTTTGCCAAATTCAAAGGTTAATTCTCTGGATAGTACGTTGAGAAGATTGGTTCCGTATTCAGCCCTGAGTTCTCCGTTTTGGTCTTCTTCAACAATACGGCGTCCAATCGACCACCGTTCGTGTATTATTGTGATGTTTAATGAATAAGCGGCTTCAGTTCTATATTTATGTACGATACATCGTATATCTTCAATAAATTTTGATAAACATAGCGGTCTCATACTCATACAGGATTTTGCGGATTGTATCAGGGCTGATGATATTGTCGGAATTCGGTGTCACGCTGCGAATTTACGAAAAAATAAATTATTACGTTTCTTTAACTTTTTGTTACCAATATTAAGTCCTCTGTCCACGTTTATATCAGCGACCGGCTGATGAAGTGTCTTCATCGGTCTGCCATGAGTAAATGCATAGCTTTTTCATAATTTCTTAGATTAGTTTTTCAATAACCTTAAATCGCCATGAAGAGTTTCAGATTATATATTTTGGGTTATATACATTAGTAATTTCTATTATTACGAAAGCGGGTCGCAGTGATTGCGCCCCGCTTTTTCTATATAGTACACAATGCCCCTGCGCACTATTCTAAATTATCGGCTGGAAAATCGGTAGTTTCGTCTTCGCGGGCTTCGTAGGCATCGACAATACGCTGCACAAGCGGGTGGCGTACGATGTCTTTCTTTTCGTATTCTATAATACCGATGCCTTTCACTCCGCGGAGTATGCGCAATGCTTGCAGAAGGCCGGACTGTGTATTTCGCGGCAGGTCAATCTGAGTCACGTCGCCGGTCACAATCATGCGGCCGTTCATGCCGAGGCGCGTCAGAAACATCTTCATCTGGTGGCGGGTAGTGTTCTGTGCTTCGTCAAGGATTATTATGGCGTCGTTGAGAGTCCGTCCGCGCATGAAAGCTAACGGAGCAATCTGGATTGTACCGTTCTCCATATACTCTTTCAGTTTGACGGCCGGCAACATATCTTCGAGGGCGTCATAGAGAGGCTGGAGATATGGGTCTATTTTATCTTTCATGTCGCCGGGCAAGAAACCGAGTTTCTCGCCGGCCTCAACGGCTGGGCGCGAAAGGATGATTTTCCGGCATTGACGGTTTTTAAGGGCTGCCACGGCCAGAGCTATGGCTATATATGTCTTGCCTGTCCCGGCAGGTCCGAGAGCGAACGTGAGGTCGTTTTCATGAAAAGAGCGCACCATGCGTGCCTGATTGGCATTGCGCGGAGCTATCGGTTTGCCGTTCTGTCCGTAGATTATTACTCCCGGTGCTTCAGCTTTTTTGGGTGCATCCCCTTTTATGATGTCGATTATTACGTCTTCGGTCAGTTTGTTGAATTTGACGGCATAGGCTTGAATTTCTTTTATTTTGCGCTCAAATTCCGCCGTTTCGGATTCCTCGCCAAGTACCTTGATTACATTGCCACGGGCGGCCATGCGCAGCTTCGGAAAGAGGTTGCGTATCAGGGCTATGTTCGTATTGTTGACACCGTAGAAGGTCTGCGGGTCAACGTCTTCAATTATTATAATGCGTTCAATCATAGTATGTTATCCGTCTTATCCTATCGAGCCTTCGAGGCTGATTTCAAGCAGTTTGCGTGCTTCGACAGCAAACTCCATGGGCAACTTGTTCATTACCTCGCGTGCGTAGCCGTTGACTATGAGCCCGACTGCTTCTTCGGTCGGAATGCCTCGCTGGTTGCAATAAAAGAGCTGCGCCTCGTTGATTTTTGAGGTTGTCGCTTCGTGTTCTACCACTGCTGTCTGATTGTCAACCTGAATGTAGGGGAATGTGTGGGCTCCACATTCTGAGCCGAGCAGAAGTGAGTCGCACTGGGTGTAATTGCGGGCATCGGCTGCCTGGGCTGCCACCTTCACAAGTCCGCGATAGGAGTTCTGGGATTGTCCCGCCGAGATGCCTTTGCTCACTATTGTCGAGCGTGTGTTGCGCCCGATGTGTATCATCTTTGTGCCGGTGTCGGCCTGCTGGTGATGTCGGGTGAGTGCAACAGAATAGAATTCACCGACACTTTCGTCGCCTTTGAGTACGCACGAGGGGTATTTCCATGTTATGGCCGAACCGGTCTCTACCTGAGTCCAGGAGATTTTTGAGCGGTGGCCGCGGCAGAGACCGCGTTTTGTCACGAAGTTGTAGACACCGCCGCGTCCCTCGGCATCGCCTGCATACCAGTTCTGAACCGTCGAGTATTTGACTTCGGCTCTTTCTTCGGCAATTATTTCCACTATGGCGGCATGCAGCTGGTTTTCATCGCGCATTGGGGCGGTACATCCTTCGAGGTAACTTACGTATGCATCATCGTCGGCTACGATGAGCGTACGCTCGAACTGGCCTGTACCGGCGGCATTGATACGGAAATAGGTGCTTAACTCCACCGGGCAGCGAACACCTTTGGGTATGTAGACGAATGAACCGTCGGAAAAGACGGCCGAATTGAGGGCGGCATAGAAATTGTCGCGGTATCCGACCACACTGCCCATGTATTTCTTAACGAGTTCGGGATAATCTTTAACAGCCTCCGAGAATGAGCAGAAGATGATGCCCATTTCGGCAAGTTTTTCGCGATGTGTGGTCTTGACGCTCACAGAGTCAAGAACGGCATCTACGGCCACTCCTGCAAGTTCTTTCTGTTCGTTGAGGCTGATGCCAAGGCGGTCGAAGGTTTTCAGCAGTTCGGGGTCGACTTCGTCGAGACTCTTTTTCTTCTCCTGTTTGCGGGGAGCTGCGTAATAGCTTATGGCCTGAAAATCGATTGGCGGAATGTCAAGATATGCCCATGTGGGGGGAGTAAGGGTCTGCCAGTATCTGAAGGCTTTCAGGCGAAATTCGAGCAGCCAGTCGGGTTCTCCCTTGAGAGAGGAAATCTGGCGGATTACGTCTTCATTGAGGCCGGCTGCTATTGTGTCGGTCTTGATGTCGGAAGTAAAGCCGTATTTATAGTCGCTTTCGGTGGCGTTCTTGATTATATTGTTGTCATCCATGAGTTGTTGTGCTGTGTCAAGAGATAAACGTCAGTGGCGTACTGAAAGTTGCAGCGCGAAATTAGCAAAAAAAATCCATCCGGAGTTTATGGCTGTTCCTGAGCCACCTCCCGTTTGAGTTCGGGGTATGCCACCCGCGAGTGGTATATTGTTGCGAGTCGCTTCTTGAATGTGTTCTTGATTATCCCTATATCTTTGAATGATATGGGGCTTTCATTAAATCTACCTTCCTTCATCTGCGAATCGATGATGCGGTCCACGAGCTCGTCTATAGCCTGTGGAGAATAGTCCTTCAGACTGCGTGAGGCAGCTTCCACGGCATCAGCCATCATCAGAATGGCCGTTTCCCGAGACTGCGGGTCAGGCCCGGGATATGTGAAGGGCGCGGGGTCAACCGACTCTCCAGGATGATTATTGCACTCCGTGGTGAAGAAATACCGTGTCAATCCGCGACCGTGGTGCTGAGAAATGAAATCTTTTATGACCTGAGGTAGTTTGGCTTTAGATGCCATGGAAAGACCTTTTGTGACATGGCTGATTATTTTCCCTGCCGAAGTGGCGGGGTCAAGGCCGTTGTGCGGATTGATGCCATGCTGGTTTTCCGTAAAAAAAATCGGGCTTGACATCTTGCCTATGTCGTGGTATAGCGCGCCGGTGCGGACAAGCTGTGTGTTGGCGCCGATTGCCCGTGAGGCTTCGGACGCAAGTGTGGAGACTTGCATGGAGTGCTGGAATGTGCCCGGCGCTTCTTCGGACAATTCGCGCAAGAGTGGATTGTTGATGTCGCTCAACTCGACAAGAGTCACCGTAGAGGTGAATCCGAATACTTTCTCAATGAGGAAAATCAGCACATAGGCGAATGAGAGAAGTACTGAGTTTATGAGGAACATTGTCAGTACTTTCCATGTGAGCGCAGACACATCGCCGTCGTTGATGAGGAGTGCTATGCAATACGTGACGATGTATACGATGAAAGTTATGAATGCTGTACGGAGAAGTTGCGAGCGTTTCGACAACTGATTGATGCTGAATGTGGCTGCGAGACCTGCTGCCAGCTGCATGAAAATGAACTGAAACTGGAATGTGGCAATCAGGGTACATAGCATTACGGTGGCGACAAGTCCGCATATTGCTGTCCGTGAGTCAAAGAAGACGAGCAGGATGACCGGTACAGCCGCAAATGGTACGATAAAAATGCCGTAAGTGAAATTTTCAAACAGAACAATCGTAAGTAGTGTGAAGAGCGTGATGAAGGTCATTATGAACGTCATCTTCGTTATGCTGTTGAAGAATCTACGGCGATAGGTGTAGAGGAAGGCATACAGACCGCCAAAAATTGCAAGAACATATAGAGCCTGCCCAAGGAAGAAATAGCTTGTTATTGAACTTTCGGCCGATGCCTGAAGCTGCATTTCTTCGTAGGTGTGGAGGTTTGAGTAAATCTGCGGAGTAATGATTTCGCCACGGTCCACGATTCTCTGGCCTTGTTTTATAATGCCCTGTGCTGCCGACACGTTAAGGTATTCCTGATTTCGGAATTTGCGGTCCGACAGAGTGTCGACCACGATATTGGGGCTTAGTGCAGCTTTAAGGGCAGTGGCCACTGTGCGTACATGTTCATCGTTTGCATCAGGCTCTGTGGCTTTGAAAACGGAATCGACGTATGCGTATGCTCTGGCCGGGGTCAGCATGTCGGCTGCGGGAATTACGGCTGCGGTATTAGGGTTGTCGTCATTATGTGTGGTGCGCAGTTCGGTCAGCCCGCGCTGGCTCATCTGGTCGGCAAGCTTTATTGACATTATGCCACGTTGGTAGAGCGACCCGAGAGCATCGGTAAGGGCGGCTTCGGTACGTGGGGGCACATGTCCGTGGAGGCTCATCTTGAAAATGGACATATTGTCGCGACTTATATCTCCGTCGCTCATTACGAAAGGTATGAAATGACGGTCGATGCTGTCGCGCAACATGTTGACTGTCATGCTATCGCGTAGAATGGGCATGTCGAAAGGCGCTGTGAGAAGAGGATACTTCCACGGTTGGTTCAGCTCGTAGGAATAGGATGCGCGTCCTATCCGCGGAAGTAGGGCCAGCACTATTGCTACTGCTCCGAGAAGCAGACCTGTTCGTATGAGATTGAGCTTTGTTCTGGATGTATTGGTTGCCATATTTTTATTGTCAGGTGGGGTCTGAGTCGGTGTGTATGTCTATGACTCCTTCAATCTTGCTTATGTTTTCAATCAGTGTGTCAAGAGCATCGGCCGGTCCGCTTTGTAAAGTCAGTGAGCAATCGATTATTGCCGAGTCGGTAGTGATTTTCAGCGAGCGCTTGCCGGAGCGATGCTCTTCGATGCTTTGGCTGACGCCAGTCTCTGCCAAATCGTGGCGCAGAATGGCACGCAGACGGCTTCGTGCTTTGGCTGTACGGCACATATCGAGCCATTCTAGCTGCGGACGTTGGCTTGCCGAGGTAATAATCTCGACCTGGTCGCCGGAGTTCAGACGGTGGGATAGAGGCACGAGTGTATGGCCGACTTTGGCCGCTATGCAGTGCATACCCACTTCGCTGTGTATTGCGAATGCCATGTCTATCACAGTGGAATCCTGCGGTAAGGTTATGAGGTCGCCTTTAGGTGTGAATACGTAAATCTCGGAAGAAAAGAGATTTAATTTGATTGTGTCGAGAAAGTCAATAGCATTTGGTTCAGGATTGGCAAGGATGTCCTTTACGGTATTCATCCACTTGTCCAACTCTGTTTCTGAAGATGTTTCTCCCGTCTTGTACTTCCAGTGCGCGGCGTAGCCAAGTTCGGCGATGTCATCCATTTTCCGCGAACGTATCTGGACTTCAATCCAATGCCCCTCGGGACCCATGACGGTAAGGTGGAGAGCACTGTAGCCGTTGGCTTTGGGAGTAGTGACCCAGTCGCGCAGGCGGTCGGGGTGTACCCTGTTGCCGTCGGTGAAGAACGTATAAATCTGCCAGCAACGTAACTTTTCGAGCGCATCGTCTTCATTTTCAAAAATCACGCGTATGGCGTACACGTCGTATATTTCGCTGAAGGGAATGTGCTTGGACTCCATTTTCTTGTAGATGGAGTAGGCGCTCTTGACCCTTGTTTTTATTTCATACCGGAAGCCTGACTGGTCAAGCTTTTCTGCTATAGGAGCTACAAAGCGGTCGATTATAGCCGAGCGTTTTGCTTTGCTTTCGTCAACCAACGACATGATTTCGGCATACTTGTCGGGATGCTCATGACGGAAAGCAAGGTCTTCCAGTTCAAGTTTTATTTTGAATAAGCCGAGTCTGTGAGCCAGCGGTGCATATACGTATAGTGTCTCCCCGGCAATTTTGTGCTGCTTTTCCGGGCTGAGGGAGTCAAGAGTGCGCATATTGTGCAGCCTGTCGGCCATTTTTACGAGAATTACGCGTGTATCTGTCGACATTGACAGCAGCAGCTTTCGGAAGTTCTCGGCTTGCACGTAGGCCTTATCGCCGAATATACCACCTGAAATTTTTGTGAGGCCTTCCACAATGTCGGCTATCTTTTCTCCGAATTCCGCCTTTATGTCGTCGTAGGTAAATTCCGTATCCTCCACAACATCGTGTAGTAATGCTGCGCATATTGATGTCGACCCCAGTCCGAGTTCAGATATGACAATCTGTGCCACGGCAATCGGATGCATCATGTATGGCTCGCCGCTGCGTCGGAGTGCACCGCGGTGTGCCTCGCGAGCAAACCTGTAAGCACGGTCAATAATCTCAATGTGCTTGCGATGATTGCTCAGGAGATAGGCACGTCTTACTTCGGCAAATGCAGCCTCCGTGATACGGTCTTCCTCGTCTCGGGTCAACGTTGTCGGGTCAATGCAGTACATAGCGCAAATATAGCCAAAAATGTCGAGAGCTGCCAACCGTTGCACATTTTTTTGTTATCTTTGTTCCCATGTCGAGCATTGATATTTCCAATTTGCGGCAACGAATAAATATGCCCTGGTTCGTGGTCACCATGTCGGCGTTGGCTGCAGCTGTAGTCTGGGGATATGTATGGTGGGTGTTTCCCTCCCTGAATGACGACATAACATTCAGCTACTATCATACTCATCCGAACCATGGATATATTGCTGATGTTCTGGCGGAGTTAAGGTGGAGATATTCTACAGATAACATCCGGCTGGGCAATATGATATATATGTTTACCGTCCCTCTGGGTCGCGGTTTCGGGTCATCTGTTGCTGCCATATCGGTTTTGTTGACTTTTATTTCAATGTGGCGTGCCGCACATGTGTTGCGAAAACCGGTAGCAATGGCCTTCGGACTTGCGGCATATATTCTTGCCTTGCCATGGTATGAGAGTATGTCGGTATTGGATTTTGCATTCAACTATGTCGTAGGTGCATGTATGTTTACTACATACTACTGTTTGTTTTTCTCGCAAAATCGGTCAGGATTTTCAAAAGCGGGGGCAATTATGGTGGCTCTTCTCACCGGCTGTTGGCACGAAGGTTTTTCCGTGCCCCTTTTCTGTGGCTGTGGAGTCTGGCTTATTGTAAATATGCGTAGGGCTTCTTCCAGACAATGGCTATTGTGGGCTTTGCTCATACCAGGTATTGTTTTGCTTATGACAACTCCAGGTATGGTCAGTCGGGTGCAGGGCACCCCGACTTTGTCCGCATTGATTACACCGTTTTATTATCGTAAGTTTTTCTTGTCAATTGCATATTTTATTCTGCTCGGTTGCATTGCCCTGTTGCCTCATTATCGACGGAGGTTAGATAGTCGTCATTTGTTAATGATAATTGTCTGTCTGACTGTCATGGTCATCCGTACAGTGCAGATTGACATTGTCCGACCCGTGTGGGCGGGAGAAACGATGGCTATTGTCGGCATTATGACTCTGTGGAGTGATATTCAACCGAGAGAAACCGGGTCACGGCCGTACGTATCGTCGGCAGCTACCATACTGATTTGTGGAATAGTTATGTATCATCTGATTGCTTTGAGTGTACAGACGTCCGAATCTGTACGGGAGTACGATGAAATTGATAAAGCATATCTCAGCAGTACCGACGGGTTGGTTTTTTATAATCATACGCTTGATTATCAGACAAAATTGGCTGCCCTTAAACGCCCGGATGTTGATGAACACTATAATACATGGGCTCGGTGGTCTTACGACATAGTGATGTCGAAATGTACAAAAAGGCTCAGAGTAGTTCCTGCAGTATTGCAGAATGTTGATTTGCAGCCTGGCGTCATGTGTGATTCTAATTTGTACCTTAAAGACGGATACGTATACGCAGCCGGGACTAAACTGTCGTGTGCTGACAATCCACGGCTACTGATGTATTCCACAGATGAAATCACCTGGGGTGTGGAAGTGGATGTTGTTGATTTTACTACACCGTCCGGAGGAAAATTCGTGTATTTCAAACCACGTTCCGCGTTCAGACTATTGAATGGTCATCCGATATTAGATGTGAAATATTATAGATGAAAAAACGGCTGTTTCCTGTAACTTAGGGAACAGCCGTGAATTTTTCTTTGTTGTCCGGATTAGTTTACTATCAGTAGTTTGCCTTTCTTGACATCTTTTTCTTCAGAGGATTGTCCGGGCATCGAGACAACATAGTAGACTCCGGTGCGGGCACGTTTGTGGTCCATGGTAGTGCCGTCCCAACGGCATACTCCGTTTTCCGCGCTTAGTTCTCTTACAAGTGTGCCTGCAGAATCGACGATTTTGACTATGCCGTTGTCGTGTGTGCCTTCGATGTTAATCCAGCCGAGGTAGTCCGGGCGTACGGGGTTGGGATAAATCTTAAGGTCGCTGCCTGAAGATTCAGACGAATTGGCTGTACCGGGTACGAAATATTGTGCTATGCCGTTCTCGGTCGATACGAATATCGAGCCTGTTCCTTTGTCCTGGGCAATAGAATATACTGTGTTGTGGGGCAGATAGGAATTGTCTTCAGTCAGTTGTCCGAGAATTTCAGTGCCTGACGCGTTTGTCCAGAGAACACCTGCACCGTTTGTGGCAAACCATTTGCGCCCTTGTGAGTCGGAACATATTTTATTTACACCCACACCGTCGAGCAGATAGTCGGCAAGGTTTGTTCCGTCGTTACGTGCCACTTTTACACGTTGTACAGTGTGCTTGCCCTTTATCATTTCATGCGGATAGAAAGTGAATACACCCTCAGACCCGGCAATCCATACGAGACCCGTGCGCGGGTCTTCATATATGTCGTTGATAGCGGTCTTGGACAGTGCTGCGCCCGTGTTGTCGTAAACCTTTGAGAGTACGACAGCCACATCGTCAGCTGAATTATCAAGAGTGCCTTTATGGTCAAGTATGAGCAGCGGACCGTCCCAGTTGCCGTCGACTGCTATGATGATGTTGCGGTTCGACGAATGTTGCATTGCTTTAGAATGCTGTTTCCAGCTTAGTGCAAATTCCGAGGGTAGCGGAACCCACTTTATTCCGTCGACATTATTATTCTTAAGGTCTGCCGACGGCCAGATGGCAAGATTGGTCTTTCCTGCCGACGGCTGCAGCATCATGAACATGAGATTGCCGTCGCCGTCGAACGAAGGAGCTCCTGCGTAAGCCCAGCCTGAACCCATTATTGCGTGAAATCCGGCGAGATTTTTCAGACCGTTGCCTGTGCGTGAATAAATCTGTACATCCGAGGGGTCGGCAAGATTGAGTCGGGTCAATCCTGAGCTACGCGAACCCAGGAATACCCAGTCGGGGTAGCGAGGGTCGTAAGCAATGCCGTCGGCGTCTGCACTGACTGATGAGTAGGTTGGATTGTTCCATACAGGAGCTAATTTATGCCATTCTCCGTCTTTATAACCTGTGAGATGCATGTCCATACCAATCCAGTCGGTGGTGAAAACCTGATTGACACCATGAGTGTGGACCAAAAGGCCCCATTTGTCAGTCGGAGTCATATATTCACACATGAACGATGCCGGTGCATTGGGTATGATGTAGTCGTTGGTCAGAGTCCATGTGTCGTTGTTGTATTTACGACCTGCAATGCCTGCACGCATCTTGAGGTCCCAGAACTGGTTGAAGTCCCACGAACCGAAGAACTGACCGGCCGTACCGTCCGGACAGCTTATGTGATTGTCCGAACCGTCTGAGGACTTAATCTGGCAGAGGTCGCCTTCACCGGTCATCATGTAGCCATCGCGGTTGCGGTACAGGCTTTTAAGGTTAGTTTTCGTCACTTGCCTGTTGCTGGCATAGTTGTTCCCGTCAATTGTTGTCACGTAGACATACTGTGGCGAATACTGGTTGATGATTATCTGATTGTCGTTGAGTGGCAGTACCTTCAGCAGGTCTTTCTGTGTCACTCCGTCCAACGCCTTGTAATCATCCATAGATTGGCGGCGGTCTGCTGCTGGTGCATAGCCGAGTTTGTCGCGGGTCGATACGAAAAACTTATCACCCATGCGGAATGCACCGGTCAGCTTGGCATTGTATATACGCGAATCGGCAATCTGTCCTTTTTTGTCGTCAATTTCTATGTAGCCGAAGTCGGTGGCAAGGTATGCACGGTCTCTTTCCGGGTCGAAAGCTATCGCGTTGACATTTTTTGTCGATGATATGGTGAACGACTTCAGACCGGAAATGTTTACTACCCGGTTGTCGTCGTAGAGCAAGTCGATATTGCCGGAATTGTACACAATCAGCAGATAACCTTTGTCGGGGTTATAGTCTACTGTCTGGATGATATTTTCACTCAGATAGTTCCGTTTGTTGTAGCCAATTATTTCATCGGCCTCTTTGTCATAGACAAAAAGTGTGTTGTAGATGATGCTGAAGCCTACCGCACCTTCCCAATATCCCTGGCCGCGTACAAGCATGAAGACGCGCTCCTTAGTGTCGACTACTCCTGAAAACTGGTTGTTGTATGGGAATGTCTGATGTATTTTCCAGTCGCCGGCAGGCGCTACTGCGGCCCTGGCTGCCGGTATCATGGCGGCCAGAACTGTCAGCAGGGCGTATAATGTCTTACGTATCATGTGCTGAGTATCAAAATCGTTTTAATATTGGCGTTTTGTCCTTTTTAGTGTCAGAGTGTTTCGAGCAACTCCAGCAGGCGGCATACAGCGCGCCCTCGATGAGAAATGGCATTTTTTGCATCCGCACCCATTTGGGCAAAGCTCAAACCGGTTTCATCCGGGATAAACACCGGGTCATAACCGAAACCGTCAGTGCCTATTTCCTTTTCCGCAATTCTTCCCTCAATCCGGCCTTCTACGGTGTATTCTTTTCCGTCGTACAGAAGGGCTATAACGGTGCTGAAAGCGGCTCTGCGGTCAACTACGCCTTCCATGACCCTAAGTAGTTTGGCTATATTGTCGGCCGGTTGGCAATGTTCTCCCGCATATCGGGCGGTCATTACTCCGGGTGCGCCTCCGAGGCTGACTACAGAAAGACCGGTGTCGTCGGCGAAACAGTCAAAACCATATTTCTCCTTTACCCAGCGGGCTTTCTGCAAGGCATTTTCCTCAAGGGTATCGCCGGTTTCGGGTATGTCATCATGGCATCCTATCTCAGCAAGCGAACGTATGTCGAAGCGGTTGCCTACTATGCGGCGCACTTCAGACAATTTGTGTTCGTTGTTGGTCGCGAATACAAGAGTCTTTTTTTCTTTCATTTCGTTGCTCTTAGTCTTTTAACGCTGTAAGAGGGTTTTTATTGCGCGGCTTAAATTACGATATTGACAATCTTTCCCGGCACAACGATAACTTTCTTGGGAGTCTTTCCGTCGAGCCAGCGGGCTGCGTCAGGGTGCGACATGGCTGCCGCTTCCACTTCGTCGCGTCCTGCATCGGCCGGCTGGCTGATTGTATAGCGGGCTTTGCCGTTGAACGACACAGCGTAGTTCACGTTGTCCTCCTTAAGGGCTTTTTCGTCCCACTCAGGCCATTCGGCATCGGCTACGCTGTTCTCATGTCCCAGACGATTCCACATTTCCTCAGCAAGATGCGGGGCGAAAGGTGCTATTACGCGGACAACGGTCTCTATAGCGTTGGCATTGGTACATTTTGCGGCATTCAGCTCGTTGACACACACCATGAAAGCGGACACAGAGGTGTTGAACGAGAAATTCTCGATGTCGGAAGTGACTTTTTTGACAAGTTTGTTGACCGAACGCGCTACTTCGCGGCTCATTTCGCCACGGTCTGCCATGTCGGCGCGGTCGAACAGGTTCCAAAACTTGCGGATGAAGCGGTTCACGCCGTCAATGCCGTTGGTATCCCATGGCTTGCTCTGCTCGAGCGGACCGAGGAACATTTCGTAGAGGCGTAGTGTGTCAGCACCATAGCGTTCCACTATGTCGTCGGGATTTACAACATTGAACATGGATTTTGACATTTTCTCCACTGCATAGCCGCATACATACTGTCCGTCTTCGAGTATGAATTCCGCATCCGAATATTCCGGACGGCTGTTTCGGAAAGCTTCCGTGTCGAGGCGGTCGTTGTTCACTATGTTTATGTCCACGTGTATAGGAGTCACATCATAGTCTTTACGCAAACCTGCCGATACGAATGTATTTGTGTTCTTGATACGGTAGACGAAGTTTGAGCGTCCCTGTATCATGCCCTGGTTGACGAGTCGGCGGAAAGGTTCATCGCTGACAATCAGGCCGAGGTCGTAGAGGAATTTATTCCAGAAACGGCTGTAGATTAGATGTCCGGTGGCGTGTTCCGTGCCGCCGATGTAGAGGTCGACGTCGCGCCAGTATTCATCAGCTTCACGGCCTACGAGAGCTTCCGTGTTGCGGGGGTCCATATAGCGGAGATAATAGGCCGACGAGCCGGCAAATCCCGGCATCGTGCATAGTTCAAAAGGATAGCCTTCCGGTGTTGTCCATCCCTTGGCGCGACCCAGAGGAGGTTCACCGTCTTTGGTCGGCAGATAAGAATCGACTTCCGGGAGCAGGAGAGGAAGATTTTTTTCATCAATAAGATGAGGGATTCCGTCTTTGTAGTAAACCGGGAAAGGCTCACCCCAGTATCGCTGGCGGCTGAAGATTGCATCGCGTAGCCGATAGTTTACTTTTACGCGGCCGAGACCCTTTGCTTCGATAAATTCCTTGGTGCGGGCTATGGCGTCTTTTACTTCAAGTCCGTTGAGGTTCAGTTCCGGTCCTTCCGAATTAATCATCCGGCCTGATTTTGCATCGAAACTTGCCTCGCTCACATCGGCACCCTCTATAAGCGGTATGACGGGCAGATTGAAATGGCGCGCGAAGGCATAGTCGCGGGAGTCATGTGCCGGTACAGCCATGATTGCACCTGTGCCATATCCGGCCAGAACGTAGTCTGACACCCAGATAGGTACTTCCTTCCCGGTCAGCGGGTTTATTGCATAGCTTCCGGTGAATACGCCGCTCACTTTCTTTTCAGCCTGCCGCTCACGTTCGGTTTTATGGCGCACTTCGGCCAGATATGCCTCGACTGCATCTTTCTGCTCGGGAGTCGTCACCATTTTCACATATTGACTTTCCGGTGCAAGCACCATGAAAGTCACCCCGAAAATAGTGTCGGCGCGGGTGGTGAAGATTTCAAGGTCAATGTCAGAGCCGGCTACACGGAAATGCATTTCCGCGCCCTCGCTTCGGCCAATCCAGTTGCGTTGGGTCTCTTTGAGCGAATCTGTCCAGTCAAGATTGTCGAGACCTCGGAGAAGTCGTTCGGCATAGGCCGATACACGCAGACACCACTGGGTCATAAGCCGTTGCTCCACAGGATGCCCGCCACGCAGACTAACTCCCTCGCTCACTTCGTCGTTGGCAAGCACGGTTCCTAATTCCGCACACCAGTTCACCATTGTCTGTCCGCGATATGCCAGACGGTAATTCATCAGGACATCAGCCTTGGCCTTCTCATCCATGGCCTTCCATTCCGCCGCAGTGATGCTGAGTTCGTGCGAACATGCCGCATTCAGCCCTTGGGTACCATGCACGTCCAGATATTGTTCGAGTTCGCAAATGGGGCGCGCTTTCTGCAGGTTGTTATCATACCAGCTGTTGAACATCTGCATGAATGTCCATTGTGTCCAACGGTAATATTCAGGGTCGCAAGTACGTATTTCGCGACTCCAGTCATAGCTGAATCCTATTTTGTCGAGCTGATTGCGGTAGCGTTCGATGTTGCGTACGGTAGTCACCTCGGGGTGCTGACCGGTCTGTATGGCATATTGCTCTGCAGGAAGACCGTAGGCATCATAACCCATGGGGTGGAGTACATTGAAGCCGCGCTGGCGTTTGTAGCGTGAATAAATGTCGGAGGCTATGTAACCCAGCGGGTGACCTACATGAAGTCCTGCACCCGACGGATAGGGAAACATGTCGAGGACATAAAATTTGGGTTTGTCAGGGTTGACATCAACCTTGTATATATTGTTGTCGCGCCAATATTTCTGCCATTTGGCTTCTATTTCTTTATGATTGTACTCCATTGATATGTAAGGAAATTATTGCGGTTTGAAAAATTTTTAGCGAAGGACGAGCATTGCGTCGCCGTAAGCGCCGAAGCGATACTCTTCCTTGACTGCAGTGTTGTATGCTTCCATTCTCAGGTCAT
>CAYVNJ010000016.1:0-28717 GCA_964452865.1 uncultured Sangeribacter sp. | reverse complement strand
GTGGGAAGATTACAAACGCACTAACCTGAAGCATTTTTCTATAGCCTGAACGTAATGCGTCATCGCTATCTTGTAGTTTACATAACGCAGGGAATGTCACAGATTGTAGGACACTTGTCGGGGTCGAAGATGCCATGCTTTTTAGTCCCGAAGCTCGATTATAAAATGCCAAATCTGAATGAGGAAAGAATTTACCTATGACTACAGAATACATGTTTGTATATATTGTGTCAAGCAACCCAGATGCTAATAACTTCGAACCAAAACTAAAAAATTCTTTAAGTGAAATCCAAGAAAACTGCCAACTCGGTCTCCATGGAGATGCATACCATATACAGGCGGTATTGATTACACTTGATACTATTGATTGTGTGACCAATGACCATACTTGAAAACCTTTGTAGGCCATATACATACCTACACATCCGGATATTATCAGTGCTGCTATATTATACTTAGCCAACGATTTAAAGTCCATCCTCGCTGAGAAGAGGGTGCGATGAACTCCTGCTGTTGAGCCTATTACAAGAGTTATTGATGAAACTCTCAATATCGGTTTCAATTCCGGTAGATTATAGAACTCCGCAACGTATGGTGCTATCAAGAAGAGAATTAAATATGAAAGCACCGAAATTGTAATGTTGAAATAAAAGACTGTGCTACAATCTACTTGTGTGCGGTCATTTTTCCGCATCAATGCCGTAGCAAATCCGGAATTAATAAATACTCCTGCTACAGCAATGAATATAGACAACATGGCAATCGCTGCAAACTGTTCAGGCAAAATGAGTCGAGCCAGAACAATGCTTATGACGAACTGAATCATCTGTGTACCTCCGACTTCGAAGATTTTCCAGATGACTCCGTTAAAAGTCTGCTTTTTTAGGGATTGCTCTGCCATTTATATTAGATAATCTGACTTATCTATCTTTATACATTTCCTCGTAGTAGCGTTCGTAGTCGCCGGAAGTGATATTATCCATCCATTCTTGATTGTCAAGATACCAACGGACTGTTTTCTCTATTCCCTCCTCAAATTGGAGCGACGGTTCCCAGTCAAGTTCACGCTGGAGCTTACGGCTGTCGATGGCATAGCGCATATCGTGGCCGAGACGGTCGGTAACATAGGTTATCAATTCGTCGCTATAGCCTTCCGGATTACCTAACAGTCGGTCTACTGTTTTTATCAGTACCTTTATAAGGTCAATGTTTTTCCACTCGTTAAAACCTCCAATATTATATGTTTCTGCAATTTTACCTCTATGAAAAATAGTGTCGATTGCGCGCGCATGGTCTTCAACGTAGAGCCAATCCCTTACATTCTCACCTTTTCCATATACAGGTAAAGGTTTGCGCTGCCTTATGTTGTTGATAAATAAAGGTATCAACTTCTCAGGAAATTGATATGGTCCATAATTGTTCGAGCAATTAGTCACAATAGTCGGCAATCCGTAGGTGTCGTGATAAGCTCGCACGAAATGGTCGCTCGAGGCCTTCGATGCGCTATATGGCGAATGAGGATTATATTTAGTGGTTTCCAAGAAAAACTCAGTTCCGTAGGCATGATGATGCTCTGATGATGCTGAGGTTGTAAATGGAGACTCGATGCCTTCCGGGTTTGTCAATTCCAGTGCTCCATAAACCTCATCGGTCGATATATGGTAGAAACGCTTGCCTTCATATTTTTCCGGCAGAGATTCCCAATATTCTTTTGCAGCTTGGAGCAACGATAATGTGCCCATAACATTGGTTCGGGCAAATGTAAACGGGTCTTTAATAGAACGGTCTACATGACTTTCTGCCGCCAAATGGATAATGCCGTCAATCTTGTTGTCGCGAACAATGCGACGCATATCGTCAAGCTCGGCAATGTCGGCTTTTATGAATGTATAGTTAGGTCTGTCTTCAATATCCTTAAGGTTAGCCAGATTGCCGGCATAAGTCAGCTTGTCAAGATTGAATATGTGATAATCCGGATATTTGTTGACAAACAATCTGACTACGTGACTGCCGATAAATCCGGCACCTCCTGTTATCAATAAGTTGCGTTTCATAAATTTACTTCGCTCTTCTATGATTGACTTCCTCAATAACATTCATCAAATATTGACCATACTCGTTTTTTAGCATTGGTTGTGCTACCTCACGCATTTTTTCTTCAGAAATCCAGCCTTTGCGATAAGCAATACCCTCTAAGCAGGCAACTTTTAATCCTTGTCGTTTTTGTATAGCCTCAATATATGCCGAAGCTTCAAACAGCGACTCATGAGTCCCTGTGTCAAGCCAAGTAAATCCCCGGCCTAACAACTGTATATTCAGATTATCTTCATTCAGATACTCCTGATTCAGAGTTGTGATTTCAAGTTCACCACGTGCTGAGGGCTTGATTTGCTTAGCCTTTTCTACAACATTATTAGGGTAAAAATATAAGCCTACAATCGCATGATTTGATTTTGGATGCTGTGGTTTTTCCTCAATAGATATGCATTTGCCGGTCTTGTCAAACTCCGCCACGCCATATCTTTCCGGGTCCTTTACCCAATATCCGAAAACAGTAGCTTTGTTATTTTGGTCAGCATCGATAATTGCAGCTTCGAGTTTAGGTATGAAATAACTGCCATGAAAAATGTTGTCTCCGAGAATCAAGCACGCCGAATCATCTCCTATGAACTCTTCTCCGAGAATAAATGCCTGAGCCAAGCCATCTGGCGAAGGCTGAACTTTATAGGAAAACCTCACTCCGAAATTGCTTCCGTCGCCGAGTAGTTCTTCAAACATAGGCAAATCCCTCGGAGTCGATATAATCAGTATATCCCGTATTCCAGCAAGCATAAGCGTGGAAATAGGATAATACACCATGGGCTTGTCAAAAATTGGCAGCAGCTGCTTGCTGATTCCTTTAGTTATCGGATATAACCTTGTGCCTGAACCACCGGCAAGTACAATTCCTTTCATCGTAAATATTTAATTACTCCAGGGGTTGGATATAGAGGTCGTCGACGTAGGCGGTCCAACGGGCTTGGGTGTCGCCTGAAATAGCAAGGAAGAATACGCGTTTGCCCGGAGTGTCCTCCACATCCAGTATTTCACCTTCGTAGCCGGCCATCATTCCTCCTACAACCTTCACCCTCCTGCCTTTTTCCAAGGGACGCTTCATGTCAACCAACTCCATGTGAATGTCCGGGGTGAATTGTCCCACACATTGCTGGAAGACGGTCATCTGTCTATCGGAGATTACAAAGTAATCGCTGTCCTGACTGAGAGATGTTTTGTAGCACCAGGCCTTGTCTCCAATCTTGGCAAACAGACTTCTTACTTTGTTATGCGGTATTTTGAAGAATAGAACGTCGGGGAGATAAGGTATTTCTTCCGTAATGCGTTTGTGCCCTTCTTTGTGAACTTCAGTACGAGTAGGGTAGTACAGCATCATCGATTCCGAGATGTCCGGCAGTTGGTTTACTATTGCGGATTTTACGTCATCAACACTTACGCCTTTACGCAGTTTCATTACAAACCACTGCTTTGTCTGGCTATTGATTGAGTTAGCAACAGAACGAACTATTCTTTCCTCAGTCATTCGGTCAATCTCTTTTCTGCCAACGAGAGAAAGGGCTTGATATTCTCGCGGGATTGCTCCTATGCATGCCCGTATATTCTCCAGACTTATTTTCTCACGCAAGGCAGCGGCAATCCATATTGAAGTTATGGACAGTCGGGAAAATCCATACTCAAATCGCATTCCTGCAGCCGATAATAATTGCTGTAGTTGTTTGGTGAGAGTCTGAGCTATTTCGTTAGGGCGCGACTTCCCTTGTTTCAAGGGGAAGACATATTGCCTTCCGTGCGATGAATCACACGCATTTATGATATCGTCGGTTTGCTGACATATGCTCTGAACAGAGTCAAATTTCAGATTTATTACATCATGCAGTGAGGCCGAGGGCGTGTATAACAAGTAAAAAAATATGCCGATATACAGCCAATCTTCAGATGTCTCTTTCTTGCTCATCAGTCGCTTTACCATTCCCAGATTTCGTTCTGTTTCGTCTGGATGCGTTTCATTCAGCGACCCGAATTCGATTCTCGCTTCATCAAACGGGCTGGCAGTTTCCTTGCCGTTCCATTCATTATAGATTGAATGAACTTTGCCGTAATATCGCTTACAAGTAGAGACCTTCATGCCTTTTACAAGCATCTCGGCAATCCATTGCCGGATAGTATCCGCATCGATAGTGTCTGTCTTGCTTCGGTGCATCCAACTCAATAGGGCTTCCAAAGAATAGGTCGTTATGGTATTTGACGGCTCAGATGATAAAATCTCTTCCGCAAACTCACAGAAACTCGTTTTCCTATCTTGTTGGCTATCCAAAGGTTGTGATATTGTGCTACCGCGAAAACTCTATGTTGGTACATATACACTTTTTCTTCCCTTGCTTACTGTGCTTTCTGCGCGGAAGTAAGGGATTGTAGGGGTATGTACCAAGTCTTATCAATCTGTCGCAAAGCGTGTAAATTGATAATTTGTCATTGCTGTCATGTCCTCAGAGGGCATAGTAGCAATGCAAAGTTAATAACATTATCCCAAATAGCAGCAAGAAAATCAGTTAAATTTAGTCAATCTTCCTCAATCCGTGTTGTCGCGAGTTGAATTTGCGCTCGTCTGATTGCTTCGCGGATTGGAGATATATCGTTCGTAGTACGACATTATCAGCGACGTTACAGGCAACGCTATAATCATTCCTATTATTCCGAGCAGACTGCCCCAGACAGACAAAGCCAGAAGTATGATTGCCGGGTTGAGACCCATTTCTTTCCCCATCACATGGGGGGTTATTATATAGTCGCATAATGATTGACTGGCGAGGTAGACCAATAGAGATTTGCCGAATAAAGAAGCAAAACTTTCTGCACCTCCCAATGAATAAATAAGACAGATTACAGCGACAGGAATTATGGTGACATATTGAAAATACGGAATCATATATAGCACACCTACCAACAATCCCAATGGAATTGCCAATGGAAGCCCAATTATAGAAAAGCCTATGCAATAAAGAATCATGGCACACAGGGCTACAAACCCCTGCCCATGAAAATAATGATTCATGCTGTCCTGGACATCCCTTACCACCGATACAGCTCCCTCCCTATATTTATAAGGTACAATCATCTTAAATCCTCGACTTATCTGCGGATAGTCTATAAGTATGAACAGCACATAAATTAGTGTCATTGCCCACTCGAGCAGTTGCATCAACACGCTGAGAGACTCACTGAGTAGTGAAGTGCCTTTGCTTATGATAGTACCCAGGTGAAAATCTGAAATCATGTCTTTGATTTCATTAGGATTAAAATGCGTGTGCACATATCTGACAATACCCTCAAATTCAGACGGAAGAGGACGTTTGCCGCTTGTCACTTCATGCAGAATATTCCCAAGTACATCCAGTTCTTTCAGAACGTGAGGGAGGAAAATGTAGACAATTCCGAAGACTACTACCGTCACTTCAGTCACAGTGAGTAATGACGAGATAATACGCCCCTTCTCATGTGTCCATTTTCTATTAAGTTCAACCAGCGGCTGGAGCATATATGCAATTAAGCAAGCTGCGAAGAATGGCAGTAATGCATCGCTGAGATAGTCTATCAGGAAAACGACCCCTGCAGCAATTCCAAGCCCGATAATCAGTTTCATTATCCGGTCAATATTCCAGAATGAAGTTTGTGTGGCCATATATAGTTTGAAAAATATTCAAACGAAGAAACCCCGCTGTATTCAAGCGAGGTTTCTTCATTGCGGAGAGAGAGGGATTCGAACCCCCGGAGGTGTGAGCCTCAACGGTTTTCAAGACCGCCGCAATCGACCACTCTGCCATCTCTCCTTAAATGGTTTTGCGAGTGCAAAGGTAAGAGCTTTTTTTATTCCGTGCAAGTTTTTTGGAAATATTTTTTAGATAGAAATGGTAATGCGCTGTGTTATAGTTGTTTTGTGTAGAGATAAAATAGGGCTGACTCCTGAAAGAAATCAGCCCGGTCTTCATAACCAATAGGTTGTTTGCACTTAACTTCTTATTAATGTTGATGGTCTTCGCCATAGCCACCGGTGTTGACGTGTTGATGACGTTCGTTACTTCTGCCTTTGGTCTTGCCGAATGTGTATGTCACAGCCAGACGGAATGTGCGTCCGCCCGTCCATTTGCTGATTGATTGGGTATATCCGTTGCCAAAGAGGATGTTATGCGACTTCTTTGAGTCGAAAATGTCCTTGCACAGCAGTGAAATACCCCATGCTCCGATATTCTTCTTCAGACCGGCTTCAACTTCCCAGTCGTGTTCGAGAGTGCCCTGAGCAGTTACGCGGCGGGAGTTGTACTTACCGGTTGCCTGGAATGTCATCTCCCAGGGTAGGCGTACGGAGGCCATGCAACGCACGTCCCAAGCAAAGCGGTCCTGCTTTTTCCCGTAGATTTCATAGAAACTGTCGTGGAGAGGATATTCCGTACTCCATGCTTTGAGGTGACTGTTGTATAGATTTACAGTCGTCGTCAGAGTCAGGCGGTCGAAAAGGGTGTTGCGTGAAATAATTTCTACACCGGTGTTGAGCATATTGCCTACATTGGCATGACCGTAGTACATTGTGTTTATGCTTGGGTCGGAAGCCATTGGCGCAAGGAAACTGACATGGCTTATCATATCGGTATGTGAACGCACGTATGCTGATGCCGACAGCATGTGTCTATGCCAGTTCTTTATATAAGTGAGTTCAACTGCATTGCTGTATTCAGGTTCGATGAGAGGGTTTCCGAGATGTACTTCAGATGGGTCTGAAATGTTCTCGAACGTGTTAAGCTGCGGACCAAATGGGCGACGTATACGGCGCGAATAGTTTAGTTTCAGCTCATTTTTGTTGAGGAAAGACCATCCTATAGAGGCTGAAGGGAAAAGAGAAAAGTCGTTTTTCTTCAGCATCGGCACATCAGCGTCATTCTGACCATAAGTCAATGAGCGGGTACGTGTCTGCCACGCCTCTCCGCGAAGCCCGGCCGAGAAAGTCAGATTCTCGAAATGACCTGAAAAGTTGATGTATAGGGCGGTTATGTCCGTATCATACTTAAAACGGTTGAACAACTCGGGAATGAGAACCATGTTGTCCTGAGTCAGTCCCGAATAATATGATGCAGGGCTGTTTTCATGGTTGTAGTTACCTTTGTATCCGGCCTCGAACTTCAGCCATGAAAGAATCATGTTTGAATAGTCGAGAGCAGCTTCCCAGTTGCTGATTTTGACATCCTGATGTTGGTTTTGCCACATGGCATCTTCCGTATCGTCAGGCATGATAGAATTTTCGTACGTGCGGTTGTCGTTTGGACCTTGCCAGATATTATAGCTCACATTCATGTCGATGAAATGGTTCTTGCTGAATAAGTGTTTATATCCGAGCAGAATGTTCGCACCTCGTGTATCACCGCTTTCACGCATGCTGATAAAGTTAGACTGCCATTGTCCCGGTAGATTGCTGAGGTGGGTTGTGTTTGTATGTCCCCATTTGTGGCCGAGTGTTCCGATAGCGCTTATATAAAATGTGTTGTTATCATTCGGAGTATAGTTTGTGCCGAGTTGGAGGAACATGCTGTTCTCACGTTTTTTGTTCTTGCCGAATGAGTTCATGTAGTAGTCGCACTCGTCGTAGGTACGGTAGGAAGTCGAACCTCCCGGCTTGCGCTGTGTCTTCAGACTTAAGCCCGCATAAGATGCGAATTTACCTTCATTGACGTTGATATTGAAACTTGCGCTTGCGCTGCCATGACTGTCGACGTTGGCCTCAGCATGACCGAAATATCCATGATGTCGGTTTTCCTTGAGTCGAATGTTGATGATGCCTGCTGTGCCTTCAGTGCTGTTTTTCGACGAGGGATTGGTCATTACTTCTATGCTTTCTATGCTTTCTGCAGGTATCTGGCGGAGGAATTGAGCCCGGTTGTCGGCATTCATACCCATTTCCTTACCGTTCACCCATACGAGTACATCTGAATTTCCGCGTAACGATATCTCGCCGTCTGCATTTACATCGACTGATGGTACTGCAGCAAGCAGTTCATCGGCTGAAGCTCCGGCTGAAGCAATGTTTGAGCCAACATTAAAAATCCTGTGTTCGGAATTTATTGTCATTTGGCTTTTTTGTCCGACAACGACAACTTCCTCAAGTAGTTTTATATCATCGGCCAGGTCTATGCGTCCCAGATTGATGTCAGTGTTGCCGACAACAACTTCACGTTCCTGTGTCACACTGCCGATGTTGCTTATGCGTACAATATACTTGCCCGCAGGTGCATTTGCTATTGTGAAGAGCCCTTTGCTGTCGGTCATTGCTCCTAATTCCAAAGCTGTTCCAGTCTGCGGATTGACAAGGGTTACACTTACGTAGTCGATTGGTTCGGATGTCTTTTTGTTGAATACCGCACCCGTGATATTACCATCGGCATAGGCAGTTGACGAAAGCAGTAAGGATGTTGCCAGAGCAACAGGTATTTTTTTGTACATGATGTCGGATAAAAAAGTTTCGTTTACGCTGTCAAAATTACCGGATAATTTATGCAACAAAGTGTCAAAATTAAATTGATACACATTAATTACTTGATTGACAGCTGCTTGTCTCTAAATATAAAATAAGTGTGGGTGCAGAGGTTTGTACAAATAAAAAAGTTTGCTACCTTTGCAGTCCGAAAAGTAAGCAAAAACAAATTAAAACATTATACCGATGAAAAGAACTTATCAACCCTCCAATCGCAGAAGAGTGAATAAACACGGCTTCCGCGAGAGAATGGCTACTAAGGACGGACGCAAAGTATTGTCTCGCCGTCGTGCCAAAGGGCGTGCAAGCCTTACTGTTTCCGACCACATTGCCGGAAAATAATTTTTGAATTGACATCACTCCGTTATCAAGCGGAGTTATACAGACAATATGGGAAGCCGTTATGGTCTCCCATATTGTCTGTGTGTTTATATGTTATGTATCAAAAAGTATTTAGCTTTCGGGTAGTTGTCGGCGTACGAAAAACCTTGCTGTGAGGGCAATGAAGAGTAGAGCTCCGGCTATCTGCATCGCTGCTGCCACCGAGAAGGCTTCGGTGAAACCGATATATTCCGCAATAACACCTCCGAGCAGTATTCCGATGCCCATTCCTAAATCCCAAGATATGAGAATTGATGAATTTGCTGTGCCTCTTTGGTCATGTCGAGCCATTTTGACAAACATGTTCAGGAATGCCGGATACATCTGCCCATTTCCAAGACCGATGAACATAGCTGCACCGTAGTAACACCACGCTCCCCATTTGCTCGACATGGCGAACAGAATATAGCCTACTGATGACAGGATGACACCAAGTGTGCAATTTTGAGTCAGGTGACCGGCTCTTAGCTGTCTGCGTCCTATAAGTCGGGCTATTACAAGCGCTATTGCCAATATCATGAAAAATATTCCCGTCCCGTCTGTAATATTGAGTTTTTCTTTGCCATAGATAGCCACATAATTGCTCAATATTCCCCAGCAAAGCCCGAAGAGCATTATATTTATGGCCAGAAGCCATGCCCGGCTGAGGAAGAAGTGGTCCAGGCTCAGTTTAGGTTTGTCAGTCACCAGTTCACGCTGAGGTATTTTCACTCGTGTCGACAACAGATAACCGCTCATTGCGACAAACAACGATATCCAGAACAGCAACGCGAAGTTATTCGTAAGCGAATATATATAGATGCCGGTAGTCGGTGCTATTGCCATGGCTATATTATTGCTCAGTCCGTAGAAACCGAGACCTTCATTGCGCCTGGAAGATGGAAGAACATCGATTGCCACAGTGCTGTTGGCTACTGTAGCAGCGCCGAACGGCAAGCCGTGTATGGTGCGGATAATGGCAAACATCAATAAAGTTCCTGCACCTACGTAGCCGGCGAAGACGATGAAGAAGCAGAAGAAGCAAATCATTAGAACTTTCTTCCGGTTGAAGCTGTCGACAATAAAGCCGCTGAACGGCCTCACGAGCAGAGTCGCGACAACATATCCCGACAATACGAGTCCTATTATATCCTTGTTTGCATTAAATTGTTGGTCCAGATATAACGGGAGCAGGGGAGTGAGAAGGTAGAAAGAGAAAAAGAGCAGGAAATTGCATGTCATTACTTTGATATACTCTGCATTCCATAGTTTCTCTATTTTCAATTCCTTACTGTTCATTGTCTGTTTTTATAATTTCATGATTTGGATTGAAGGGATACATGGTATTCCCATATTGCGCAGGTCATATATATTAGCTGTTGCCACTTCTTCAGAGGCCGCCGAGCAGCAGTCGGTCACAACGAATGTGTTATAATCCAGACTCATTGAGTCAACAGCCGTCGAGCGCACACAGTTGGGATATTGAGTGCCTGTCAGATAAACATTTCTTACACCCAGACCCCGGAGAATGATGTCGAGGTCTGTGCCGAAAAATGCACTGAACCTTTGCTTCTCGACACTTATGTCGCCTGGGTGTGGTGCAATCTCATCAGGGATTGCAGCACCTTTTGTGCCGGCGATACAGAACGGATGTCCTTCCTCAAAGAAATGTCGACGGAAAATTTCGGCATCTACCCCTGAGCGGCGATGAATTCGGTAAATATATATAATCGCCCAGTCGTTCTTACGGCCAAAATCAAGAAATTTTGCAATAGAGGGGAGGGTGGAGTATGCCCCGGCAACTCTCATCGGTGCATCAGGAAGAACAAAATCGTTTTCCATGTCAATCACAAGGATTGCGTTTTCGGCATGAGTTAACATGCCGTCAATCTTATTTTCAGCATTCATAATTATCAATATGGAGTTCAGTAATATAACGGGTGTGAAAACAACGTAGTTCAAAAATCTTTATAAATAATTTGGAAGTAATATATCATGACAATAATTTTGCGGATAACTAATTGATATGACGATAATTCTATACACCATTAGATGGAAGTGCGGGAAAAAGAGATATACGCTGTGACTCTGAAAGGTTCTGCAGTAAATGCAGTACTTATAGTGCTTAAATTTATTGCCGGGTTCGTAGGACGGAGTTCGGCCATGGTTGCCGATGCGGTGCATTCGCTTAGCGACTTTATATCCGATGTTATAGTTCTCGTGTTTGTTAAGATTGCTGGCAAACCACGGGATAAAGGGCATGAATACGGTCATGGTAAGTTTGAAACACTGGCTACTATGATTATAGGTGTTTTGTTGGTGTTTGCCGGCATCGGACTTATGATAAACGGTGTTGAAGCAGTTGTGCGCAGTATCAAAGGTGAAGCTTTGGAGCGTCCGACAATGCTTGCTCTTTTTGTAGCTATCATCTCCATATTATCAAAAGAGGGCTTGTACCGATATACAATCCGATGTGGTAAAAAACTTAACTCGCAGGCTGTGATTGCCAATGCATGGCATCATCGCAGCGATGCTATCTCGTCAGTTGGAACACTTATCGGTATAGCCGGTGCAATGTTCTTTGGAGACAAATGGAGAATTCTTGACCCTGCCGCAGCTATCCTCGTCAGTATCTTAATCATCAAGAGTGGTTACGAAATCGTTAAACCATGCATCAGCGAACTGCTTGAAGCCTCTCTGCCAGATGACAAACAGAAAGAGATAATCAAACTCGTAATGGGCGTACCCGGGATAGTTGGCATACATAATCTTCGTACGCGTCGCATCGGCAATGGAATTGCCGTTGACCTGCATGCGAAAATGGACGGGAGTATTACTCTTGCAGAAGCACATGAAAAGGCAACGGCGGCTGAAAATGCAATCAGACAAGCATTTGGTTCAAACTCAATCATTAATATCCACATGGAGCCCGCCAAACGTTCTGCAGTCAGATGATAATGTCCTGAATACTTTTTGAGTAAAAAATTTTTGCAAAAATTTGGAAGAATAAATATTTGTTCGTATTTTTGCGAACATAAATTAAGGAAAGAAATGGCAAAATTGGAGATAACATCTGAACAAGAGAGACTTGCACGCTTTGCGAAAGCAATGGGACATCCTACGCGGGTGGCTATTTTGCGTTTTCTTTCCCAACGAAGCGAGTGCTTTTTCGGTGATATTCACGAGGTATTGCCTATTTCCAAAGCCACTGTATCGCAGCATCTGAGTGAACTTAAAGAGGCAGGACTTATTCAAGGAGCAATTGAGCCACCTAAAGTGCGCTACTGTATTAATCCTGATAACTGGATGTTGGCAAAACAGCTATTTTCTCAACTATTCGATGATTGTTGTCCATCAAAAAAGGAAAGTTGTTGCAGCTAAAAATTTTATCCATAATGTTCGTTGTTAGGCAAACAACAAAAAACTAATATAACCCTATGAGACAATTTAAGTATCTGTTATTGGTAATGTTGATTACATTCCCATTTGTCTTGTGCAATGCACAGACTAAAACCGCTAAAAAAATTGTGGGAGCGCCCGTTGTAGAAGTATTGTACTTTCACGGACCACAAAGATGCAGAACTTGTGTGGCTTTGGAGAAAGCTACTAAAGAGCTTATTGCAAGCAAGTATGTAGAGCAAGTGAAAGCCGGAAAAGTTAAATTCCGAGAAATTGACCTGTCTTCAAAAGCCGGTGAAAAATTAGGTGATAAATATCAGATTGCGTGGTCATCGTTAATCATCGTTCGCAAGCAGGGGAATAAGGAAAAAGTTGCAGACATGACAGACGACGGATTTCGCTATGCAGTGAACAACAAGGCAAAAATCCAGGCTCTTATAAAAAATAAAATTAACGAATTTCTTAAATAGTATGGAGTGGCTACAGACTTTGCTTGACAACAGCACGACTCCGGTATTCACCGCGTTTCTACTTGGATTGCTCACGGCAATTTCACCTTGTCCGCTTGCAACCAATATCGCTGCTATCGGCTTTATCAGCAAAGACATTGAGAACCAACGTCGGATATTCCTTAATGGCCTACTCTATACTTTGGGGCGTGTTATAGCATACACACTGCTCGGTGTAATCCTTATTGCAATTCTGAAGGAAGGTGCAAGTGTGTTCGGTATTCAGAAGAATGTGAGTAAGTGGGGAGAATTGCTGATAGGTCCTCTCCTTTTGATTATGGGGGCTTTTATGCTTTTCGGCAACAAACTTAACCTACCAAAATTCGGTCTTGACGGCAAGGGTGAAGAGCTTGCAAAGAAAGGTGGTTGGGGAGCATTCTTTCTTGGTGTGCTTTTCGCAATGGCGTTTTGCCCTTCGAGTGGAATATTCTATTTCGGGATGCTTATTCCGATGTCAGTGACTGCTACCGCGGGATGGTTGCTTCCTATCCTTTTTGCCATTGCAACGGCTCTACCTGTTCTTGTTGTAGCATGGATATTGGCTTTCAGCGTGGAAAGGGTGGGAGAATTTTATGGCAAGATGCAGACCATACAGAAATGGCTAAATATAATAGTAGGGGTTCTATTCCTCGGAGTGGGTGTCTACTATTGCATAATCATATATTTCTAAAATCATCATAATTATACTTAATCATATGACAATAAAAGTTTTAGGCACAGGTTGTTCAAGCTGTAAAGCACTTTATAACATAGTCATAGAAGCAGTAAAACAACTTGGCATTGATGCCACGGTAGAAAAAGAAGAGGACTTGATGAAAATCATTGGATACAATGTAATGTCGCTTCCGGCTCTCGTAGTTGATGAAAAGGTTGTTTCCAAAGGTCAGAAACTGTCTGTCGAACAAGTCAAAGCACTTATCATATGATACAGGCATTTGCTGATTGGCTCGTCTATACAGTGTTTGGTATTTCTCCGGAGTCGCATTTAGGGAGTGCTATCAACTTCTTCTTTTACGATACCATCAAGATTACCGTTCTATTGTTCTTTATATCTGCGATAATGGGCGTAATCAACGCCTATTTCCCGATTGACAAACTGCGGTGTTATCTGTCAAGCCGTAAATTTTATGGGCTGGAATATTTATTTGCATCTCTATTCGGTGCAATAACACCTTTCTGTTCATGCTCATCTATTCCGCTGTTCATAGGATTTGTCAAAGGTGGTATTCCGTTAGGAGTTACGTTTGCCTTTTTGATAACCTCTCCGTTAGTGAATGAAGTGGCAGTAGCAATGTTTGCCGGCACATTCGGATGGAAAATCACAGGCATATATATTGCCAGCGGCATCATAATGGGAATGATTGGCGGTATGATACTCGGCAGAATGAAACTCACTCATTTGCTTACACCCTGGGTTCGTCAGATTCAGGCACAGTCTGTGGCTGAGTCGAAAGAATGGGATGCAGTAAAACTCCCGTTCATCAAACGTCTTCCGACCATCATACACGACGCATGGGTGATAGTCCGTGGAGTTTTCCTATATATCCTTATCGGTATTGCAATCGGAGCAGGAATACACGGCTTTGTGCCTGATGAGTTCTTCGCACAGTGGATGGGGCCCGACAATTGGTATGCAGTTCCATTGGCTGTGGTTTTCGCAGTCCCGATGTATGCTAACGCAGCGGGTATAGTCCCCGTCATTCAGGTCTTTGTCACAAAAGGTGTCTCTATTGGGACAGCTCTTGCTTTTATGATGGCAGTAGTAGGTCTGTCATTACCGGAAGCAACTTTGCTCAAGAAAGTCATGACTTGGAAGCTGATAGGAATATTCTTTGGAGTAGTTACTGTAATCATCATTATCTCAGGCTGCGTGTTCAACATCCTGCTCTGAAAAGAAAAAATTCGTATCTTTGTAGCAAACTATATAAACGCATACATGGATACGAAAATCAAACTGGATACGATAGAAGAGGCTATTGCCGATTTTCGAGAAGGTAAATTCATAATAGTGGTCGACGATGAAGACCGTGAGAATGAAGGCGACCTGATTGTCGCTGCCGAAAAAATTACTCCTGAGCAGGTGAATTTCATGCTCAAAAATGCACGCGGTGTATTATGCACACCGCTAACTCTTGAGCGTTGCAAGCAGTTGGGTCTTGATAAGCAGGTTGACGACAATACATCAGTACTCGGAACTCCGTTTACTGTAACTGTAGATAAACTTGAAGGTTGTTCTACCGGTGTGTCAATAGATGACAGAGCTGCAACTATCCGTGCACTTGCCGACCCGGAGTCAACCCCCGCTACTTTTGGTCGTCCGGGGCACATCAATCCTCTTTATGCCCAGGATAAGGGTGTACTACAACGTACCGGTCACACTGAGGCAGGTGTTGATTTTGCACGCCTCGCAGGGCTGCAGCCTGTGGCGGCGTTAATGGAGATAATGAGCGATGACGGAACCATGGCGCGCTTGCCCGAGCTTCGCCGCCGTGCTGACGAATGGGGTATCAAGCTTGTTTCGATACGCGACCTGATTGAATATCGGCTTCGTAATGAATCGCTTGTTGAGAAAGGGGTCGAGGCCGACTTGCCAACGGCATACGGACATTTTCACATAATACCTTTCCGAGAGAAAGCCACAGGTCTTGAGCACATAGCGCTTGTGAAAGGTGATGTGGCCGACGGTGAACCAGTTCTCGTGCGTGTTCATTCAAGCTGCGCAACCGGTGACATCTTTGCATCGCAACGATGCGAATGTGGTGAGCAGTTGCATGAGGCCATGCGTACTATAGAGCGTGAGGGTCGCGGAGCGATTGTCTATTTGAGTCAAGAGGGTCGTGGCATAGGTCTTATGGATAAAATTAGGGCTTATAAACTTCAGGAAGACGGTATGGATACTGTGGATGCCAATCTGCATCTCGGTCATCGTGCCGACGAACGCGATTATGGTGTGGGTGCTAACATATTGTATGAACTTGGCATCCGCCGAATGAAACTCATGACTAATAACCCGGTCAAGCGCATCGGTCTTGAGGGTTACGGTCTGTCAGTTGAGGAGATAGTGCCTCTTGAAATTGAACCGAACGAGTACAATCGAGTCTACATGCATACAAAAAAGACCCGTATGGGGCATAATCTGCACAAGGTTGACTGAGGGGAATAAGAAAATAATCAACTAATCTATCTATATCGAAATGAAGAAATTAATAATAGGGTTGTTGTGTGCCGCGAGTGCCACCGCAATATGTGCGACTGCCAAAAAGGCTCTTGGGCACGATGACTTCGATGCATGGAAAAGGGTCAGTGCCGAGGCTGTTTCGGACAATGGCCAGTGGACTGCCTTCCGTGTTTACCCACAGGAGGGAGACGGCATGTTGACTTTCCGCAACACAAAGACAGGCAAAGAGATACGCATAGAGCGCGGCATCCGACCGGCATTTACTCAAAATTCCCAATGGGCTGTTGCACTTATTGAGCCAACATATCAGCAGACACGTAAGGCAAAAATTGACAAGAAGAAAGATTTCGATATGCCACAGGACTCACTTGCCATAGTCAATCTGGCTACCGGCAAAGTGGAAAAAATAGCCCGTGTATCTTCGTATAAACTAAGTGGTAAAGGTGGAGCAACACTTGCTTACCTCAGTTCTGACACAGCCTACATCAAGCCCAAAGCGCTGAATGATAAAAGGTCCGGCCAGCCCCTTGTGGTAGTAGACCTTGCTACCGGTGCGACAGCGCGTCATCCATGGGTGAAAAGTTATGAAGTTTCTAAAGATGGCCGCCACTTCGCTGCCTTCACCAAACATCATTCTTCAGATTCAACAGCAGTCGACGGTGTGATATACGGTTTGGCAACACGACCTGGTGATGTAAGAACTTATCAGCCCGGACGTAAGTTCTATGGAGCACCTGTGTTTGCCGACAACGGTTCTGCAATGGCGTTTACCGCTTCCGACGATTCGCTCGAGAGCGGCACTAAAAAGACATCGCTGTACTACATTGACCTTAAAAACGGCGCTTCTGATGCTCGTGAGATAAATGTCGTCAAGTCGTTAGGCACTAAGAAACATCTCCGTCGCCCGAATACGGAGGGCATGCCTGCCGATAAGGCTGATTCGCTTAATGCCAAATTTCAACGTCTCATCAAGAAAGAAGCTGCCAAAGACCTCTATCTCAATCAGTATTCCACCCCTCGTTTCAGCCATGACGGCCGCAGACTCATTGTGGGTGTTGCGCCTCAGGTTGCGCCCGATGATACGACTATCGTTGATTTCGAACGTGCAGAGCTGGACATCTGGCGTTGGGATGCTCCTTATACACCCCCGCAGGAGAACCATAATGTTGAGAAGACTCGCAAACATACATATCCTGTAGCCATTGACCTTACTACCTTCAACGAAGTTCTGTTGGCGGATAATCCGTTGCAGCGTGTCGAGAGTGCAAACCGCTGGGATGCTCCGGTAGCGTTAATCCATGACCCGTCGAAATATATTGTACAGCAGCAGTGGGACTATGCAGCCCCAGAGGAATTGTCTGTAATAGACGTTACCACAGGCAAGGTAACTCCTGTAGGTACAGTACATATCGATATGTCTGAACTTTCACCTGCCGGAAAATACGTGTGGTGGTTTGCCGACCGCAACTACTATGTGTATGATGTCGCTTCCGGCGAGACACGCTGTCTTACAGAAAACTTGCCCTATCCGGTGTGGGAGGAAGACCAGGATATACCTCTTGAGCGTCAGCCCTACGGCGATGCCGGTTGGACAAACGATGATGCCGCATTTCTTGTATACGACCGTCACGACATCTGGATGCTTGACCCGACGGGTAAGAAAGCTCCGGTCTGTCTTACAGCCGGCGAGGGTCGCAAGACTAATCGCCGATACCGTTATGTCAAGACTGACCCGGAACAGGTGGCCATAGACCCTTCAGCTTCAGCGTTACTCAGCCTGTTTGATTATACGGACAAGCGCCATGGCTATGCCTCAATGACTAATGTACGCAATGCGTCACGGCCTAAAACAGAACTGCTGGATACATTTACTTTCAGCCAGTTGAAGAAAGCCAAGAATGCCCCGGTGATTATTTATCAGAAATCCAACTTCTCAACATCTCCCAATCTTTTTGTATCGACCGACGGTAATCCCGCATCGGCAAAGCAGGTTACTGACGCCAATCCTCAGATGAAGGAATACAGCTGGGGTGATGCCTGCCTTGTCAAGTGGCATGCATACAATGGTGTTGAGTGTGAAGGTGTCCTCTATACTCCCGAGAATTATGACCCAAATAAGAAATATCCGATGCTCGTGGTATTCTATGAAAAGAATAGCGAGGACCTCTATCTGCACTATACTATGGAGCCTTCGTGGAGCTGGATTAATTATCCTTTCTACGTGAGCCGTGGCTACGTAGTCTTTGTTCCTGATGTGCATTATGCTCCTGGCATACCTGGCGAAAGCGCCTATAATTATATCTGCTCAGGTGTGGAAGATTTATGCAAACGTTATCCGTTTATAGACAAAGACCGCATAGGCATCGACGGCCAGAGCTGGGGCGGCTATCAGACCGCATTCCTCGTGACACGCACAAACATGTTTGCATGTGCAGGGTCAGGTGCTCCGGTAGCCAATATGACGTCTGCTTTCGGAGGTATACGTTGGGAATCCGGTTCTTCACGCCAACCGCAATATGAGCAGGGTCAGAGCCGTATAGGTCGCAACCTTTGGGATGCACCTCAGCTTTACATTGCCAACTCTCCTGTGTTCTATGCCGACCGTGTGAACACACCGCTCCTTATCATGCATAATGACAACGACGGTGCAGTACCCTGGTATCAGGGTATCGAGATGTTCATGGCGCTCCGCCGCCTGCAGAAGCCGGTGTGGATGCTTCAATATAATGGCGAGGCTCATAATATCCGCGCACGCAAGAACCGCAAGGATATAACTATCCGTCTACAGCAATTCTTCGACCACTATCTGAAGGGTGCACCGATGCCGGAATGGATGAAGAATGGTATTCCAGCCACCCGCAAGGGGCAGGAAATGGGGACTGAGCTTATCCTTGAATCAGACTCTGATACTTTTGAGAAATAAACGGTTATGCGTATTGACATAATTACCGTTTTGCCCGAAATGCTCGAGGGTCCGCTAAACTGTTCTATACTGAAGCGGGCTCGTGACAAAGGGCTTGCCGAAATTTGTCTGCACAATCTTCGCGACTACACTCTTGACAGGCATAGGAAAGTCGATGACTATCCATTCGGAGGTGAGGCCGGAATGGTTATGATGATTGAGCCGGTCGACCGATGCATCAGCGCATTGAAGTCGGAGCGTGAATATGATGAGGTTATATTCACGTCGCCTGACGGAGAGCAATTTTCGCAACCTATGGCCAATTCATTGTCGCTATTGAATAATATCATCATTCTGTGCGGGCATTATAAAGGTATTGACTATAGGATTAGAGAGCATCTTATCACCAAGGAAATATCTATAGGCGACTATGTGCTGACCGGGGGAGAACTGCCTGCGGCTGTAATTGCCGATGCTATAGTAAGGATTATTCCCGGTGTGATTGGCGATGAGCAGTCGGCACTGTCAGATTCTTTTCAGGACGGACTTCTTGCACCTCCCGTATATACACGGCCTTCGGTATATAATGGGTGGGAAGTGCCTCAGGTGTTATTATCCGGACATCAGGCTAAGATTGAAGAATGGCGATTGGAACAGGCTTTGGAGCGCACACGTCGACTTCGCCCCGATATGCTTGACTGAAAAAGTAGAAAGGAATTAATTATTCAAGGGTGACAACATGAAGGAATTCACATGTTGCCACCCTAATAATTTAATAACACGTATCATTATTATTCGAATGAAAAAAATTTACTAATTTTGCATTGTCCGTGTAAAATGCGGACGTACATATTTAGAAGCGTTTCATGCTTTATCCTTTCGCGAAAATCGCCAAATTTTTAGTCTACGGGATATAGCAGTCAACAAACGCTCATGCTTGTCGTATATCCACTCTCATACAATGGGTATTGATATTCGATAAGGCGTGGGAGTGGACTGTTTATTGTAGACAAGGCGTTTGGCGATGCCCCGTGAAGATAAACTGAACATCGTCCTACGCTTTTTTGTTAAACTAACTTTCCACCCGGGCGATGTGGAATTTGTTTAATCCAATGTTAAAACGGATTTGTTTTCTTTTTATCGTAGTGTGGTTGTTATGCAGCTGTTCTACTAAAAACTTGTTAATCTCAGGTGTAAGCTACCAAAGTGTGAGGACTGATTTTAATCAGCCTACAAAAGTTCCTGACGAAGCTAAAATCTCAGTCGAATACTTTTTTAATGACACAGGGAATATTCAACCAGTGGTGCATAATCTTACGGATGGTATTCTTACTATTGACCAGACCAAGTCGTTTGTAATTATGCCTGACGGTCATTCTGTATCTTATTTTGACCCCAACACGTATTCCACAACGGAAGGTTCTTTCTCAAGCCAAACAAACTCAACTACGCTTAATCTTGGAGCCGTTACCAGTGTCTTGGGACTTGGTGGCCCAATAGGTACTTTAGCGTCAGGGATATCTTTAGGAACGGCTAGCACCACTGGCGGCTATTCACAAAATACCGTGACTCGTGTAGACCAGCCAATTATAAATATAGGACCTAAGGGTTTGATAGCCATGTCGAAAGCATACAAGATAAATGGGATTGGAAGAACAAGTAAAAATTTTAATAGTTTTATTGATGTGCCTTATAATCAGTCATCCATAAAATTCAGCGTATGTATCTCATATTCAGTAGACGATGGAAATACTTTTGAGAAACTTGTCACCAATTTCTATGTAAATTCCAATATCAATGAGCCTGCCGACATGAGAAATGTGAGTAATGCGTTTAATAAGATTTATTCAAAAAAGCCCGATGCTTTAGCAGAAAACATGTTTATGTTTATTATACCCAATAATATTGAGTCGGTGACAACAGATGTTATGAGTGATTTTTTAATACATACAAATGTTAATGATTCATATCTTAGAGGTTCATTGATTGATTTTCAATGATTTCTATTATCATAATTAAATATGTAATTACCTTATATTTATGAAGACGATAACACAGATTGTAATATCTTTGATAGTAGCGACGATTAGTATAAGCTGCACTACAAACGAGAAATTTACTATCAGCACTCCGATTGGCACTAAGATTACGTTGCCTATGACTGGAAGTATCGAACCACAACTTTCTGATAAAGGGAATATAAAGATTACTGTTCCTTCGGAAGGTTACTGCGGATATGTATTAGCCACTCTACCCGACTCAGGAGTGCCTGTTCCTATGGGATTGAATCTTAAAAGAAATAAGCATTATGGTACTAAGTTGGCACTTGGTTGTGGTTATACATTTACGGGCGCAGGTATTGGAGGTATGCTTGGTTCATTAATCGTTATAATTGGTGCTGAAAAAAATGGAGATGATGACATATCATCAGCAAGTGCTATGATTTGTGGCGCATCTGCAGCTGTGTCAGGTATTGGTTGCGCAATTGGCATCCCTTCACAGGCCAGATTGCGTCAGACAACTTATGACTATAGTTTTGGATATGTAAAAAATCAAGTCTTGGACCTTCCACAATTATCTATGACTTTGCTGCATCCGAATCCAGAGAAGAATACACCAATGACTAAAGATGGAAGTGAATCAAGTCGTAAGAAAGCATCTTCAGGCAAAGCCAATGAATCTTCTTCGGTAGGAACGAAAGTTAATAAATCAAGAAATGCATTGGCTAATAAAGTAGCGGGAAAATTTATTGGTACAGGCCAACTCTTACAGAATAAAACCCAAGATGAATTTTATTCGGAAATTGAAGTGGAAATAACGTTGATAGATAAAAATTTTGCTAAAGTTAGGATTATAGAAAGTGAAGAAGATTTCTTCGAAGAACCATTAATATATTCAGTGAAAAAGGGCAAGAAAGGAGACTATAATTTGACGATAGATGAGATTCCTGGAGCTGTTATCACAATTACGAAATCAGGCACTCTGAACTTAACGCACCCGAAGGTAAATATTGATGGGGTGATTTATAAATTAGTGATAAAGGCTAATAAGCATTAAACGTAACGAAAAGGATGGTTGAATGACCTCATAGTTAAACAGGAAGGGTAGTGCCGTGACTCACGATGCTGCCCTTCCTTATTTATTTTTGCGGGGATGATGACGGTGTGGCGATTTGTCTTTCCCCGCTGATTCTCTCTTTATAAGTCCCAGAGACTCCGCTATCAGCTCGGCGGTATAGTCTGCCGCGAGAGATGTACCGAGTTTGCGGCGCATAGCCTTGTAGCCAGCGAGCTGCCAGTCGCGGGCGGGACTGTTTTGTAACAGTGGCGCAAGGTGGCGCGCAATGGATGCCGATGTACATTTATGCACGAGAAGTTCAGGTACAATCTCGTTACCTACTATAAGGTTGGGTAGTGAAACATATTTCACTTTCAGCAGGGCTTCCATAATCTTATATGAAATTTTCGACCCGTTGGCTCGGTAACATACCACCTGAGGAGTGCCGATAAGGGCTGTTTCAAGAGTGGCAGTGCCTGATGTTACGAGTGCTGCCTGAGAATGCTTCAAAAGGGTCGGAGTAGCTCCGAATACAACTTTGATGCCCGGGTCTTGGGCAATGCTGCGGTAGAAGCGCAATGGTACAGAGGGTGCACCTCCGATGACATATTGGAACTCCGGAAATTGTTTTGCCGCTTCAATCATAAGGGGAAGATTGTTGCGTATTTCACCGCGTCGCGAACCCGGTAGAAGAGCTATGACTTTTCGTTTGTCCGTCACACCCTGTCTGTCGAAGAAATGGCGGAGAGAAGGCATCTTTGCAATCTCCCTGTCCATCTCAATAAGCGACGGGTTGCCCACATAGGTCACATTGTAGTTATGGCGGGCATAGAATGATTTCTCAAACGGGAGGATAGAGTACATCGCTGTGACATACTTTTTGATTTGCTTGACGCGGAATTCTTTCCAGGCCCACACTTTGGGCGAGATGAACCAATGGACGGGGATGCCGGCTTTCCAGGCTGCGCGAGCCACTTTAAGATTGAAGCTGGGGTAATCAACCAAAATCAGCGCATCGGGCCGGTAGCTCAGGAGCAGCTCCTTAGCCTTTCTGAGGTTGGATAGGATACGTGACAGGTTGCGAAGGACTTCGCTGAAGCCCATGACGTTCATTTCCTTATAGTGCAAGGCTGGTTTCTTGCCTGCGGCCCTGCTCATAAGGTCACCACCGAAGAATACGAATTCAGCCTCAGGGTCATATTCCCTGAGGGCTGTGATTACACCCGAGGCATGAAGGTCTGCGGACGCTTCGCCTGCAATCAGCATATATTTCATGGCAAATTATGGCTGTTTTTTGCCTGTAATTGTTGTTAGTGTTAGTAATAATACACCTTACTCATTCGTTTCATCTATATGAACAAGATGCGCTATATTCTATTGACCCTTGTGGCATTGCTTGGTTTAACCGTAGTTTCGTGTATTGAAGACGATTTCACGTCTTCACCAAATGATGTGCTCACCTTTTCGCGTGACACCGTTTCATTCGATACTGTTTTTACGGATGTAGGTACCCCCACAGCCAGACTGAAAGTATTCAATAATGCTAAGAAGTCGGTAATGATTTCGTGTATACGTTTCCGTGGTGAAGATACTCCGTTCACCCTTAATGTCGACGGCATGAGCGGCAGGGAATTCCGCGATGTTGAAATCAGAGGCCGTGACTCCATATATATATTTATCGAATGCTATCTCGACCCCCGCAATTCTGATGAACCGGTTCTCGTCGAGGATAAACTGGACTTTGTTACTAACGGAGTAGCGCAATCGGTAGTGGTCGAGGCATACGGTCAGGACGTTACACGTCTGCGTGCTGTTACACTTGACTCCGATATGACCCTTACCCCCGAACGTCCATACGTTGTTTTCGACTCGTTGGTTGTGGCACCTGGGGTGACGCTTGACATACGTCCGGGCGTAAAACTGCTTTTCCACGACAAGGCATCGCTGATAGTCCGCGGTCGGTTGCTCGCCAACGGAGAAACGGGCAAGATGATAGACATGCGCGGAGACCGTCTCGACAATGTATTGCCTGATGTAAGCTATGACATTATGGCCGGGCAGTGGGGCGGTGTGCGTATCGCTCCCGAGAGTTTCGGCAATCAGATGTCGTATGTCGACATGCGTTCGACTGTGTTCGGCCTGGTTGTTGACTCATGTGCTGACCTCTCGCGTTCTAAACTGGTGATAACCAACAGTTGGCTGCATAATTCTAAAGGACGTGTCCTGACTTCTTCCTATGCGGCTGTCGATGCCTACGGCGTATGTTTCTCGGAGGCCGCGTCTGCTGTAGTGGCTCTCTACGGTGGGGTGCATAATTTCGTGCAATGTACGCTGGCCAACAATTATCTGTTCGCTGTGCCTGACGAGCCTATTCTGTCGTTGTTTCATCTTCTTGAGAAAGACGCATCGGATGTCAACCAGCCGTTGATGCGTGCTTCGTTTGAAAATTGCATCATCTACGGTATTGCGTCAGCCTTGAATGTAGGAGACCTTGCGGGGTCGGACGTATACCTGCGCAATGTCCTTTTCAAGGCCAAGGGGGATGATGACGAACATTTCATAAATTGCATCTGGGAGTCAGACCCATTGTTCTATACTGTGAGGGAAGACTATATTTTCAATTATAGATTACGTCCTGACTCTCCGGCAATAGGGGCTGGAAATCCTGATTATGTCACTACGGAATGTATGTATGATATGGACGGATTGTTCCGTCTTTCAACCGGCCGCCCCGATTTGGGAGCGTATGTATATCAGGCACCGCCTACGGAGCGCCGACGTCGCACCCGATAACCGGTTTTACTCTTTTCGCAAGCGCCACACAGGAATTCCGATACGGTCGCGGTATTTTGCAACCGTGCGTCGGCTGAGTGTATATCCCTGTTCTTCAAGAGCAATGCGCAGGGCTTCGTCGCTCAGAGGGTGTTGTTTGTCTTCCTGCTCAACCAGTGCGCGAATGGCGGCTTCCGCTCCACGTCCTGAAGTGGTAGCTCCCGAGTTGGTAGTGAAAGCTTCGCTGAAGAAAAACCGCAGTGGTTTCACTCCCCACGGCAAGGATACATATTTGTCATTTGTAGCACGCGAAATGACCGACAGGTCCATGCCCGTCAGTTCGGCAATGTCTTTCAGCCCCATGGGCTTCAGGT
Organism: uncultured Sangeribacter sp.; assembly: GCA_964452865.1. GTDB lineage: Bacteria > Bacteroidota > Bacteroidia > Bacteroidales > Muribaculaceae > Lepagella. The sequence goes on along the minus strand of CAYVNJ010000016.1, from coordinate 3,594 downwards.
CGTGTTCATTGCCGCTGATGATATATTCCCTCTGAATTTTTACAATTGCCGAAATTACGGCAAACAGAGTCTCGCGGCGTCTGCGGAGAATAGTGATGAAGTCGCGTGCGTCAGTATAGCATGTGCGGATAAATTCGCGCTCCTTGTCTCCGCGGCGGCGTTTTTCGCGCTCCATTCTTGCCATGGCATTCCGGAAGCTTTCCACAACTCTTAAATCATCGTGTGAATTCGCAAGTTCGATAGTAATGTCATCGTCTGCTACATCGATAATGAAATCCGGAATCATGGCCTTGGAAACCGTTGAAAGGTTGTCCTGGTCGTAAGCCGCTCCTGGTTTGGGATTGAGTTGCAGTATAGCATCAATAGCTTTCCGTAGTTCAGCCTCGTCGACATGCAGGCTGCGCCTCAGCTTATCATAATGTTTGAGAGAAAATTCGTCAAATCGGTCGTTCAAGATGCTGAGTGCGAGGTTCCGGGTCTCGGATTCCGGCTTACGCATCAACTGCAGGATGAGAGACTCTCTCAAATCCGCTGCCCCGACTCCTGCCGGGTCGAGAGTCTTTATCACGTCTATGGCGCGGTGCATGACATCGGTGCCGGGGTCTTCGCCCGTGTTGAAAAGCATGTCGTCGGCCAATGCCTGGGCTGTTCTGCGCAAATAGCCATTAGGGTCAATGCTCCACGCTGCATATCGTGCGGCCGCGAGCTCTACCGGAGGCAGTCTGAGCTGGTCAAGCTGAGTGTTCAGATGTTCATATAAAGATTCCCCCATGTCGGCGGCTACAAACTCCATGTGCTGGTCGCCGGGTGTCTGATTATTATCGCGCAGCCTGTAATAAGGAATGTCCTTGTCATCGTCGCGCAGTGGTGCTGACTGACTGTCTGTATCATTTTCCTCTTCGAGAGCCGGATTGGCTTCCAGTTCTACATCGACCGCTTCGTCCAGTTCGCTCGCGTTCAGCTCGAGCAAGCGTACATAGCGCAACTGCTGTTGGGTTATGCGGTTCTGCAGACGCAAATCCTGACGAAGATTCTGACTTTGTTTCATGGTAGAACTGCGAAAAAAAGGTAACGCGAAATTAACGAAAAATGCATGAATAATGAAATATTAAAAAAATGCAGTGTGAAAATTTCGTAGTCTGCAAAAAAATAAGTACATTTGCACCACTAAACCAATAGAGTGGCAACATCACCAAAACAAGCGGACAATGGCTTCAAAAAAACACGATAACAATCAGGAAGAACAGAACTCAATCGAAGTTCTCAACGAGCAGCTCACATCAGTAGGACAGAAAATGGCCGGTCATAGCAAGCAGATAATGTTATGGTCTTGCGTGGTGGCAGGCGTGGCATTACTCGTCATAGGCTATATCTTCCTTATCCATAAACCCGGTCAGACCAAGGCTATGGATGCTTTCAATAATGTAGAAGTACAGGCCGCGGGCAATGACTCGATAGCAGGTGCAGCATATATGAAAGTGGCCGACCAGTATAAGGGTACACCGGGTGGCAATCTTGCCGCACTGAGTGCCGGCGAGGCATTGTACGATGCCGGCAAATATGCGGAGGCCGCTAAATATCTTGAGCAGTTCAAGACCGGCGACCGCGTAGTTATGGCTTCGGCTGAAGTTCTTCTCGCCGACTGTTATGTCAATATGGCAAAATACGACCAGGCGCTCGCAATGTACAATCAGGCAATCCGTACTTCGGAAAACAATCCCGAAATCGCACCCCGCGTGCTCGATAAGGAAGCGCGAGTATATGATAAGCTGAAAAAATACGATGAGGCACTCAAATGCTATGAAATGATAGAGAAGCAATATCCTTCATATCAGAACGGCGCTTATCCAGCAGCCGCATACGCAGAGCGCGAACGCGCCCGTCTCGGCAAATAACAACCACGGCAATAATTTGCACATAAAATAATAAAACACTTTGCGTATTTTATGAAAGGGTATCAGTCCTCGGATTGATGCCCTTTTTGCTGATTAATCCGAAAGACTGTCCGGTAAAATCAGGCTGTCACATTTCCGGATATTAGTCACATCGAACATTTCGGCCAGTTCTTCCGCTCCAATCGGTTCGGCATGAGGCAGCAATCCTATCAAAGCGCCCAGAAGGCCAATCAGTTCTTCAGGCCGGAATTTTTTTCGTAGCTCCTCCATAGAGAGTGCTTTGTCGCGTTTTGACAGGCGTATGCCTTCTTTATTGCAGACAATAGGCAGATGCATATACTCAGGAGACGGTAAACCGAGCAACTCCATGATATACAGTTGCTGCGGGGTAGATGATAGGAGGTCATGGCCACGCACTACTTCCGTCATCCCCATCAGTGCGTCATCTACGGCTACTGCCAGCTGATATGCCCAAGCTCCATCGGCACGACGAATTATGAAGTCGCCACATTCCCGCGAAAGATTTTCGCGTTGTGTGCCAAATAACTTATCCGTAAATTCGAACTCCTTATCGGGTACGAAAAGACGCATGGCGGCTTTTTCAAGTTGTAACGGCGAACCACCCTTGAAAGGCATTTTTGCCGGTCGGCATTTACCACCATATACGACACGCCCGTCGGATGCATGTGGCGCTCGTGAAGCAAGGATGTCGGCACGTGTGCAGCGACACGGGTATATCATTCCGGACTGGCGAAGTTTTTCGAACGCAAGGTTATATATGTCGCCTCGTCTGCTCTGAGAATAAGGCCCATGGTCTCCCAAGTCGGCAAGACCACCTTCGTCGTGTGTCAGTCCGAGCCATTCAAGGTCATCCTCAATGAGTCGTGCAAAATCATATTTCGACCTATCCGGGTCAAGGTCCTCGATGCGCAGAATCCAGCGGCCACCATCGTGGCGGACTGATAGCCACGACACAAGTGCAGTGGCTATATTGCCCAGATGCATGCGCCCGGATGGGGAAGGTGCAAATCTGCCTGTCTTGACGTTGCTTTTTTTACCGTGTGCCACTCGTTTCTAAAATAGAATATCTGATAATCGGTTGAAGCCAATTATCAGATAATTACCGGAGCGGTAAACGAGGCTCGAACTCGCGACCCTCAGCTTGGGAAGCTGATGCTCTACCAACTGAGCTATTACCGCAATCATTTTTACTCTCCACAAATTTAATACTTCTTTTCTATTTTACCAAATTACTTCCTTTTTATATTACCTAATTATTTCTTTTATATTACCTAATTACTTCCTTTTATATTATCAAAAACAACTTTCTTTATTACCAAAACACAATACTAATTACCAAATTACTTCTTTCCTTATTACCAATTATTGTATTAAAATAAGACAGGCTCACCCCGCGGGATGAGCCTGTCAATATAATGTTTAGACGGTGAATCTAATAATTTAGCTTTTACCGATAAGTCCTTTATAATTAATATCAATATATAGTTAATATCTATATTAAATATCCATTATACCGGACTTAACGGCAACCCGCTTTGCGATATTATTTGCGGGCGATTTTCTTGTAGCCGTAAACTGCGCGGTCGCCGAGTTCCTCCTCGATGCGGAGAAGCTGGTTGTACTTAGCCATACGGTCTGAACGGCTTGCAGAACCGGTCTTGATCTGACCTGCGTTGGT